>RGPS01000432.1 GCA_010084195.1 Terriglobia bacterium
CAGAATGGCGGAAAACTGATAGCTCTCGATACGGTTCTTGTAGGTTCGGATCTTCTCCTGCAACTCCTTGGGAAAACCAGCAAGGTAGGCGAAATCTCCAGACAGTAGATCATTCAACTGAATGGTCTTTTCACCGACGTTACCGGCGGATTCCATCAGGATGATCTCCTCATGTTCACTCACCGTCAGATCGACCCAAAACTGCGAATAATCCTCTCGCTGCTCGTCCCTTTCGATGGTCAGCCCTTTGAGTGTTACAAATAGGCTCGTGAGACGCTGTTGGCCGTCGAGGACATATTTGACTGCGTCTCCCGACGGCGTATCTGGTAAGGCAACGCCCCCAAGATTACGAATTGATCGCAGTCTCTCGTTTGTCTTCCAAAGGATGAATGTGCCGATCGGGTAACCCTTGACGATACTGTCAAGCAGCTTGGCGCTCCTCGCTTTGCTCCATACAAAATCGCGCTGGAACTGCGGAATCTTAATGGTGCCATTTTCGATTTCAGCAAATAAAGATGTAAACGTAACGGATTGCGGTTCAGGCAGGCTCATGAATTGTCTCTGATTGCTTGCTTACTGTACCTTACCCACGGTTGTGCACCGGAATTCTTACGGTCCGGGTGCCAGTGCGGCAACGGCACCCTCATTTTCATTCACCAGACGACGGCAGCCGACATCCCCCCGCTTGATTCCCAAGACGACCTCGAGTTCAAACGGTGACGGCACCCCATCCCTTCCCCTCTTTGCCATAATCAGAAGAGAGCGCAAAATCAAAATGCTGGACTGGTCAGGTTGTTCCGCCGTTGAAAGCACCCCCCTGAAACTGGGAGGGGAATGGGTTTTCCGTCATTCCCGCGTTCAGGTCGCCTCGCTATTTGCAAATCTGGAAGGCGGTGCCACCGTCGATGAATACCTGGAGTGGTTTCCGGGAATCCAACGCGCCCAGGTCAATGAAGTTCTGGAGTATGCGGCAAACAGTCTGCGGACCACGGCTGCCTGATCAGGCCCCACCGAATGCGGATTCTCCTCGACCACAACGTACCCGCGCCACTCGTCTATTCCCTTCGCCCAAACCACGTCGTTGAGACTGCGCTGGACCGTGGATGGGCAGAATACACAAACGGAGATCTGATCGAGGCCGCCGAAACCGCAGGATTCGAACTGCTCATCACCACCGACCGGGGTATCCGATACCAACAAAACCTGAGCAAACGAAAGATCGCACTGCTCCTGTTGAGCACTAACGACTGGACCAGGATCCGTCAGGTAAAGCACCTCATCGCCGAAGCCGTCGACACAATGTCCGGAGCGGCATTTCAGGAATTTTCAGTACCGCGAACTCAGCCCATCGCCTGAGACGCAGCCCACGCCACCGTCTCATCCCAACCCCGAACTCCAGCCGTAGCGCCTACCCTCTGCACCGCCAATGCCCCCACCGCATTCGCAAACCGCGCGGCCCCCACTACATCCAAACCACGCTGTAACCCGGCCACAAAGCCTCCAGAGAAGCAATCCCCGGCCCCAGTGGTATCCACCGCAGGCACCTTGTACCCTGGCAGGTGTTCCCCATTCACCCACCGCGCCTCATCCTCATTCACCAGCGTGTAATCCGTGAACGGCAAACTAGGCTCCAGCACCGTGCGCCATTCCCCCTGCGTGTCCCATTGCGTATCGAGAGAAGTCTTCAGCCCGGCCTCCTGGGCCTGCCGCAACAACTGCGGAGCAATCCGGCGCAAGTGCTTCATCCGGTACACCGCCGCCAAATGAAAGTGTGTCGCATCTTTGGGGATCTCAAACGGCTGAAACTCCTCTGACGCCGCCCCCAGCAAATACAGCAGGGCCCGTTCCCCATCGGGTCGAACCAGAGAAATCGCAATCGAGGTAGCCGCGTCCACGTATTGCACCAGATCCAAGTTCACA
>RGPS01000433.1 GCA_010084195.1 Terriglobia bacterium
TCCGGCGCACACCATCATGAACACGGGGTCTATCATTCCGGGCCGCCCCAGTATGGGGTCCTGGCTGCTTTATGGCCTGGGAGCGGAAGCCGAGAATCTGCCGGGTTTTGTGGTGCTGGTGTCGAACGGCAAGGGCGGCCAGATGCAGCCCATTGCGGCGCGTCAGTGGTCAGCCGGGTTGCTGCCGTCGAAGTTTCAGGGGGTAAAGTTCAACTCCATCGGCGACCCCGTCCTGTACATCAACAACCCTCCCGGCGTGAACGCGAAGCTGCAGGGGCAGTCCATCAACGCCGTGAATGCGATGAACAAGCTTGGTTACGATGCGTTGAAGGACCCCGAGATCCTGACGCGGGTGGCGCAGTACGAACTGGCATTTAAGATGCAAACCAGTGTTCCCGACCTGGTAGATGTCAGCAAGGAACCGAAGAGTGTTCTCGATATGTATGGGGCCAATCCCGGTGACGGCTCCTTCGCGTCCAACTGTCTGCTGGCCCGCAAGCTGGCCGAACGCGGCGTCCGTTTTATCCAGCTCTACCATCGTGATTGGGACCACCATGGCGGCGTCAAATCCAACATGGAATTCAAGGCGCAGGAGACCGACCGCGCCACGGCCGCGCTCATCAAAGATCTGAAGCAGCGCGGCATGCTGGAAGACACGCTCGTCATCTGGGGCGGGGAATTCGGCAGGACCCCGATGTCACAGGGCGGCGATGGTCGCGACCACCACATCAAGGGCTTTACCTACCTGATGGCCGGAGGCGGCATCAAGCCGGGCATCAGTTACGGCAACACGGATGACTTCGGTTACGCGGCCCAGGAAAACGTGGTCACTGTGCACGACTTCCACGCCACGATGCTGCATGTTCTGGGGCTCGATCACAAGCGCTTGTCAGTGAAGTTTCAGGGTCTGGATGCGCGGCTGACTGGTATCTCCGGGGACGTGGTGAAGGGCCTCCTCGCCTGATAGAGGCGGCTACCTGCCGTGCGTACCCATACGCTCGCGCACGTCCTGAAACAGCAACAGAACCCGTTCAGCGACACGGGGAGCTAAACTTAAACGAGATGCGAAGCGAGTGGGTAGCAAAACGTTCGTCCGACTCCAACCGGACCCAGATGCATTACGCCCGCAAGGGCCTGATCACGGAGGAGATGCAGTTCGTCGCGAAACGCGAACGGATCGCTCCCGAACTGGTCCGGGATGAGGTGGCGCGGGGCCGGATGGTGATTCCGGCCAACGTGAACCATGTGAATCTGGAGCCGATGGCGATCGGTATCGAGTCAAAGTGCAAGATCAACGCGAATATCGGGAACTCCGCGACGACGTCCAACATCACGGATGAGCTCGACAAGCTGGAATACGCGGTGAAGTACGGGGCCGATACCGTGATGGATCTTTCCACGGGTGGCAACATCCCGGAGATCCGCAAGGCGATCATTGCCAATTCACCGGTGCCGATCGGCACGGTGCCGATTTATGAAGCCCTTTCGAGGGTCCGTCGGGTTGAAGATCTGAACCTGAACGTGATGTTGGAAGTGATTGAAGAGCAGGCCGAGCAGGGCGTCGATTACATGACGATCCATGCGGGTGTGCTGATTCAGTACGTTCCGCTGGCGTCGAAACGCATCACGGGCATTGTGAGCCGTGGCGGTGCGATTCTGGCCGAGTGGATGGTGAAGAATCACCGCCAGAACTTCCTGTACGAGAATTTCGACGCCATCAGCAAGATTCTGGCGAAGCATGACGTGACGTATTCGCTGGGTGATGGTTTGCGCCCGGGCTGTATTGCGGACGCTTCCGACGCTGCGCAGTTTGCCGAACTGAAGACTCTGGGCGAACTGACGAAAAAGGCCTGGGCGTATGACGTGCAGGTGATGATCGAGGGCCCGGGGCATATCCCGCTGGACCAGATCGAAATGCAG
>RGPS01000434.1 GCA_010084195.1 Terriglobia bacterium
GTCTGGACGTTCACCTCGGACTCCAACCCCGACGTTCAATACGAAACCCTCCGCTACACCGACCGGTCCATGTCCTGCAACTGCCCCGGCTGGACGCGGAGGGTGGCGGCGGATGGTTCTCGTTCCTGCAAACACACGCGCTCAGTGGACATGGGAACGGCGGACCATCAATCCACCGCCACCCATTCCTACCAACCCGCAAAACCTCAACCCCAACATCAACACCATGCCCAAACCAAATCCCTCGAAACCCCAAAGCTCGGACAGCGCCGGTTTGCTGTCTGAGATGTCGTCAACCATCACCCACTACATCCGCGCTGGTTATCCCGGCCTCTACGTTGTCTCGCCTGAAGAGCTGCGTGTGGAGGCGGAGTTCAAAGTCATCGCTGAAACACTCAACTACGGCCTGCACTTCTGGTCTGTGGTGGACGGGCTGATCGACGTGAAGGCAAAGACCGTGAACAACGCCAATGACCCGCTGGAAGCACTGGAAGCCGTCAAGAACCTGCCGGAGAAGGCGATTGTCCTCCTCAAAGACTTCCACCTCTTCCTTGCTGATCCAAACCCGATCCTGCTTCGGAAACTGAAAGACACGCTGCTCCACACGAAGTTGAAGCAGAAGCTCCTCGTCATCCTCGGCTGTCGCCTCTGTCTGCCTCCTGAACTGGAACACGAGTTAACCATCGTGGAGTTCAAGCTGCCCGGTCCCGTTGAATTGCGCGGTGTCCTTGGCGGCATCATGGAATCAGCCGGCATTATGAGTCTGGAAATTGAAACCAGAGAGAAGGCCGTCGAGGCAGCATCAGGATTGACCACCGTTGAAGCCGAGAACGCCTTCGCACTGTCGGTGGCGGAGACCAGAACGATCACGCCATCCATCATCGCCAGCGAGAAAGCCCAAGCTGTCAAAAAGAACGGACTGCTCGAAATCGTGGAGGTGAAGGAAACCCTCAACAGCATCGGCGGCTTGGATCTGCTCAAAGACTGGTTGCTGAGAAGGAAGGATGCATTCAGCCAAAGAGCCATCAGCTACGGTCTGCCATCGCCCAAGGGGCTGCTGATTGTCGGCATTCCCGGCACTGGCAAATCGTTGACCGCCAAAGCCACCGCTGCCGTGTTCAACATCCCGCTGCTGAAGCTCGACGCCGGCAAGCTCTACGGAGGTATCGTCGGCCAATCCGAAGCGAACCTGCGTGCCGTCATCAACACGGCCGAGGCCATTGCGCCCTGCTGTCTCTGGATTGATGAACTGGAGAAGGGCTTTGCTGGCTCGAAATCATCAGGAACAACCGATGGCGGCACATCAGCCAGAGTGTTCGGTTCGTTCCTAAGCTGGATGCAGGAGAAAACGAAGCCCGTGTTCATCGTCGCCACCGCCAATGACGTCAGCCAACTGCCTCCAGAAATGCTGCGGAAGGGGAGGTTCGATGAGCTTTTCTTCGTGGACCTGCCCGTTGAAACTGAGCGGGAGGCCATCTGGAAGATTGTTGTTGAAAGGAGAGGTCGTGCAGCTATCGACTTCGACCTGCAACAACTGGCGAGGAGCAGCGAAGGCCTTACCGGTGCTGAAATTGAGGCCGTGTTCTTGGAGGCGATGTTTGCTGCCTTTGAACGCGGCGATGAGCCGACCGACCTCGACATTGCCGCTTCAATGAACAGTTTCGTGCCGCTCTCGAAGTTGATGGCCGAGCAGATAGCTGGGCTGAAAGAGTGGTCGGTAGGCAGAGCCCGTCGTTCAACATCCTCCACCACTTCAACTTCTGAGCGTAAGCTCCGGAAGTTGGGGGGGTGAGGTGGAGAAGGGAAACTGGCTCACGCCCGTTTCCTTTTTTTAGGTATCTGTGCCAATAGCGACGCGGGATCAATGCCGGTCCAGTGGCAAAGTTCGGCGTGCGTTTGTGGGCCGTAGTTGCTGGGACG
>RGPS01000435.1 GCA_010084195.1 Terriglobia bacterium
AGGATACGCGCCCAATCCATAAACGCCCTCCTGCTCTGTCCTGACCCCGGCGACGGCGTCGTGGGCCGTCTGGAAATTGTACGGGGCCACCTCCGGCACCGCCACGCTGCCCCCGCGTGGGCGTTCGGCTTCCAGCCGTTCGAGTTTTTTGACCAAACGCGGTTCGGTGCCGCGAGAGATTGGGCGGGCTCCTGCGCTACTATCATCGTGAGGCCGCGTGATGGTGCGTCGATCGGATCAGTTTTTGGCCATACGGGATCGGGAAATGTGAGAGTCGTGTGAGAGTCGTCTCGCCAAGTCATCCCGACAAAAGCAGCCGGCATGTAACGGCGCCTCTTGGAGCGTCCTCCCACTATGCTCCGCGTACAAACACTGGCTCGGATTGCAACCATGACTTCAGCGGCGCTTCGCTACCGCACTTTCATGGCTGCCTTGAAGCCTTCGAACCTGAGGCGAAGCCGTGCCGCCGTGTAACGCCGCGGATTCTTTTTGATCTGGGTTTCACGCCAGCTGGGCCGCTGGGCAGTCGGAAGGAGGCAGCTTTCCAGTTCGGTTTGCGCGCGGTCGCACATCCCCGACTCCATATAGCCGAGGGCCTGGACCAGATGGGCCTCCTCCCAGGCATCCGGCTCACGTTGGAGGCTGTGCAGTCGATCGAAAATCGTCTCGAACATGGCCTGCAACGTCAGTTTATCTTCAGCCGAATATCTGGCCTTGGCGATGATCCTGTCCGCCTGCTGAATGGCATCGTCACGCTTGGAACTCATGCTGACGAGGATAGCACGACTCATGACGGGCGGTCAGCGCCGTGAGCATCCATCAATGAGCGGCGGGTAAATGGAAGCACGGACGAACGGTGTTGGGCTGCGGCCGAGAGGGCTACGAAAGCGAAGCGGTCCATTGCCTACTCCAGGACACGTCTGAGGCTATACTTTACTGCTCACAGGCGCGAGCGGGGCCCGGCGCGTCGTTCCCTGGCCAGGCAAAGCATGGTCAGGAGACTGCCTGGACGAACTGCGCTCGACCCTGCTGACCTCAGGGTCATCATTCACATCGTTGGTTTCGATCTGGGTCATGCTCGACTTCATCATGACTCCCTCCTGCGTCTGCTCAAAACAAGCATGATCGTGGATGGAGGAGACGGGGACAATGGCGACGGCCCATCATGGCTTTCCCGCAACTCGGCAGAATGATAGGTCTTGCAATGTTCCACGGGTTCATCTGGGGAATGTCGGTCGATATCTGTTTTGCCCGGATGCAATCCATGGACTTGTCCTCCTTGAGTTTGGCCACTTCCGCGATCCATCTCGCGCTCGCCCCAGCGTTCCTCTTGTCAGCCGTCGTGACGCTTCTCGGTGCGATTGCCGGACGCTTGGCGCGCAACGTCGACCGCATGCGCTACCTTCAGGGCCAGCTATTGGATGAGAAGGGGATCCCGAAGGTATTGGCGGCGCACTACCGCAAGGAACTCAGGGAATTCAGGTTCCGCGGTCGTCTGGGAACGTCGGCGATATTCGCCGACGTGCTGAGCGGAGTGCTAGTCTGCTTGAGCATCCTCGAATTGTTCGGTCACGTGATTGCCGAAAGGGTCGTCACGCCGAACCTGGTCATTGTTACCTTTGCCTCGGGCTTGCTGTTCTTTCTGGCGTCGCTGCTCTTGATACTTGTCGAAGTGGTGATCGCTTATCGATCTGCTTCTTGGGATGTGCCGTTGCAGCACGAAGAAAGTTGGCGGTCTCAGCAGGAGCCTCAATGAGGCGTAAGGTAAAAAAACAGAAACGACCGACAGATCAGTCAGTTAGGCGGCTTCGCCTAGCGGTTCGTTCGGTGGCCCCGTACAATTTCCAGACGGCCCACGACGCCGTCGCCGGGGTCAGGACAGAGCAGGAGGGCGTTTATGGATTGGGCGCGTATCCT
>RGPS01000436.1 GCA_010084195.1 Terriglobia bacterium
TTCCTTCACCTGAACAAAGCTCGCAGATAGCCGATTCGGTTCCGAGTGCACATTCAGAGAGTCAAAGGTGGTTGCAACACCCTGAGACGGCCGGCCTGAAGTTTCTTTCGCAAGCCCCTCCAGACGCTTCATCTGATTGCCGTCCATCAGTTGACGATCATCTACCCAGCCCTCAGCCCCCCGGCCCGTCCGAACTTTGTACCACCGGCGGCGCTGCCCGATAATCTCCAGATGTTCGCCATGTCTGGCATTTCCGGTAACAGCGGATTTCAGATCCACTTCACCATGGAGGGCCAGGGTTGCCGGACCTGCCCACGCCTCCCCAATGGCAACAGCACGTTCCGGGGCCGGAGTACCGCAACTTCCCAGCAGAAAAAACGCAGGGAGCACAACGGCGAGATGGCGACTGGACTGGAACACCTTTAGCCAGCGTAACAAGCAGGGCCAGGGTTGGACCAGGCCCTGCCGCAAGTCAGTCATCCCCTTCCCCTGCTATGCTGAAGGGGCTTCGCAGCACGCAGGCGCAATTTTGGGAAGCTGGTGAAAGTCCAGCACGGCCCTCGCCACTGTAAGCGCTGAGGACTCGTTCACAAGCCACTGTCCACTAAACCGGATGGGAAGGCGAACGGGCTCCGATGACGCGCAAGTCAGGAGACCGGCCCGCGTGATCCGTTTTGGCAGTCTTTTTAAGGCTGCCAAGTCGGGAATCAATGTGAATGCGGAAAGGACGGCAGCGCAGGGCTGCCTGATCATGAACACTACTCGTCTATTCGTCTGTACCCTCGCGTTCGCGGGGTTCTCTTCTCTTCTGTCCGCCGCCGATTTCACCGGTGTCGTGGTCGATCCCTCCGGCAGGCCTGTCGCAGGTGCTCAAATTGCCGCCGTCAATGGCCAGGGGGTCATTACCCGTCAGCTTACCGGCGATGACGGCCATTTCAACATTTACCTCTCACCCCTTTACGAAAACGTCCGTTTTCGGGTGGCTGCGGCCGGCTTTGAGACGGCTACGGTCGGCTTGCCCGCGCCGCGCATTCAGCTCCGGCTCGCGCCGGTAGCGGAGTCCATTCAGGTCGCGGCATCAGCAATCGGGATAGCAGCTGCCGAGCAAGGCTCCAGTGTCAGTGTCATCCGGGGCGACGAAATCCGCGCCCGCAACGAAGCGCAAGTGGTGGATCTGCTCCGCCAGACACCCGGTATGGTGGTTTCCCAGAGCGGCTCCCGCGGCACCGTAGCCAGCCTCTTCGTGCGTGGCGGCGACTCCAAATATAACCTTGTCCTGCTCAACGGCATCCCGGTCAACGGCTTCTACTTTGGTGGCCTGTTCGACTTTGCGCATCTGCCGGCGGATTCAATTCAGGAGATCAACATTGCGCGCGGCCCGCAATCGGCGGTTTATGGTTCCTACGCCCTTGCCAGCACCATCAGCGTGGTCACGCGTGCCCCGTCCGACGGCCCCGCTCTCGACCTGATTGCTGAAGGCGGCACCCGCGCCGAGAGACGCTTTTCCGCCTCTGGCTCCGGCCTGATCCGCCGCGGCTGGGGTATCGCAGGCTCTTTATCCAGTTTCGACGCCAACGGGCCGGTCGTCAACAGCGATTACAGCAACCGGAATGGCTTGCTCTCGCTGGAGCACCGCTGGGGCACACAAAGCCTCTACAGCTTCGGCAACTTCAGTTCGAACGAAGCCGGGCAGCCCGGACCCTGGGGTTCGAACCCAAAGGGCTATTTCAGCGGAATTGACCGCATCAGCCGCAGCAGCAACAACACCTCAACCTACGGCCTGCACTACCAGAACGACATCACCGACCGCCTCCGCGCCGACGTGATCGCCGGCTTCTACCTGAACAATAACTTCTACCAGAGTCCTTATGGCGGCAGTTACAACAAGGAC
>RGPS01000437.1 GCA_010084195.1 Terriglobia bacterium
GGCCAACCTTCCGCGCCTAAGCGACGTCTGCGTTAAACCGCATTGGGCGCATCTCAATTTCTTGCCGCCCGGTGCGAAGGGAAATGAATCCCAACGGGATTCCGGCCCATAGCCCAGGGTTGCGAGGCACGAGCTACCCTGGGGCAGCGTCCGGAATTGTCTTCAACCCCGTTGGGGTTGTTCCCCGTTTTCCAAACCACCCAAGGTAGGCGCTCGGGCGCCAACCTTGGGCTCTGGGCCACAGCCCCGTTGGGGCTGCCGGAAACAGACTGCGCCCTTCACCAGTCCACCCGATTCTTGCGCCTTTGCCTCCGCGCCCCTTTGCGCCTAACCTGCGGGCGTATGAAGCCGTCGGGCCATTCCCATTCGCATGACCATGCCGCCGAGCCGTTGTCCGATCTGACGTCGCGGCTGCGGCAGAAGTCGCGGCGCATCACCGGGCCGCGGCAGGCGATCCTCGACCTGCTGCGCCAGCACCGGCACCCGATGACGAACAAGGAAATCCACGCCGCCCTCGCCGACGGCGGTTGTGACCTCGCCACGATCTATCGCTCCATGCATCTGCTGACGGAAATGGGCATGGTGAAGCGCTTTGATTTCGGCGACGGCGTGGCGCGGTTCGAGCTGGTCACGTGCGACGAGCATGCGCATCACCATCACCTCATCTGCACCTGCTGCGCGGAGGTGGTGGAAATCGACGACTGCTTCGCGGCGGAGCATGGGGCAGCGGCCCCTGGGCCTTGCGTTCGGCCACGCGCTTCTACGGCGCGCCGTTCGACCGCTACAACGGCTCCGGCATGCGTATCGCCAGGACCCTGTGAGTCCATTGACCCAATCCCGATGAAGCGCCCATGAACCTCGAGAGCAATCACGTCGCAACAAACTGGCGCTCGATGTGCGTGGCATTGCTCTGCTTGCTGGCACTCATCCAGCCCGCAAATTCAGCGACAGCAGACCCAGCCCGGCGTGTGGCGCTGGTGATCGGCAACGCCGCCTACGCCGACTCGCCGTTGACCAACCCCGGCAACGATGCTCGCGACATGGCGCAGGCACTGACGCGGATCGGCTTCAACGTCACGATGCTGACCGATCGAAACCGGGCTCAGATGACTCAGGCCATACGCAACTTCGGGCTGGCCGCCGCCGGTGCCGAGACGGCGCTGTTCTATTTCGCCGGCCACGGGGTTCAGGTGCGGGGCAAGAACTACCTGATCCCGACCGGCCAGCGTTTTGCCGACGAGGGCCTGATGACCCTCGCTCCGTGGCTGGGACTCGGGCTTACGACACTGGCCGCAGGCTCAACCGCAATTGACCTGTACTTGATGAGTCAAAACACGGGAACTCTGACGCCCACAACTCCGGCGCTATGGGTCTCGGCGGTGGTGGAAATGGCCTGGTACTGGGCCTTGTCAGCCCGTCAGACTCGTTGGAACCAGGCAAGAGTGCCTACTTTTGGGCCGCTGACCCAGGAAGCCGCAGAGAAAGCAGAGTTTTCCACAACCCTTGCCGAGCGAGCCAACCTTTTGCTGGCAGATGGCAATTTGGAAGGCTCGGAGGCACTTTTGTCCCGTTTGGTGCGCGAGTATCCTGAGGCTTACGGGGTGCCAGGGGCCTGGTTCCACTTGGCCAGAATCCACAGCCTCAAGGGTGAACGCGAACTGGCCCGCGGCGAATACCGGTTAGTTGCCGAAACCCTCCAGGATCCCGAATGGTACGACAGAGCTCACAAGGCACTGGCCGATTTTGCTCTGGCCGAAGGGCAACCCGAACAGGCTCTCTACCACTTGCAGCAATTAACCTTTGCCGACGGATATTTTGAACCACCCGTGATTCAGGCCCAAATCGACGAGCTGAGCAAGGGGACACCTCATGCGCCATAAATGGATTGCGC
>RGPS01000438.1 GCA_010084195.1 Terriglobia bacterium
CACAACCACTCCATGTCCTCATCTCCCCCTCATCGAACCGGACGGGCGGATTTCCCGCATCCGGCTCTCGGAGGCTGTTCTCCGGTTTGCTTCATGTGCATTGCCGTGTGGCGTTCGTGGGGAAACGAGTCAGACCGTATTGCTCATGCAGGCGTTCGTTCCGATACTGCGGCCCGTAATGCGCCCGGCTCTTGGCGTGTTTCTTCCACAGCCATCTCCGGACTCGATTACACACCTGCATCTGCATCTTCCCAAACACCTCATCCCTTTGCGCGTAGTCAAAGTACCCGATCCAGCCGCGTACCCGCTCATTGATCCGGGCCACTACTGTTTCAGGTTCTTTCCAGAACGTGTTCCGTTCCGTTTCTTCGCGTACTGCCGCCAGTAACTTGCCACAGCTTTTAGGGCTGGGCTCACAGTGCGGGTAGCTCTTCCCTCTCCGGCTCTTCCTCCAACTCAGCCGGAACCCAAGGAACTCAAAGCTCTCCCGTTCAAAGTCCACTATCCGTGTCTTCTCTTCGTTCAGCTTCAGTTTCCTTGCCTCCAGCCACTTCTTCAACCGCCGGTGCATCTCCGCTCCCTGTCCTCGTCGACAGAGCACCACGAAGTCATCCGCAAAACGGACCATCACCGCCTTCAGTTGCTTCCCCTCATTGACCGCCTTGTCCAGGCCGTCCAAATACAGGTTCGCAAGTAACGGCGAGATCACTCCACCTTGCGGCGTGCCGCACCGGTTCTTCTCTACGCGCTTCACCCCGCTCTCGGGGTCTTCTTCCACTACGGGTGCCCTCAGCCATCCCTTGATCAGCTTCAGGATACTGCCGTCACTGACTCGGCCTTTCACCAGTCGCAGCAATTCCATGTGCGGGATCGTGTCGAAGTAGCCGCTCAAATCCGCGTCTACTACTTCCCGACGTCCCGTTAGGAGTGCTTTCTTGATTGCGTCCACGGCCTGCTGCGCCCGCCGTTTCGGACGGTACGCATAGCTGTGTTCGTGGAAGTCCGCTTCGAAGATGGGCAGCAGCAGCAGTACCACTGCTGTCTGTACCACTCGGTCTTTGAGCGTTGGTATCCCAAGCGGTCTCTGTTTCCCGTTCTCCTTCAGGATATACACCCGGCGCACTGGACTGGGACGGTAGGTTTTCCCCTTCAGTTCCTCCTGCAGTTGCCCAAGCCACTGCTTGCGCAACTCCCGGTTTTCCTTCAGCGGCTCCCAGCGTTCCCCATCCACTCCGGCGGCTCCCTTGTTTTTAATAACCTGTTGCAGGGCGGCTTCCAGGATATCCCTTCGGCTCGCATCCGCGTACAGGCTCCACGCTTTCCACTTCGGTTTGCTCTTGGCTTGCCGGTATAGCGTCCTCTGCAACTTCCGAACTCCCGTCACCGTTTCCGGTAACGCAGGCGTTGTTATCCCTTTCGGGCCATCGTCCCGTTCTCGTTTTGCTTCAGACTCTTCAGCACAACTGCCCCCCCTTCGCTCCATCCCGATTTCCGGGACTTCAAGACTACTATGGGGGACTCTGACTTCTGCCTGCACCGAGACGACCTCCTGCGTTGCCGCAGTTGTGTCATCCGTTGGGGGCTGAACTCCATGCAGACAGACCTCCCGGGTTATCCCGGTCACCCTTCCCAACATGCCATCTCCGCTGACACCGCCGGAGCGATGGACAGACTGTAACGATTTTCCCGTCTGCCCCTGACAGCCTTCGCCATTTAGGCAGTGGCTCGGCTCTCCGGTCCTGCCGTTTCGGCGCTCATATTTGGAGTTCATGTGTATTATGGCCTGCTGGTTCAGACGATGCCCCGCTTGCGGCTTCGGCCTCACGGCCTCATTCCGGGCATCGCTTTCGGTCGCGAACCGTCTAATTCGACCGGCGGGACTTTCACCCG
>RGPS01000439.1 GCA_010084195.1 Terriglobia bacterium
GTGACCCGAAATCGGCGGTCAGGCTACGGGTTTTCGATATGAGACTTCAGCTTGAGGGTGTTTTCGGCGAGGACGGGTAAATCGTCCACGAGAATACCCCAGATAAAGTCAATGTCGATGCCGAGGTATTGGTGGACGAGGATGTTGCGGAAACCGCGCACCTGCTGCCAAGGGACCTCTGGGCTGAGGGCTTGATGTTCGGGACTGATTCGACCTGCGAACTCCGCGAGGATTTGGAGATTGCGGATGACCGCGTCCTGGATCAGGGACGACTTCGTGAACGCTTCATGGGCGGCCTCATCACGTGCGGTTCCCGCGTACTCCTCGATTTTCCGGATGCATTCTTTTCCTGATGCATTCGGGGGATGGGTTCGACGTAAAGGAGGTCGGACTTCAATGAGCAACAGCCTCCCGGAGGACGGCTTCGCGGAGGAGTGGATGGAGGGCGGCTGGGGTGGTGACGTCGATGCGGCGACCGAGTTCGGCTTCGAGGTCGGCGATGAGGCCTCCGGGGAAGAAGGGGGTGCGTTTGGGGCCGGTTTCGATGAGGAGATCGAGGTCACTGTTTGGACCGGCTTCACCTCTGGCGAAGGAACCGAAGACTCGGATGGCGGTGACTCCGTGGTGGGCGGCGATCCGGAGGATGGCGGGTCGTTTGGTCCGGCGGAGGTCGTCGAGAGTCATGGGGGGCCAGTTTGATGATACTTCGGTTTGAATGGTACTTTGGACTAGTTTGGGATGGGTGGACGCAGGCAAGTGGCCCGTAATTCCTGTAGATTGGCCGACATGAGAGTTTCCGCATCAAGCTCGGGCAAACCGCTGGCATGTCACCTCGCAATCATCTTACGAATCTTTGCCGCCACCTCAGCCCGGCGGTGTTGTGTGGCTGCGCGCGTATTTTACCCATGACAGTTCGGGGAGCGTTTTACGACTTTCGTCGAGTGAAATGACGGGTTCAATCAGCCGAACGCCTCTAATTTCTGACCCGTAGCGATTCTTCCGATCCGGGCGAGGCTTCGGCTGGGATGCCACTTCGGCGGTTGCAAAAAAGCCAATCGTTGCGACATAGAGAATAACCTCATCGCCAATTTGGGCACTTTTCGGCACAGTCCAAGTAGGGGGTGGCAGGTTTTGTATTGCGGCCCGCTCGAGCAAGTTCCTATCGCCATTATCAATTCCAGCATGCAGTATATGCAGTGGATGCAACTGTTTAGATGTTTTTCGCGGATCTGGCCTTACCCAGCATTCAGCACTTCGTTGACGATGCGGCCTTTTACGTCGGTCAGGCGGAAGTGGCGGCCGGAGAACTTGAAGGTTAGTTTGGTGTGGTCGAGGCCGAGCGTCCTCAGGATTGTGGCGTGGAGGTCGTGGATGTCTACGGGGTCTCGGGTGATGTTGTAGGAGAAGTCGTCGGTTTCTCCGTGGATCAGGCCTCTTTTGACTCCTCCTCCCGTCATCCAGATGGTGAAGCACCTTGGGTGGTGGTCTCTTCCGTAGTCGTCGGCGGTCAGTTTGCCCTGGGAGTAGACGGTTCGTCCGAATTCCCCTCCCCAGACTACTAAGGTGTCGTCTAAAAGGCCTCTTTGTTTGAGGTCCTGGACTAAGGCGGCGGAGGCCTGGTCGGTGTCCTTTGCTTGTCCCCGGATTTGTTTGGGGAGGTTGGTGTGCTGGTCCCAGCCTCGGTGGAAGAGCTGGATGAAGCGGACGCCTCTCTCAGCCAGGCGGCGGGCTAAGAGGCAGTTGGCGGCGAAGGTTCCGGGGCGGCGTGCGTCGGGGCCGTATAGGTCGAAAGTACTTTCGGGTTCCTTCGACAGGTCAGTCAGTTCGGGCACCGAGGTTTGCATGCGGAACGCCATTTCGTATTGGGCGGTGCGGGCGGCGATCTCGGGG
>RGPS01000440.1 GCA_010084195.1 Terriglobia bacterium
ACGGCCTCCCTCATTCTCGGAACTCCCGCTACCGGCAACGCTGTCTACCAGCCCGTCCACGAACAACAGGAACTCGACCACGCCATCTATCTGCAGGACGACTGGAAGTTCAACCGCAAACTGACTCTGAACCTCGGCCTCCGGTGGGAGCGGCAGGGAGCCTTCACTGACCGCTTCAACCAGATGACGAACTTTGACCCCGACGCGACCACCACCGTCAACGGCGTGAAGTTCCGGGGCGGGACGGTCTTTCCCGGTGTCAACGGTGTCCCCCGGACCGTCGTTGCGGAATCCAACAGGCACTTCGCTCCCCGTGTCGGCTTCGCTTACCAGGCACACCAGAAGATCGTGCTCCGTGGCGGTTACGGCATCTTTTGGGTGCCCGAGAAAGGTGTCCTGAACCCTGCTTCCACGGGTTATGGCTCCACCACCCCCATGGTTACGTCACTGGACAATGGCCTCCACGTGGCAAACACCATCGACAACCCGTGGCCCTCGGGTCTCGTGCTGCCCACCGGCAGCAAAGGGGGCCTCCTTACCGGCATCGGTACCAGCATCGCCGGTCAGCTTCGTGATGTCTATCAGGGCTACGCCCAGCAATGGAACATGACAGTGCAGTACCAGCCCTGGGATAAGTGGCTTTTCGAAGCTGCCTATATCGCCAACAAGGGTGTCCATCTCCAGACTCTGCAGGGCAACAACCTGAATCAGCTGGATCCGCAGTATCTCGCGCTCGGTAATCAGTTGAACACCACTGTGCCGAACCCCTTCGCCGGTATCATCACTGCGGGCCAGCTCGGCGGCGCCACCATAACCAAACAGCAGTCCCTGCTGCCATATCCGCAGTACACGGGCCTCACGGGAGGCTGGTCTTACAAAGGAAACTCGGCCTATCACGGTGTGGCGTTTAAGGTCGAACGACACTATGGCAATGGCATCTCCATCCTGTCGTCCTACACCATCAGCAAAATGATCGATTCAGCCACCGGCTCGGGCGGCGCGGTTCGCACGGGTGGCACGCCTGAGACCGGCATTGTGAACTGGTACAACCTCTCGAACGAACGTTCCAAGAGCACGTATGACATTCCGCAGCGTGTCGTCATCACGGGTGTCTGGGAAGAACCCTTCTTCCAGACAGCCACGGGCTGGAAGCGCCAGGTTCTGGCGGGCTGGAACTTCAACGGAGTCTGGTCCATGCAAAGCGGTGCCACCATCGCCCTGCAGTCCGGAAGTAACATCCAACGTCCCAACGTTGTGTATGGCGTTGCCGCCAAACTCGACCAGCCCACTCTCGGGGCATGGATCAATAAGGCGGCTTACTCTATCCCGGCCCCCTTCACCTATGGCAACGCGGGGCGAACCATCCCGAACGTTATGAGTGATGGCCTCTTTAATGTCGACTTCTCCCTCTACAAAAACTTCAGCATCCGCGAGAAGTTTAAACTTCAGCTCAAGGGCGAGGCCTATAACCTGAGCAATACGCCCACCTTTGAAGTGCCGAATCGGGACGTCAACGCCCAGAATTTCGGCACCGTAACGGCCACGGCTCTCAACCCCCGTCCGCGGTCGGTTCAGCTTTCTATGCGCATCACATTCTGATGCAGATATGCTGATGGAGATAAGATTTAGACGAACATGCTTTCTGTACCCCGGCTTTCTGTAACCCGGCGCTACGCCGCCATAATCGTTGTGCTCGCAGGCTCCTGGGCCGGTCTCCAGCTAAGCCGTGGACAGTCTCCCGCCCTGTCCCCGGCTCAGGCCTATGAAAAGGACGTCCTTCCTGTCCTTGCAAAGAACTGCTTCGCCTGCCACAACGAAACCCTGAACACTGCGGGCCTCAATCTTGCCGCTTTCAACCATGGTGTTGACGCGATCCGCCAGCCTCAGGT
>RGPS01000045.1 GCA_010084195.1 Terriglobia bacterium
ACTCAAGGCGGCGGCCTGAACGACCGCATCGCTTTGTATCACAAACCGGACAGATCACTAATTATTAAAACCGGACATCTTGACTTGTTACCAACAGGGTGGAGTTTTTTTTGTGGGGGTACGAGCATTAGAAGCCGCTAAACCAGGGGCGAAAATGCACGTTGGGGAATTTACATATTGATCGCAAGGGTTTCCGTGAACAGGGAGTCCGGCAGGTTGATGCCGCTGACCCGGAGACGTTCCAGGATCTTCGGGCGGACTCCGGTACCTTTGAAGTGCCCCTGAACTTTCCCCTGAGGATCAACTCCGGTGCGTTCAAAGACGAAAATCTCCTGAATTTCCACCTGATCGTCGTGGGCCCCCAGAACTTCCGCGATGCTGGTGATTCGGCGTGCACCATCCTGCAGGCGGGCCACCTGGACCACAAGTTTGATGGCAGAGGCCAGTTGCTGCAGAATGACGCGGGCCGGGATCTCGATGTCAGCCATCATGACCATGGTTTCGAGGCGGGAGAAGGCATCTTTGGGGGTATTGGCGTGTACCGTGCTCATGGAGCCCTCCACGCCGGTGTTCATCGCCTGGAGCATGTCGAGAGCTTCGGCACCGCGGCACTCGCCCACGATGATGCGGTCGGGTCTCATGCGAAGGGCAGTCCGGAGCAACTGGCGCTGGTTAATGCCACCTTCTTTATTGAGGTTGGGGGGGCGCGTCTCAAATTTGACGACGTGGCGCTGTTGGAGCTGGAGTTCAGCGGTGTCTTCGATGGTGACGATGCGCTCATCTTCCGGAATAAAGCGGGAAAGGGCGTTCAGGGTGGTGGTTTTGCCCGAACCGGTGCCACCTGAGATCAGGACGGTGGATTTTGCCTGAACGCAGGCTGCGAGGAACTTCAGCATGCCCGGCATGATGGTCTGGTACTGAATCATCTCGTCCTGCGTGATCACGTGACGACCAAAGCGGCGGATGCTGAGGGAAGGGCCATCAAGGGCTAACGGGGGAATGATGGCGTTGACGCGGGAGCCATCGAGAAGTCTTGCGTCTACAATGGGTTGGGCTTCATCGATCCGGCGACCGACCTGCGATACAATCTTTTCAATTATGTGAAGAAGATGAGCATTGTCGCGGAAGCGGACTGGCACCTCAGAGAGTTTGCCGCCTCTTTCGATGTAGACTTTGTCAAAACGGTTCACGAGGATATCCGAGATTGACGGTTCTTTCAGGAGTGGCTCCAGGGGCCCGAGGCCCAAAACCTCATCGAGGACTTCTTCGATGATTCGGTTCTGTTCGGCGGCCGTCATGGGGACGCGCTCTTCTTCGAGGAGCCTTTCCACCACGCGGCCGATCTCTGCGCGGAGGCGATCTTTGGGAAGTGAAGAAACTCTCTCCAGGTTCAAAACGCCAAGTAACTTCTTATGAATCAACGACTTAAGTTCGAAGCTTCGATCCGTAGGGCGGCCATAAGCGGGGCTCTGCGGCTTGGGTTGGGGTCGGTTGGAGGTGGCCACTGGTTTCGGGATAATTATAGCCGGACGTGGCCCGTGAAGTGCGTATCGGATGATAAGTAAAGCAATGGTTCCAACGAATGACAGTGCGGCGCTGGGCGGTGAGGAGTTTCAACCGGCCCAAATTCCCGATAAGTTATTTTTCAAGATCGGTGAGGTCAGCAATCTTGTTGGCGTGGAAGCGTATGTTTTACGCTATTGGGAGTCTGAGTTTCGCGGCCTGTCGCCCAAGAAGTCCTCAACCGGGCAGCGGATGTTTCGCCGCAAGGACGTAGAGCTGCTGCTGGAGATCAAACATCTTCTCTACGACCGGAAGTTCACCATTGAGGGAGCGCGGAAATCGCTGGCAGACAAGAGCAGCAAGCCGGCGGTGAAGGCTGCCCCGAAAAAAGTGAAACAGGAGTCGCTGTTTGGCAGCGACGACCCCATTCCGGAGATTCGCCGGCAGCTTGCGGAAATTCTGAAGCTGATGGCCTGAGACGAATCAGGCGGTCTGGCCGATGATCAGTTCGTAGATGCGGTCGAGGTCCGTGGGGGAGTAGTACTCGATTTCGATGAGACCCTTGTCCTTGCCCTTCTCCACGATTCGGACCTTGGTCCCGAGGGCCTGCTCCAATTCGAGGATGGCAGCTTTGACATTGGGGTCCTGAGCGGGTGTCTGGGTTTTGGCTTTGGGTTTCGGTGAGCTGGCCGGGCGGGTATACTCCTCGACCTGGCGGACGGACCAGCCTTCTTTCACAATCTTGTCAGCAACTTCGCGTTGAGTGGCCTCATCGGAGAGCTTCAGGAGTGCCCTTGCGTGGCCCTGAGTGAGCTTACGGGCGGTGACCATGTCCTGAATATCCGTTGGTAAGTGCAACAAACGAATGGTGTTGGCAATAGTAGCGCGATCTTTGCCGGTCTTTTCGCCGATCTCCTCGTGGGTCAGGTCCAGCTCGGTCATCATGCGCTGGAAGGCCTGCGCAAGTTCTACGGGATTGAGATCTTCGCGCTGGATATTCTCGACGATGGCGAGTTCCAGAACCTTGGCATCGTCGGCAGTTCGAAGAATGACCGGGATTTCTTTGAGGCCCGCCGCAGTGGCAGCGCGCCAGCGACGTTCGCCGGCGATGATCTGGTAGCGATTGGCACCGGCCTTGCGAACGACGATTGGCTGGATAATTCCATCGCGTTCAATAGACTGCGAGAGTTCCGCGAGGGCTACAGGGTCAAATTCGCGGCGGGGCTGATCCGGATTCGCCTCAACAGAAGTGATGGGGACGAGACTAACCTGGCCGTCCGCCGGTTCGTCGGGCGGGGCAACCGGAACCGGGGCTGGCTGCGGAGCGGACCTTGGGGGAAGGAGGGAGTGGAGACCTTTACCGAGCGCTTTGCGCCCGTCGTTTTTGTTCATTGGAGAGAATCTCTTTGGCTAGCTGGATGTACGCTTCCGAGCCCCGGGAGGCAGGGTCGTAGAGGAGAACAGGTTTTCCGTGGCTGGGAGCCTCGGCGAGGCGGATATTTCTGGGGATAACGGTCTTGAGGACCTCCTCCTGGAAGAATTCACGGAGGTCTGCGGCAACCTGACGAGTGAGGTTGGTGCGGTCATCGAACATTGTCAGGAGGATGCCTTCGGTTCGGAGGGGATGGTCAAAGGACTCCCGAACCCTGTCGATGGTGTCCATAAGCTCAGAAACGCCTTCGAGGGCGAAGAATTCGCACTGAATGGGCACCAAAACCGAGTTTGCGGCCATAAGGGCGTTCAAAGTGAGCAGATCGAGGGCGGGAGGGCAATCAATAAGGATGAACTGGTAGTTATTGCGAACTTCCTCCAGTTGAGTGCGAAGGATGATTTCCCTGTTGGGGACGGAAACGAGTTCAAAGTTGGCGCCGATGAGGTTCTTGTCGGCGGGGAGAATGTCCAGACCATCCATACCGGAGGGCTGAATGGCGGCGCTGACGAGGGTTCGGTTGACCAAAACGTCGTAAGTGGTGAGGAGGCCGGGTGTTTTGGCGAGGCCAAAGCCGCTGGTGGAATTTCCCTGGGGGTCGGTATCGACCAAAAGGACCCTGACGTCATTCGCGGCAAGCGATGCGGCGAGGTTTATGGCGGTTGTGGTCTTCCCTACTCCGCCTTTTTGGTTGGTAATCGCTATTGTTGTGGTCACAAGGTATCCTGGCCGGGTTTTATTGGTTATTGAGCCGGGTTGGTCAGGTAGCCAACTGGTTCAGAAGCTGGTAATCGCTGGCAGCTTCATTCTACAACTCCGGTACTACGTCATACGCAAGATGGGTCTGTTTGTTTCACGTGAAACGAAAGAGGTGCCTGTTTCACGTGAAACAACCTATAGCCCCGTATCCGCTGGTCTTGTTTCACGTGAAACAGAGAGGGTCATATACATATCCAATATCGCGACGGCTGCGGGGGTCACCCCGGGTATCCGGGCCGCCTGACCCAGGGTCACGGGGCAAACTGCCAGCAACTTCTCCCGCACCTCCCGGGAAATCCCGGGAATCACCGCAAAATCCAGACCTTCGGGAATTGGTCTCTCACTGGAACCCTGTAACCTCTCCACTTGCCGCTTCTGCTGCTCAACGTACCCTGCGTACTTTACCTCAGTTTCGACCGTCATCAGGACACCACGTACGGCCGGCCCGCCAATAACGCCCTCCACCCAAGCCTGCAGGTCGGTAATCTTCGATTCCGGACGCCGTAACCACGCAGCCTTAGGGCTTGTGGCAAAGGCCCGAATCAGAGTCTCGGTCTGTATCCGCCGCCGATGAAACACTTCCAGGCGTTCTGTAGACGCCAACCCGAGCTTTTCCGCTATTGGTGTTAACCGAAGATCGGCATTATCCATCCGCAGGTTCAGCCGATACTCCGCCCGGGATGTAAACATCCGGTAGGGCTCATCGGCACCCTTGGTGATCAGATCATCCACCATAATGCCCAGATATGCCTGACTTCGGGGGAGCTGAAGCGATTCACGGCCCAGAATCGTCTGTGCGGCATTGATTCCCGCCATTAGACCCTGCCCTGCCGCCTCTTCATAGCCTGACGTGCCATTGATCTGCCCTGCGAGGAACAGGCCCGGCAAGGCCTTCACCTCCAGACGATGGTCCAGTTCCCGGGCATCCACCGCATCATATTCAATAGCGTATCCCGGCCGAATCATCTCGGCCTCCTCCAAACCGGGGATGGAAGCGATGATCGCCGCCTGCACATCAATCGGCAGACTGGTGGACATGCCATTCACGTAGATCTCGTTGGTATCCACGCCCTCTGGCTCCAGAAACAGTTGATGTGTCTCCTTGTCCGGGAACTTCACGAACTTGTCCTCGATTGACGGGCAGTAGCGGGGACCTATGCCCTCAATCTGTCCACTGTACAGAGGCGAGCGGGCAATGTTGTCCTGAATCACCTTCTTTGTGGCTGCCGTGGTCCTCGCGAGATAACACTGAATCTGGGGCCGGTCGATCTTGTCGGTCAGGAAAGAGAAGGGAGTCGGCACCTCATCACCAAATTGTGGCTCAAACTTCGTAAAATCAATGCTCCGGGCATCCAAACGGGGCGGAGTGCCGGTCTTCAGACGTTTCCACCGCAAACCGAGACCCCGAATCTGATCGGCAAGGATCTCGGAGGAAGGCTCACCGTTCCTCCCGCAACTAAACTGCTTTTCACCTACGTGCGCCAGGCCATTGAGAAATGTGCCGGTCGTGATGATCACAGCCTGACAAAGGACCCGCCTGCCGTCCACGAAGCGAACCCCCTCCACTCTGCCGTTTTCAATGATCAGCGAAGCCACTTCGGCCTGCTTGATGCGGATATTCGGCTCCCGCTCCAGAACCGCCTTCATTTGGGTTCGGTACTGCTTCTTATCGCACTGGGCCCGGGGCGACCAGACCGCCGGGCCACGACTGGTATTCAACAGCCGAAACTGGATTCCCACGGCATCGGTCACTTCGCCCATCACGCCCCCGAGGGCGTCGATCTCGCGAACCAGGTGCCCCTTGGCAATCCCCCCAATAGCCGGATTGCAGGACATCTGCGCAATCAGGTCCGAATTCATTGTGATCATCGCAGTCCGCAGGCCCATGCGCGCGCACGCCCGCGCCGCCTCGCAGCCCGCGTGTCCGCCGCCCACCACCACTACTTCGAAAGTCAGATCCATTACTTATTCGAACCCATTGAAAATTAAAAGCACTGATAACATTGTAGCTGGACCTCAAAAAGTGAAAGTTCTCATAATCGGTGGCGGCGGCCGTGAACACGCACTCGCATGGCGCCTGGCAGCATCCCCCTCTGTGACAGAGTTGCATTGTTCTCCGGGCAACCCCGGCATTGCTCAGGTAGCTGTATGCCATTCCTCCACGGATTATGTCCATTTAGCTGAGTCTCTTGGCATTGACCTCACCGTTGTTGGCCCGGAGGCTCCTCTGGTTGCAGGCGTGGTTGACCAGTTCCGGGCCCTTGGTCGGCACATCGTCGGACCCACCGCCGCGAATGCCGCCCTCGAAGGCAGCAAGGTCTATTCGAAGCGCTTCATGCAAAAGCTCGGCATCCCGACAGCTCGCTTTGAAACCCTTGAGTCCGCTGAAGAGGCGCGCGCTGCATTTCCCCGCTTTCGCTTCCCCCTTGTGCTCAAGACGGATGGCCTGGCAGCCGGAAAAGGCGTGATCATAGCTCAGGACCTGGCTGAAGCGGAAGACGCGCTCACCCAACTCGCCTACCCTCTGGTGCTGGAGGAGTTCCTGCAGGGAGAAGAGGTCAGCTTTATCGCCCTTTGCGATGGCAGGACGGCTGTGGCCCTGGAGCCCTCGCAGGATCACAAGCGCATCTTCGACAACGATCAGGGGCCAAACACCGGCGGCATGGGCGCGTACTCCGACTCGCGGATTCTCAACGAAAACCAGAGGTCGTCGATCCTGGAAACAGTGATTCTGCCGGTGGTTCGCGCTACGGGCTTCACGGGTTTCCTCTACGCCGGGCTGATGATGACTTCCGACGGCCCCAGTGTCCTCGAATTCAATGTCCGGATGGGTGACCCCGAAACGCAGCCCCTGATGATGCGTCTCGACTGCGACTGGGCGGAAGCCCTCCTCGCGTCCGCACGAGGAGCTCTCTCGCCCACCCACCTTCGCTGGAGTCCAAAGCCTGCCACCTGCGTGGTTCTGGCCTCAGAAGGCTATCCCGGAACGGTTCACTCGGGAAGGCGGATTGAGGGTCTGGCAGCGTCAACCGGATGTCAGGTCTTCCACGCCGGCACATGCCAGACCGAGGAAGGCATAGTCACCGCGGGAGGCAGGGTTCTTGGCGTTACCGCCCTCGGCGAAACGCTGGAGGCAAGCATCGAAAATGCCTACGCAGGGGTGGCTCAAATTCACTTCGAAGGCATGCAATACCGTAAAGACATCGGTTTTCGGGGCCTGCGCTCTCTTCGATCAACGAGCGTACAATAAAAGAAGCGGCTACAATACAGTATGCCGGGCACGTAGCTCAGTTGGATAGAGCGTCCGCCTCCTAAGCGGAAGGTCGGCAGTTCGAATCTGCCCGTGCCCACCAGAACTCCCCTTACGGGCGTGCAGCCCGCAATTTGGCCAACAAAGAGTACGGGACGGAGAGGTTCCGCCGATGGCCGGTACCAAGGTCAATCCCGGGCTTATTTCCACCATGGAAATCTGACCCTCCGGTGACCGCAAGTCCAAACCGCTCAGCAAGTTGGCCGTAGTAGGCCACGTTTTCCGGCGTGTGATCACTATGGAAAACTTCAATGGCTCCCATACCTGCATCCGCCATCTTTTTCACCCAAACCGCCAACGTATCCCAGTCGTTCTTTGCCACGCGAACCGGATGCGCCAGGGATGTGATGCCCCCCGCCGCTTTCACGCGGGCGATTGCCTCATCCACCGGAACTTCGCGCCGCTGCACGTAGCCGGGGGCGGCTTCATCCAGGTACTTATCGAAGGCCTCCTGCATGGAGGAGACATAGCCTTTTTCCAGCAGCACCCTGCCAAAGTGAGGTCTGGCCGTCAGCGTCCGACCTTTGGTTTCCACCTCAGCCAGAGTAATATCCAGACCCAGGTCCTGCAGTTTCACAATCAACTGACGGTTCCGTTCCCGGCGACTCTCCAACAGAGCCTCGAGCCAGGTACAAAACTCCGCTGTGGGCGGTTCCCAGAGGAAATAGGCCAACATGTGAACAGTGGCCCCGCCAAACTTGGTGGAGAGCTCGATGCCGCAAATCAGTTCCAGCCCCGCCTCTTTGGCATAAGGCACTGCCATGTCGTAGCCCTTGAAGGTGTCGTGGTCGGTAATCGCGAGCGCCTCCAGCCCCAACTTCATCGCCTCCCCCACCAATTCCGCAGGAGTAAACGTCCCATCGGACTGGTCGGTGTGGCTGTGCAGATCTATCATGCGGTAATCAAGCCTCTATGTATCAATTCCTGCCAGACGCGATCGACGCTCACTTCCACCGTTTCCCGATCCGAGCGCACCACAACGTCCGGATTCAGAGGCGCCTCGTAGGGGTCTGAGATCCCCGTAAAATTGCCAACCTCACCAGCTAAAGCCTTCTTATACAAGCCTTTAACGTCTCTGGCCGCCAGAACCTCCAGCGGACAATCGACGAACACTTCCACAAAGCTGGCAATCTTTGCTTTCACTTCCTCACGGGTCGCCCGATAGGGTGAAATCGCCGCCACCACTGCAATCACGCCATTGCGCGACAGCAACTCCGCCACAAAACCGATGCGCCGGACGTTCGTATCCCGATCCTCGCGGCTGAACCCCAGACCCTGCGACAGATTCGTCCGAACCACATCGCCATCCAGCAACTCCACCTTGGCGCCTGCTGCCCGAAACCGGTCCATCAGCATGTCAGACACTGTGCTCTTGCCGGCTCCCGACATACCGGTCAACCAAAGAGTAAAACCCTGGTGCTTCATTTATGCGTTCGTCCTTACCTTTTCGAGCTCACTTTTTCGAGAATCTCACGCAACAACACATCGGCCGTGCGCTCTACCTTGCCGCTGGGCGAAAAGTGCAGGCCACACTCCCGGGCTTCATCGGTCTCCCACCACCACCTGCCGGCACGTTCATCCTCACCAGGCTTCGTCGCCCGGGTACAAGGATCACAGCCGATACTGGTGTAACCCTCAGCATACAAACGGTTTTCCGGCAAGCCATGCAACGCCGAATACTCCGCAACATCAGCGGCCGACCACTCTGCCAGCGCATTGATCTTCACCGGAGTGGCTGCTCGATCAAACACCGGAACGTCTTTTCGCGTCTCACTCTGGCCCCGCCGCAAGCCCGTAAAATAACCGCCCACGTCCTTCAGGGCCCTTGCCAGGGGCCACACCTTTCGCACATTACAGCAAAGGGACCGCTTCGGCACGCTGTCATAGAACAGGTCACGCCCGTACAACTCAACCATGGCGTCCGCTAATGACGCGTCCGGACGAATACGCTCCACTTGAATCCCATACCGGGCCTCAATGGTATCGATCATCTCCAGGGTGCCTGCGGGTACGCGACCCGTATCGATCGTCATCACCCGAAGCGCTCCCAGGGTCTTCAGAGCCACATCGACCATAACCACGCCTTCGCGCTGGAGGCTGGTCACAATAGCCAGCGACGCTCCAAACTCAGAGCCGGCCTCACGCACCAGGGATGTCGTTTTCTCAAAAAGGGGATTCACTGCGAGGCCACCGTCCGAAACGCTAAAGATGAGCCGGGAGAAGGAGAGGATTCAACGAAAAAAGCGCACAACAGGATTCCAAAGAATCTGTAGTGCGCTTCTAAAAGTTTGGAGCGGGAGACGGGATTCGAACCCGCGACATCGACCTTGGCAAGGTCGCACTCTACCAGCTGAGTTACTCCCGCGCAGGCTTTACTATCTTCGCCCGAGCGATTGCCGCCTGTCAAACCCTATGGTAACAGATCCATTTCTGCGGAGCGCCCCAGCCATATGGGGTGCGAAAGCAGGGGTCCGGTCCAGGTGGGATCAGCCGCCACATCAGGCCAGCGGTTCCGCCCGACCCCAGCGTATAAACTAACCATCGTATGCAGCACGAATATGCTTTTGAAATGGCCGCCTCGGCCATCCGCTTCGGTTTCGGAGCTACCAGGGAAATTGGTGCGGATCTCTCCGAACTCGGTTTCCGTAATGTCGCTGTCTTCATTGATCCCGGCCTGCGCAATCTGTACCCCGTGATCACTACGCTACAGTCGCTTGAAGACAACAAAGTTCCCTGCACGGTTTACGACCGGGTGAGTGTGGAACCCACAGATACCTCTGTTCAGGACGCCATTGCCTTCGCCACAGCCGGCCAGTACGATGCCTTCGTGGCAGTTGGGGGCGGCTCCACCATCGACACGGCAAAAGCTGCCAACCTGTACATGTGTTACCCGGCGGATTTCCTCGATTACGTGAATGCCCCTGTGGGTAAAGGCAAACCAGTCCCGGGGCCGGTGAAGCCCCTGTTCGCTATCCCGACAACAGCCGGTACCGGCAGCGAAACCACCGGCGTTTCCATTTTCGATTACAAACCTCTGCGCGCCAAGACCGGCATTGCGCATCGCCGCCTGAAGCCCACCCTCGGTATTGTTGATCCGGAAAATACCCGCTCCATGCCGGGCCCGGTAGCAGCTTCATCAGGCCTCGATGTCCTCTGCCACGCGATTGAATCCTATACGGCAATCCCGTTTGGCGACCGCGCCTGCCCGGAGCGCCCCATACTTCGGCCTTCGTACCAGGGTTCCAACCCGATCAGCGACCTCTGGAGCCTGGAAGGTCTCCGCCTCACAGCCAAATACATTCGTCGCGCCTTTGAGGATCCCTCCGACGACGAAGCCCGCGGCGCCATGATGCTCGCCTCGTCCTACGCCGGAATCGGTTTCGGCAATGCGGGAGTCCACCTTCCGCACGGCATGTCTTACCCGGTTGCGGGCCTGGTACGCAACTTCATGCCCGCCGGCTATGAATCGGTAGGCCACGCTATTGTTCCGCACGGTATCTCCGTTGTTCTGAACGCGCCCTCCGTCTTCCGTTTCACCGCCAGCGCCTGCCCGGAACGCCATCTTCATGCCGCGGAGGTACTCGGAGCCAACATTTCCGGCGCGAAAAATGAAGACGCCGGAAAGATTCTCTCTGACGAACTCACTCGCCTCATGTCCGACCTGAAACTGCCCAACGGTCTGGCAGAAGTCGGATACTCCAGTTCGGATATTCCAGCTCTGGTGAAAGGCACGCTGCCGCAGCATCGCGTGACCAAGTTGTCCCCCAGGCCGGCAGATGAAGACGCCCTCGCTGCCCTCTTCGAAGGTGCTCTCAAAGGCTGGTAACAAACCCGGGACATGTGACAATGGTCCATGCCCGGCCAGCTTGCCGACCTGCTTCGCAATACTCTCGCCACTGAGCTTCCACAACTCTCGGCGCTCACAGAAACTGCCGCTTCAGAAATGCCAAACGGCCCCGACGCCTGGTCCCCAAAACAGGAACTCGGCCACCTGATTGATTCAGCAGCCAACAATCACCTCCGTTTTGTGAGTACCTCCCTGAACTCTGGTTTCTCTGGTCTCCCTTACGCCCAGAACGGCTGGGTCGATCTCCACGGCTATCAGGACAAGCCCTGGACGACAACGGTGTTTTTCTGGCACGCCTACAACACGTTCCTGGCCGATCTGATCTCACGAATCCCGGAAGACGATCTCGCGAACACCTGCACCATCGGTGGTTCGGAACCCTGCACTTTGCGCTTTCTGATTCAAGACTACGTCCTCCACATGCAACACCATATCGACCATTTATTGGGTCGGGAGCATGTCACCCCATACCCGCCCGCAGGTACCACAACCACCTGAGTTTTCCACAAGCCGTCCCACACAACACACCGAGTCGAAATAGCTTTCATTAAAGCCCTTCAAACGCGCTTCTGCTGTGATATCCTCAGGGCTGTTCGGACTGCACGCAGTACCCTCCAACGGCACATACCTGCCCAGGACAATCCGGAAACTTTAGATCAGAGCGCCATAATTGCGCTTGTAGGACCGCAGGCTCCTGATTGAGCCTGCCAGGAGAGTATTTTTTCGTGACGGCAGATCATAGTAGCCCCTGGGACCTGGTAAAAGCGACGCTGCAGAAGAAGGTCAGCGCCGAGACATACGAAAACTGGATCTCACGCACTCAGTACGCCGGCATTGATGGCTCCACTCTGGTAGTCACTGTTCCAGACTCCACCACGCAGAGTGTTCTGAAGGACGATTACTCCGTCCGTATCCAGGACGCGGCCCGCGCCTGCGGCCTCCCCTCTACGGCCATTCGCTTTAGTGTTCGCCCGGACGATGGTGCCATACCCGGCAGGCCCGATCAGGTTTCCGAGCTGGAATCCCCGCTGGCCCTGAATCCGAAATTTACCTTCGAGAGCTTCGTAGTGGGAGCCTCAAATCAATTCGCTCACGCTGCTGCTCAATCGGTAGCCACCCAACCCGCGCGCCGCTATAATCCTCTGTACCTCTACGGCGGCGTGGGCATGGGCAAAACCCACCTCATGCACGCCATCGGCAGGGCGCTGGTAGCCACTGGCTCCATGCGAATCATCTACACTACCTGCGAGCGCTTCACCAACGAAGTCGTATCCGGTATCAAACACGGCCGCATGCCTCAACTGCGGGAGCGCTACCGCTCCGCCGATGTCCTGCTCATTGACGACATCCAGTCTCTGGGCTCCAAAGATCGAACCCAAGAAGAGTTCTTCCACACGTTCAACGAACTCCACGACGCACAAAAGCAGATCGTCATCTCGGGTGATTGTCAGCCTAAGGAAATCCCCGGCCTCGTAGACCGCCTCCGCTCGCGCTTTGAATGGGGTCTGATGGCGGACATTGAACCCCCGGATCTGGAAACCCGCATGGCGATCCTCGAAAAGAAGGCGGACATCGAAGGGGTATTCGTTCCTCCGGCAGTCCGCCTCCTGATTGCCGAAAAGACCAAGTCGAGTGTCCGCGAACTGGAAGGCGCTCTCATCAAGCTGATTGCCTACTCGTCGCTCACCAACACTCCCATCAGTGTGCCCATGGCCCGCCAGGCACTGAAGAATATCCTGGACAAGCCGGAGAGGCGAATCACCATCGATGCTGTCCAGAAAGCTGTCGCCGAACGCTACGCGATAAAGCCTTCTGCGCTGCGCGAAAAATCAAACCGGAAAGAAATTGTGGTGCCCAGGCAGGTCGCCATGTATCTGGTGAAGGAACTCACGCCGGCCTCCCTGCCCGAGATCGGACGGGCTTTCGGTGGCAAACACCACACCACCGTCATCCATTCCATCGACAAGATCACGGCGTGCCTGCTGGATAATCCGGAACTCAACAAGATCATCCACAGCGTAAAGGACTCATTGCAATAGGTTTACAGCGTCTTCCACAGACCCCCCTCTGGAAGCCCTCTGGAATTCTGTGTATAAACCGTGACAAGCCCGCTTACGCACCGCAACCGCAGATATCTCCCACAACCAGAAATGGCGGGAACCGTCAAAGTTTTGTATAATTTAGGGAGTCTCCCACATTTCAACAGGTCCGACTAATACGGTTCTATACATGGGTTATATCTATACCGTAGAAGAAATAGGGGCGAACACCCCCAACCGGCCTGAGTCGAAGACGGCAACAGCAGCAAAGAGTATTAACGAGAGGAGAAGGCACCAACTCTATGGAGTTCACAGTCAGCAAGGCCGATCTGGTCCGGGAATTGGGTTTGTCTCAGGGCGTCGTCGAGAAGAAGACCACTATCCCGATTCTCTCGAATGTTCTGCTGGAAGCCTCCGGTGATCGTCTGTTCCTCACGGCAACAGACCTCGACCTTGGCCTCCGCACATCCTGCAGCGCCAAGGTGAAGAAGGAAGGTTCGGGTACCATCCCGGCCAAGAAACTCCTCGATTACGTGCGGCTGCTGCCGGACGCGGAAATCACCATCAAGTTTGCCGATAACCAATGGGCTTCCATTACCTGTGGACGTTCAAGGTCGCGCATAGCCGGTATGAGCCGCGAAAGTTTCCCGGAGCTCCCCGCCATGCCGGAATCTGTGGCGGAAATTCCCTGTACGCAGCTGACCGGCATGATCGCCAAGACAATTTTTGCGATCTCTATGGAAGAGAGCCGGTTCACCCTGAACGGTGCCCTCATGCTGCTGGGTGAGAACGGTGTGACTATGGTTTCGACCGATGGTCACCGTCTGTCCTACATCCATACGAGTTCAGCCACTGCCGCCCCCCTGGCCTCGCAACGCGCCCTGATTCCCCGCAAAGCGATGGCCGAAATCGCCAAGCTCTCCGCCGACAACCCGGAAGGCGTGGTCCGCTTCGCAGGCGACGACAACCATCTCTTTTTTGAAATCGGGGCCCGCATGTTGATCAGCCGCAAGCTGACCGGTAATTTCCCCGATTACGACCGCGTCCTGCCGCGAGAGAACACCAACATCGCCCGGGTATCCCGAGACGAAGCGAAGGGTGCCATCGAGCGCGTCGCCCAGTTTGCTGATGAGCGGTCCCGCGCGGTTCGTGTCCAGTTCAGTACCGGCGAAATCAAGGTCTTCTCCTCCGCCCTCGAAACCGGTGAGAGCGAAGAGAGCATCCCCTGCGACTATACGGGGCCCGATATGGAAATCGGCTTCAACGCACAGTACATCCTGGATTTCCTCCGTGCCGTCCCCAATGCTCAAATCGCCTTCACGTTGAAAGACCAGAAGAGTGCCGGCGAGCTGCAACCTATTCCTGCAGCTGACCAAACCGTAGTGGAAGACTATCGCTACGTTGTAATGCCGATGCGAATCTGACCTCAGGTTCGAATCAGGTTTGTATCCACATCGGTGAAGTGCAGAGCGAGAAAACGACAACAAATATGGCCAGTGAAGATCAGAACCCCGATGTATATGATTCCAGTTCTATCAAAGTTCTGGAAGGCCTCGAAGCCGTCCGGTTGCGCCCGGCCATGTACATCGGCTCCACCCGCGAAGCGGGACTGCACCACCTCGTGTACGAGGTCGTCGATAACTCCGTAGACGAGGCCCTCGCCGGCCACTGTACCGAAATTCAGGTCGTCATCCACATTGATGACTCCATCACCGTGACGGACAACGGTCGGGGCATCCCGGTCGATATCCACGCTGAAGAGGGTGTCTCCGCCGCCCAAGTGGTTCTCACCAAGCTCCACGCCGGTGGAAAATTCGACTCCAACAGCTACAAAGTCTCCGGCGGCCTCCACGGCGTGGGCGTCAGTTGCGTCAACGCTTTGTCGGAGAAACTCCACATCGAAATCTGGCGTGCTCCGAAGGGTGAAAAAAATTCCCTCACCTGGGAACAGGACTATGAAAAGGGCGTCCCCATGGGACCCCTCACAGCCACGGGCAAAGCCGGTAAAAAAACCGGTACCCGCGTTACCTTCAAGCCTGACCTGACCATCATGGAGGCGTCGCACTACAACTTCGACACCCTCGCCCAGCGCCTTCGCGAACTCGCCTTCCTCAACAAGGGCCTCAAGATCACCCTGACTGACGAGCGTGAAGACCCCGAAAAAGTCGCCGAATTCCTCTATTCCGGCGGTATCGCGGAGTTCATCCGCCACCTCAACAAGAGCAAGTCCGTCCTGCACGAGCACCCCATTTTAATTGAAGGCGAGAAGCTCTGCGCCAGCGGCACCATCGCCATGGAGATCGCCCTCCAATATAACGACGGTTACGCCGAAACGCTCTTCAGCTTCGCCAACAACATCAACACCGTAGATGGTGGAACCCACCTCAGCGGTTTCCGCGCTGCCCTCACCCGTACCATCAACGCTTTCGGGACTGCGGCCGGCCTGTTCAAAGACGGCGCCAAAAAAGATGCGACACCCAGTCTTTCTGGTGACGACGTCCGCGAAGGTCTCACTGCGGTTATCTCGGTCAAGGTTCCGCAGCCCCAGTTTGAAGGCCAAACCAAGGGCAAACTGAACTCCGACATCGCGGGCCAGGTCCAGCAACTGGTGAACGACAAGCTCGGCGAGTACTTCGACAAAAATCCCGCCGTCATGAAGCGCATTGTGTCGAAAGCCATCGACGCTGCCCGTGCCCGTGACGCCGCCCGCAAAGCCCGCGACCTGACTCGCCGAAAAGGTGCCCTCGACAACGGCGGTCTTCCCGGCAAACTGGCCGACTGCCAGGAGCGCGACCCGGAACGTTGCGAACTCTTCCTGGTTGAGGGCGAGTCAGCAGGCGGGACCGCGAAACAGGGTCGTGATCGCCGCTTCCAGGCGATCCTCCCGCTGAAGGGTAAGATTCTCAACGTTGAAAAGGCTCGGTATGACCGCATGCTGGGTCACGAAGAAATTCGGGCGCTCATCACCGCTATCGGGACTGGTATCGGCAAGGATGATTTCGACGTTGCCAAGCTCCGCTACGGCAAAATCATCATCATGACGGACGCCGACGTTGACGGCTCCCACATCCGTACCCTGCTGCTCACGTTCTTCTTCCGCCACATGAAGGAACTGATTGAGCGCCAGCACGTTTTCATCGCCCAGCCGCCGCTTTACAAGCTGAAGCGTGGCCGCAGCGAGAAGTACATTAAGAACGAAGCCGATTTCACCAAGGAAATCATGCGCCGGGCGACCGAGAACCTGATCGTCGAAACCGGCATGAACGGATCGACGCAGCGTTTTGAGGGCGGCGATCTTCGTAACTTCCTGATGAGCCTGGACGAGTTCCAGCAGATCTTCCACAAAGTGGAACGTCGGCTTCGGGAAACCCGTGTTGTCGAAGTTCTGGGCGACGCCAATCTGTCGCTGGACACCAAAGCCGACTTCGCAGACCGCGCCAACCTGGAAGCTTTGCAGGCCCGCCTGATCGCTGCCGGTGTCCCGAGCGAAATCGACGTGGACGAAGAACACTCAGCCTTTACGCTCACCTTCCACGATTCCACCAACGCTGCCCGCCGCATCGGCATCGAGATGTCGCACCAGCCTGAATACCGCCGTTTCCGCGTTCTGGCCCGCCAGATCGTGAAGTTCAATCTGCCTCCCTTCACCGTCCACAAGGCGGAGAACAAGGACGTGATTCTGAACTGGCGTAACCTGCTCGATCACGTTAAGGCCGAAGGCAAGCGCGACGCCACAGTCCAGCGCTATAAGGGTCTGGGCGAGATGAACGCCGAACAACTGGCGGACACCACGATGGATCCGGAAAAGCGCACGCTTCTGGAAGTCCGCGTGGAAGATCTTGTGGCTACGGACCTTATCTTCACCACGCTGATGGGTGAAGACGTGGAAAACCGCCGCAAGTTCATTGAAGATAACGCGCTCGACGTCAAGAACCTGGACGTTTAAAAAAATTCCGGCGGCGCCCCACAGGCGCCGCCACCCGCTCCCCGGCCTTTCTCACCCTCGTCAGACTTATCGCCACTTTTGTACCGGCGATCAGCCTTACGTCACCTCAAACCCTCACCGAGGTTCCGCCGATGGCGCGAGCCTTCCTGCCTTCCATCGCGCCGATAAATTCTCCCTGGTGCCCTAAACTCAACGTCGCAAATAACAATTTCCCAACGTTTCACGAACGCAACCGCTACTCCCGACGTACAACTCTCAGAGGTCCTACATGTCGAAACTCCTCGTGGTTCTTTCAACGCTTCTGCTGGCGGCATCGCTTCCGGCCCAGACCCTGGTCGGAAACTGGCAGGGTACACTCGCCACTCCAGGCAAAGACATCCGCATCCTCTTCAAATTCGCGACCACCGAAGGCGATGCCCTCAAGGCCACCATGTACAGCATCGACCAAACGCCTCAGCCCTTTCCCGGCGGCACGGTCAGTTATCAGGGTGGAACCCTGAAAGTTCCATTTCCGGCTGTCGGCGGCACCTTTGAAGGCAAGCTCAACGCCGACAAAACCGCTCTCGAAGGGAAATGGGCCCAGGGTCCCAATCAGCTGCCCCTGACCATGACCCGTCCGACGCCCGAAAACACCTGGGCCATTCCCGACCCGCCCGCACCCCCGAAGAAAATGCGCGCCGACATTGACCCCAGCTTTGAAGTCGCCGCCATCAAGCTCAGCCAGCCGGGAGCACAAGGCCAGGGCCTGACCATTCAGGGCAAACGGATGGTTACCCGCAATACCTCACTCAGCTTCCTGATAACCTTTGCCTATGGAGTCCACCCGAAGCAGCTCAGCGGCGGTCCCGCGTGGCTCGACGCGGAGAAGTTCGACATCAACGCGGAACCCGATGCCGAAGGGCAACCTTCTGACAAACAACTCCGCTCCATGCTCCGCAAACTGCTCGCGGATCGCTTTCAGTTCAAATTTCACACCGAACAGAAAGAACTGGCTGCCTACGCTGTCACCGTGGGCAAAACCGGCGCGAAACTCACTAAAAGCGACAGCGATCCGAATGGTCTGCCCGGCCTCGGCTTTCGCGGTCTGGGCAAGCTGGTTGCCCGCAACGCCAATATCGCGGACTTCGCCGGTCTCATGCAAACCATCGTGCTGGATCGTCCGGTGGTCGACAAAACCGGCCTGACCGACCGCTACGACTTCACCCTCGACTGGACCCCGGAAGCCGCTCAGTTTGGAGGCCGCGGGCCCCAACCCGGTCAGCCTCCTGCCCCACCGGCCGACGATGCCGGAGCTCCGCCCGATCTCTTCACGGCAACCGTGCAGCAACTTGGCCTCAAACTCGAATCGACCAAACTACCCGTCGATGTTCTTGTCATCGAAAAAGCTGAAAAGCCGTCGGAAAACTAATCTGACGCTGCAGGCTACGGTGCAGCCTCAAAACTCACCGTAGCTTTAGCCGAGAACTTCTTGTACTCGCTGAACTCCGTCACATTGCGCCGCTGATTCTGCACCCGGATGACCCGGGAATCAACCCGGCGGGGTAGCAGGTAGGCAACTCCCCCCACGTCGGCCCAGTCGTAATCCATCATGGAGGGTGTCGCCCGAATTGGCCACTCTGCCGGCAATTCCTCCGCTTCTGACGTCAGACGCAAAACCCTCTTCGTCTCGCGGTCAATCCAAACGGAACCCACCATTCCCGTCACGGAATTGCCTCTCGTCGTGAAAGTGCTGTACCCGACACTATACGTGGAATCAGCTTTGGCCACTCTGTAAGAGAACACGTAGGCCACCCGTCCCCGCAATCGACTCCAGCGATCCCAGCGAAACTCCGTTTTGGACTTTTCTGCAAAGATCGCTCGCAAGGTTCCCCCAAACTCTCCACTGGACCGAAATCCGCCCACCTTCCGGAAGTCCTTCGAGGTGGTCTTGCCCTTTATCTCCAGAAGCTTGTACTTTTCCGCCTTCCCGTTATAGGCAGTGGCCACCTTCAGGGTGTCCAGTGGTTTCCAGTTTTGGGTGAATTTCGCATCCTCAAAGCGACTCACGCTTTGTGTGCAGATGAAATCCGGCAGTCCGGTCGTATACCGAAGCGCTTCCATCCGCGCGACAGCAATGACCTCATCCCGCTCCGCTACGCCAGGGACCGCTGGAGCCTCGAAAAGGGCAATCCCGGTGGCCGGAAGCAGCTTTGAGCTCACCCACCGCAGCTTCTCCAAAGCCTCAACAGTCTCCGGCCCGGCCCCTCGGGACTCCAATTCTTCTACTACCGCCAGGTCCAGCTTTTCTGAAAAGGTAGCCTGCGAGACGGCACTGGCGACGTCAGCATCGGCGGTACCTGCCTTGAGGGCTGCCTGTGCGGACTCCAACAGCTCCTGAACCCGGATTCCTCCGTTGCAAGAACCTACCAAAACGAAAAAGGCCACAAAAGAACGCATAACATAAGGCTATACGTCCGTCCTGCGGCCTCGGGGTCCACACTTCTTAGCAACGTCACTTCAGATCCTGAGCCGGGTACGCCTCCTGCGTGCCGTTGTCATTGCCACCCCAAGCGCCGAGAACCCCAGGACAAATGTGGACGGTTCAGGGGTTTCAGAAACGGAGTCTTCCAGCGCCCGCATCACAGTCGACACATCCTCACATCCCGGTATGCCAGTGATGAACCTTTGGATCTGAGGATCGCTGGGGGTGAAGATCAGAACCTGCTGCAGGAAGCCCGGGGTAATCAAGCCACGCTGCCAGGCGAATTCAGCCATCTCCAGCCAGGGTGCCGCTGCCGGATCGGTAACTGTCGCGGTACCCATCACCTGCCAAATTGCAAACGAGATCGGCCCATCCGCCGTGTGATTTAGGTGAACCGCCACCGCCGCCAGGAAAGCGGCTTCCTTCTCCTGCCACGTATTCGGGGCTGCCACGGTACCGGAGTAGCGAGTATTGAAGCTGGATGCCAGATTCTGATCGAGACAGAAGAACCCCGTTGCGGTCGAGTGAGTCAGCGTTCCTGAATAGGGCCCCACTGTCTCACCCAGATAGTCCTGCCCGGGATCAGCGCCCAGAGAAAAGACAATCGGACTAGCAGCAGCTGTGCCTGCCGCGACAAACAACCCGGCCATCAGGGCCAGACCACATCGAACACTCCGTACACGTTTCATCTCTCCTCTCCAAAGCAAGCCCCCGGCCAAACCAAACCGTGTTGAAAAAAAACAACTTAACCTCGTCTGGACAGCCACGGGACAGGAGAACTATCACGCAACGAAACACACCTTGTGTTCCACCCCGGAACACCGGGACTGCCGTCTCTGATAGATTGTGGGCCATGTTTCGTCTCGCATCCCGACCTCTGGCTCTCAGTGTCTGCACCTCCATGGCGCTGGCCATCAGTTTCGCTCAACCCTCAGGACCTGGCATCTTCACCGGTCAGAGCGCCATCGGCGCAGCCGGACCTGGTGGCAGCGCTGTATTTGACGCTCAAAAGGGCGAATACCGGGTCACCGGCGGCGGGGCCGATGTGTGGGGTACGTCCGACGACTTCCACTACGTGTGGAAAAAAATTTCCGGAGACCTGACCTTTAGTGCTGACATCGGCTGGGAGGGAGCGGGGGCGTTTCCGCGCAGGAAAGCGATGCTCATGATTCGCCAGAGTCTGGACGCCGGTTCCGCCTATGTCGATGCTGCCGCTCACGGCAACGGTCTAACCTCGCTGCAGTTTCGTGGTAAGTCCGGCGAGCAGACGTACCAGATCCTCACCCAAATCGATGGCCCCGTACGCGTGAGGATCGTGAGAAAAGGAAACCGCTACACGGTCTTCGCCGGGAAACCTGACGGACCGCTAACTCCACTTGGCCCCGTCGAGTTTATCAACCTGACCGATCCCGTGTATATCGGCCTCGGCGTGTGCTCCCACCTGGCCGGCACTCTGGAGACGGCGATCTTCACCAACGTCACGCTACAACAACAAACTGGCACATGAATTGCATCGCATACAGTACTGAACCCAGAAGGAGGTTCACAAACATGCCACTCTCCATCGTGATCCTGATTGCTATGACCGTAGTCGTCGCCGTCCTTGCCGGCTACCGGATGATAATTGCCCGAAAGGAAGATGACACTATCCACATGAACGATCCCCGAGGCGAAATAGTGTCCAACCAAAAAAGGGTAGCCACATCTCTTGCCAGTATTGACCGGGTAGGGATTGCCGTCACCATCGCCACCGCCGTATATGGTGTCGCACTGCTGGCAAACTCGCTCTATCAGGACCTGGCGCATCCAGGCTTGCAGTAAAGGTGACAACGCGCAGGTCTGCGCCAGGCCGCGCAGTTCCTGAATCCGGACCCCGGGTGCACCAGGCCCCGGGGTTTTGCCAGACCTCTGCAAGTGCCCTGGTGAAGCCTTCCCCACAGCGCGACATGATCCAGGCTATACTGATAATGTATAGCTGATCGTTCTTTGGTGCTTGTCCTGAATCGCAATAACCAACAGTAGGGCTGCGCAGCTGAAATCCGCTGTGGCAGCTCTTTTTTTGTTTGGAGCGGGCTTATCCTGGAGGAATCCAGGGTTGGGGCAGTTCTGGAAACAGAACCAGGCGCTGTTAGCTTTGATTTTTAGTTAGAGGTTTTTTAGCATGAGAGAAAAAGGTACTGTGAAGTGGTTTAACGCGGCCAAGGGCTTCGGATTCATTCAGCGCGAAACAGGCGAAGACGTCTTCGTTCATTTTTCCGCCATCCAGTCGAACGGTTACCGTTCGCTCGATGAAGGTGCGCGAGTTGAGTTCGAAGTGACCCAGGGGCCCAAGGGTCTCCAGGCGTCGAACGTAACCGTAATCTAAACAATCTGCGCCGGGTGGGCGGGGACTTTCGGGTTCCTGCCCACCCGCAACACCCATTTGTCGTCCTGTAATCGGGTGTCTGTGGCGCAAACCAAACCAATCTAGTTGAGGTGGAATGAGTAAAGAAGACAGTATAGAAGTAACCGGAACGGTCCTGGAAAAATTCCCAAGCGGACTGTTCAGCGTTCAGCTCGAGCACGAACGCATCGTTCTCGCGCATCTCGCCGGTCGTCTCCGCCGCAATCGTATCCGCGTTCTTGCGGGCGACAAAGTCACCATGGAGCTTTCCCCATACGATCTGACCAAGGGCCGAATCACCTTCCGCCACCGGTAAGAGCGCTTTTCATTTTCGGCACGCGCCCCGAAGCCATAAAACTTTCCCCCGTCATCCTTTACATGAAGGCGCGTCCGGTCGCCTTCAACGTCCGTGTTGCCGTTACTGCACAGCATCGCCAGATGCTCGACCAGGTCCTGCAAGTCTTCCGCATCACCCCCGATTACGATCTCAATCTCATGCTCCCCGGCCAAACTCTGGCCACCTCCACCTCCCGCATGCTGGCTGCTCTCGAACCAGTCTTCCGTGACGCCAGCCCCGACATCGCCTACGTCCAGGGTGATACAACTTCCACTCTCTGCGGTGCACTTTCTGCTTTTTACGCCGGCGTTCCAATCGGCCACATTGAAGCCGGCCTCCGCACGGGCGACATGCTGCAGCCCTTCCCCGAAGAGGCCAACCGTGTCCTGACCGGTCGCCTCGCCGCTCTCCATTTTGCGGCCACAAACGGTTCCCGCGACAACCTCCTCCGCGAAGGTGTTCGCCCCGAAACCATCCACGTGACCGGCAACTCCGGCATTGACGCGGTCTTGAACGTTCGCGACCGCCTGCAGGCAGGCCAATTGATGAGCGGTTCCGACTGGAGCTTCATCCACCCCAACAAACCTGTCATCCTCGTCACCGCCCACCGTCGGGAGAGCTTCGGGGAAGGTATGGATTCCATTTGTCGTGCGCTCCTGCGCCTGGCCGCCCGCGGTGACGCCGAAATTGTTTTCCCTGTTCATCGTAATCCCAACGTTCTTGGCCCGGTCCAGCGCCAACTCGGCAATGTGCCGGGTATCCATCTTCTGGAACCCCTCGACTATGTTCCGTTCGTTGACCTGATGAGTCGCGCCGCCATCCTCCTCACGGATTCTGGAGGTGTCCAGGAAGAAGGCCCGTCTCTCGGTAAACCGGTTCTGGTGATGCGGGAGAAGACGGAGCGCCCTGAGGCCGTGGAAGTCGGCACGGTCCGCCTCGTCGGTACCAATGAGGACCGCATTGTCGCTGAGGTCACCCGCCTCCTTGACTCCCCTGAAGCCCGCGCCACCATGTGCCATGTCCACAACCCCTATGGAGATGGCCACGCCAGCGAACGCATTGCAGACGCCACGCTTGAGTTCATGCGGTTGATAAGATAAGGACAGAAATACATGCCCATCTACGAATACAAATGCCAGTCGTGCGGCAAGGTTTTTGAGCGCATCCAGAGGTTTGCGGATAGCCCTCTTACCACGCATGATGATTGTGGCGGCACCGTAGACCGGTTAGTCTCCGCGCCCGCTTTCCACCTCAAAGGCTCCGGCTGGTACGCGACCGACTATGCCAAGGGCGGCAGCGGTGGGCCCATAAAGCCGACCGACACCAGCAGTTCGCCTTCTTCGTCTGACAACAAAGGGTCGGATAGCAGCGCAGAATCCAAATCCGAAGCGAAGTCCGAAGCGAAGACCGAAAGCAAAACCGAGTCGAAACCCTCCGCCTCAGAATCTAAACCAGCAAGCAGCAGTTCTTCCTCGGACTCAAAGTAGTACCGGGTCAGGGCTGCCGGAACACATTTTCATGACTGCAGCACCCACCATCGCAGAAGAAATACTCGAACTCAAACGAGAGCGTCGGGCCATCATCCTGGCCCACCACTACCAGGACGCCGAGATTCAGGAAATCGCCGATTTCACGGGCGACAGCCTGGAACTTGCCCGCGCCGCCCGGGATACAGAGGGTGACGTTATCGCGTTTTGTGGCGTCTGGTTTATGGCCGAAACCGCCAAGGTGCTCAGCCCGAACCGCATTGTCATCGTTCCTGACCGGAATGCCAGTTGCAGTCTCGTAGAGGGCTGCCCCGTTGAACCGATCCGCGAATACCGTCGCCGGAACCCGGACCACGTCATTGTCAGTTACATCAACACTTCCATTGAAGTGAAGGCTGAATCCGACCTCCTCTGCACTTCTCGCAACGCAGTGAATATCGTCAATTCCATACCGGCCGACAAGACAGTTCTTTTTCTCCCGGACCGCAACCTGGGTAACTATGTCAAGCGCCAAACCGGGCGCGAGAACCTGAAAATCTGGCAGGGTTCCTGTATTGTCCATAACACCTTCCCGGTCCGGCGGCTCCTCGAGGCAAAGACGGCCCACCCCGAAGCCATTGTGGTTGCCCATCCGGAATGTCCGGAAGCCGTGCTCGACCACTCCGATTTCATCGGCTCCACGTCGGCCATTGTGGATTACGTTGCCGCCCACGCCGGACGTGAATTCATCGTCATGACAGAGTCCGGGGTCGGTTTCTCCCTCGAACGTGTCGCCCCCACCAGCCGCTTCTACTACGTGGCTAACGAAAATTGCAATTGCAGCGAATGCCCTTTCATGCGCCTCAACACGCTTGAAAAACTCCGCGACTCACTACAGACCCTGGAACCCCGCGTGGAACTCTCGGCTGACCTGATCGCCCGTGCCCTGTTACCACTGGAACGCATGTTGGCTGTAAAGTAACTCTGTGACCCCGCTGGTTGACACATTCGGTCGCCTCCACGACAATCTGCGGATTAGTGTCACCGACCGCTGCAACATCCGCTGCTTTTACTGCATGCCGGAAGAGGGTGTAAAGTTCTTCGACCGGCACGATGTTCTCAGCTTCGAAGAAATTGAACGCTTCGTCCGGGCGTCGGTCCCGCTGGGCATCACCAAGCTCCGACTCACAGGTGGAGAACCTCTGCTCCGGCGGGACCTGCCGGAACTCATCCGCAAGCTTGTTGCCATTCCTGGGATCCGTGACATCGCCCTCACGACCAACGCCGTGCTGCTGGAACAGTATGCAGTCCCCCTTCGCGAGGCCGGGTTGCGACGCCTCAACATCCACCTCGACACCCTGGATCGGGAGAAATTCAAGCAAATTACCCGGCGCGACGACCTTCCCAAAGTGATGGCAGGCATTGACGCGGCCGTCAACGCCGGCTTCGAGAAGATCAAGATCAATGTCGTTGCGGTAAAGGGTCTCATCGAGCCCGATATTGTCCCCATGGCCCGCTACTGCCGGGAAAGGGGCTTCGAACCCCGTTTCATCGAGTTCATGCCCCTCGACTCGCAGGCAATCTGGGAGCGCCGTCAGGTTCTCACCGCAGACGAAATGATCGCTCAGATTTCGAGCGAAGTCGGCGCTCTTGAAGCCGTGCCCGACGCCGACCCCCGCGCTCCCGCCACCGAATACCGCTACAAGGACGGAAGCGGAACCGTCGGCTTTATCGCCTCCATCAGCAAGCCCTTCTGCCTGAACTGCAACCGCATCCGCCTCACGTCAGACGGAAAGCTCCGCTACTGCCTTTTTGCAATTGAAGAAATGGACGTCAAAGGCCTGCTCCGCAATGGAGCCTCGGACGAGGACATTCAGGCGGCGATTCGGAAGAACGTAGCCGACAAGTGGCTCGGCCACGAAATCAACTCCCCCAAATTCGTTCCCCCGCCCAGACCGATGTATGCTATCGGCGGGTGATTGGCTCTTCAATACACCTTATGGAAATCCATCTTACGTCAGAGCAGCACGCTCGCCTCGCGCAGTTTGCGACCCGCGTCGGCCTGAACGAGCAAGAGGTCGTGGTTGAAGCTATCGACAGAATGTTCGAGTATGATGAGAACTTTTTCACCGCCGTTGAACAAGGCCGAGCTGCCGCCCGCCGTGGTGAACTGCTTGAGCACGAAGAGGTCGTTGACCGAATCGAGCAGTTGCTTCACGCGTGAAGCGTCTCCGCTGGACCGTCACCGCCTCGGATGACTTTGCCTGCGTTGTGAATCGCATTCGGGCTGATAATCCGGCTGCGGCCTACCCGCGAACTGGTCTTTCCACCCTGGCCCTACATCGTGGTTTACGAAATTCTCGACTCCGAAGTGCGAGTGCTCCACATTTGTCACGCCTCTCAGGACTGGCCCTGATCCTCCCGGAACTTATCGCCAACACGCGGCGTCTACACCACCGAAAACACTAACATCTGCCTTTTTCGAGTCGACCGAAAACCCGGCAGCAGCACCGAAAACAGAGGGAGAACATTCATGTTCGAGCAAACGTTCGTCGACACGCAGACCCGCGCCCGGCAGCCGTGGACCATGGCCGCCTCCGCAACACTCCAAACCGGCCTCGTGGGCCTCCTGATTCTCATTCCACTCCTCCATCCCGAGGGGCCACTCATGAGACTGGATGCACCACCGGTAATCTACCGACCCGTTACCGTAGTGCAGCCGCCACCGATACCCGTGAACCTCAGCAGGCCACCGCGAGCGACTTCGCTGTTGTTCTCGGATATCCTCCGGGCACCCACCAAGGTTCCGAGGGAGATCGCGAAGTTCACGGACGTGCCCGAGTTCGCGGGGCCAATATCTCCATTTCCGGCGCAGATCGGCCTGCCCTTCGAGGCGATCATCGGCGCTATACCTGACCGAACGGCACCGCTGGCTGTCCGCCCTACAATCCAGCCGACCGTCGAACGCCCTCCGGCCCCAACCATGCCGCTCCGTGTGAGCACCAGCGTCCAGGCGGCGCTCCTGATCTTCGGGCCCAAGCCCGTCTACCCTCCTCTCGCCAAAGCAGCTCGAGTACAAGGCATCGTTCGCCTGCAGGCGGTCATTGGAATCGACGGAAATATCCGCAACTTGCGCCTGACGAGCGGCCCCCCGCTCCTGGTAAAGGCCGCTCTCGACGCCGTCCAGCAATGGCGTTATCGACCGACGGTACTCAATGGAAGCCCGGTTGAAGTCGCCACCGAGGTAGATGTGAACTTCACCCTAACGCAATAGCCGACAACAGCCGATATAGAAGCAACTCGAATCCGCGCTGCCCGATCACACCTAGGTCTGGGGTGAGGGCAGCGCGGCGAGCTCGTTTCTTCAGTTCCCATTGCGGGCGAACTTTTTTCGAGCGCTCCATTTCGGCGATAATGAAATCAGTCATGCTCGACCGAATTACCTGGAATCCCAGTCAAATGAACGGCCAGCCCTGTATTCGCGGAATGCGCCTCTCGGTCCGTCGCGTGGTCTCCGCTGTTGCCGCCTACCCCGACCGGGCCGAGCTTTATCGGAACTACCCGGACCTTGACGAGGAGGACATCCGCCAGGCACTCGAATTTGCTGCCGCAAACCTCGGTGACGAAGTCTCTGAATTGTCCGCTGCTTGATCCATTTCACGTTACTGCTTGACCAGGGAGTACCTGTTGACGCTGCGAACATACTTCGTCGGCGCGGGTATCCCGCAACCCACGTTTCGGAAATCGGAATGAAATCGCATTCCGACGAAGCGATCATGGGGCTTGCCTCGCAACTCCACGCTGTGGTCGTGACGCTGGATGCCGACTTTCACCCACTCATTGCAGTGCAGCGGCTCACGCGTCCCTCGGTGATCCGCCTCAGAATGGAAGGGTGCCGCGCCGAAGCCTTCGTGAACGTCGTGGAACCTGTGCTCACGCGCTTCAAGGTAGAAATCCTCAACGGAGCTCTCATTTCGATCCGTGGAACCCGCGTCACATGCCACTTGCTGCCCATCACCAGAGCGACTTTTTAAAAGCTCCGGTAATTTCCCAACTCAAGCCCCAACTCCCGAACCAACTCGCGGGTCTCCGGCGCTACCAGCGCCGCCAGCTCCACCGCGCGGCTCTCCTTCAAGCGTGTCTTCGCCACCCGCAACTCAGGCCCCAAAATCCCCGGATGGCACATGAACTCCGTCAGGCCTTCCGGCAAGCGTCGTAAAGTCCGGGCCAGACTCCCCGCATCTAAAGTCCCCGTAACCTGGAACCCCGCAAAATAATCCGTCATCCGCAGCCCGGCTAGCTCCCGGGCGAAGCCAGGGGCCATCACCCGCATTCCCAATGCCACCGCGCGCTTCTGCCACTTCACGGAGCCATCGATCCCATAATCAAACGGTCGTCGCACCCATGGAATCTCAAACTCCCTAGCCACTCGAGCCACCGCTTTCAGCACCGGAGGCAGCAAATGCGTGTGCTTATGTGTGTCGATATGGCTCGGCCGAATCCCCGCCGCCACAATCTTACTGACCTGCGCGCGCGCCTCTTCGTAAACCGCCAGTTCCCCGCGCCACAGAGTCTTCACCAAATCGCCCACCGTGGCCGGCAATTCGCGCGAGGGGTCCAGCACACTCATCCCCTGCACCATCACCAGGTGAACGCCCACGTCCAGACTCGGCACCGCCCGGGCCAAAGCCACCGCGTCGTCAAACGCGTCCCCATTAGCCATCAGAGTTGTTGCCGTCAGAATGCCGCGAGTGTGTGCTTCAACAATCCCCGCATTTACGTCACGGGTGAAGCCGAAGTCATCGGCATTCACAATCAGACGCCGCATCAGAAAATCGCGAGTTTGATACTTAGGAATTTTTTCGGGTTCTTGTGAACATCAACGAGCAGGCTATTTAGCTCGCGGGCACCGCCGTTCAGCGCATCGTACAGCTGCGGATTCACCAGCAACTGCCCCAGCGTGCCCTGCCCGGAGTTGATCTTTTCCAGCGCCGTATTCACTTTCGTCGTTACCAGGGTCAGCTGTTTGTAGATTTCGTCATCCTTCAGCAGTTTCCCGGCGGTCCCCTTTCCCGCGTTCAGATCCCCCAGGATCTTCTTCGCCTCGGAAATGCTGGCCCGCGCCTCGTCATACAGCTGCGCGTCATAGAGCAATTTACCTGCAGAACCCTTCGCCTGCTGCACTTGCGCCAGCATATCGTCCAGCCTCTGAATCGGTTTCCGAATATCCTGATACAGGCCATCGTCGTACAGCAAGTGGCTGATAGTCCCGTTGCTGTTCCGAAAATCCTTCACTATCTGGGCCACTTCCCCGGCCGTTGCATTCAGACGATCATACAGCGAATCATCCTTCAGCAGCTTTCCCAGGTTTCCTTTTCCCTGATCCACAACCGTTAACAGACCGTCCACGCGCCCCAGTATGGTTTGCAGCTGTTCCAGCAAGGTGGACGCCTGGTTCAACAATTCCGGGATGTCCTGTGACACGACCGCTGTAATCTCGCCGTCCTCCTGCACCTGTTTCGGGTGTGTGCCGCGCGTAATGTTGATGTACTTGTCGCCCAGCAGGTTCGACGCGCTGATCCCGGCCTTCGAATCTTCCGGAATCTGGCTCAGGAACTTCCGGTTGATCTTCATTTCGATGGCAACCGTTCTCTTCGGATCTTTGGACCCCGACAGTTTCACGCTCGAAATATGACCGGCGAAAATGCCGTTCAGGCGCACAGGAGCATTCTCGGCCATGCCGGCCGAATCACTCATGTAGGTCTTGAGCCGGAAGTCACCTGAAATCAGGTTGCTCTGGCTTGTCAGCAGGAAGATAAGAATCGCGGCAATCACCATGGCGACTGCTGACAAGATTCCCACCCGTAACTGCGCCCACTCCACTTTTTTTTGCGATGGCATCCTGATCGGTCCCGGTCATTCCTTAGTGCAAGATCTACGCCGCCATTTCCGGCTTCTTCACAAACTTCTGGACATAACTATCCGAACAGGCTTCCAGTTCAGTCTGCGCACCTTCAAATACCAATCTTCCCTCACGCAGCACCATGAAGACAGTATTCGTTGCCCGGTCACCAGACGGGTCCAGCGTGCCACTATCCGGATTGTAGCGAAAATTCGCGACCAGATTCCCGTCCTGATAGCGATGTGTCACTACCAGGGCGGTCGTGTTGTCCATATCGCGCTCCTTAATAATGAGCGCCATGATGGTGTGAGCTGTAATTGGATCGAGACCGGCGGTTGGAGAATCGTACAGCAGCAGGGGAGGTCCCGTCACCACGGCACGGGCAATCGCCGCCCGACGGCGCATGCCGCCCGAGAGCTCGCTCGGATACTTCACCAGCGCATGCTCCAGTTCCACGAAACGCAGCGACTCCCGTACCTTCTCTTCCATCTTGTCCCGCGGAACCTGAATGGACTTCTGATTCAGCAGAGGGTACGCGACATTTTGCGCGACCGTCATGGAGTCGAAGAGTGCCGAGTCCTGAAACAGCATGCCTACCCGGGCCCGAATGTCGAAGAGCTGATTCTCCGGCTTGTCGGTAATGTCCTCGCCCAACAACGAGACCCGCCCGGCACAAGTTCGATTGAGGCCCATCGCCGTCTTCAGCAGGACCGTCTTCCCGCTGCCGGCGGCCCCCAGGATAATTCTCGTCTGACCCTCGGGAACCGCGAACGAGATCTGGTCCAGCACCAGAACCCCGGCCTCAAACTCCACGCTGACCTTGTCAAACTCCAGCAGGTTTGCCGCCGCCATCGCTAGTTGCCCGAGTACTTCACAAAGATCAGACCCATGAACAGGTTCAGGATCAGGATCGTGACTGATGCCGCCACCATGGCCTGGGTTGTCGCCCGACCCACGCCCTGCGTGCCACCCGATGCGCGCAGGCCATAGAAACATCCAATCAGCGAGATCACGAACGAGTACACAAACGGTTTCAGCAGCCCCTGCACCACGTCACTCCAAACCAGGGCGTGCCAGGTTTGCGACCAGTACTGCAGCGCGTCCAGGTCATACAGCAACTTGCCGATGATCCAGCCGCCCACCATGCCGACGAAGTCGTCAATCACCGTGAGACAGGGAAGCATCACGCCCGTGGCGATCATCCTGGGGGTTACCAGCTTCTGAATCGGGTCGGTTCCCAGAGCCCGCATGGCGTCAATCTGCTCGGTCACCTTCATGGAGCCCAATTCACTGGCGATACCGGAAGCATTTCTGCCCGCTACCATCAGGGCGGTGAGAACGGGCCCCAATTCGCGCACCAGAATGATGGAAACCACGGTACCCGTGCGCCCGGTCTGTCCGTACTGCTGTAAAGCGCGACCCATCTGGAGCGCCATCACCGCACCGGAAAAGAAACCGGTGAGCAGAACAATCGGGATACTCCCCACGCCGATGGAATCCATCTGCAGCTTGATGTCATCGGTATAGTGCGGTTGGCGAACAACGTTCCGCATCGCCCGGCCCGTGAGCAGGTAGAAATCTTGCAGCGCAAGCGTCGGGCCCTTAAGAAATTCCAGCACGAACCCCGATGCTAGCATACGGAGGCGACCCCGAATGGCAACAATGAAAGGTCTTACAGACGTCCCCGGAATTCGTGTCGGGCACGCTTCTGATTTCGAAGCCCTCACGGGTTGTACCGTCATCCTCTGTGGCCCCGGTGCCATCGGAGGTGTGGATGTCCGTGGCTCCGCCACCGGTTCCTGTGAATTGGAAACTCTGAACCCCGGCCACGTGGCCGCCAATGTGGACGCCATTGTGCTTGCCGGCGGCAGTGCTTTTGGGCTCGAAGCCTCGTCCGGAACCCGGCGCATCCTCGAGAGGCAGAAGATCGGCTTCGCAACCGCCGTCGCCATAGTCCCGATCGTGCCTGGGGCCATTCTGTTCGATTTGGGCCTTGGCAGAGCAGACGTTCGCCCAACTCGCGAAATGGGAGAAAAAGCAACCCTCGCCGCTACAGATGCTGCCGTGGAAGAGGGCAATGTCGGAGCCGGGACCGGGGCCACCGTCGGTAAGATTTTCGGTATGCGGCAAGCGATGAAAAGCGGAATTGGCAGCGCATCACTGACCCTGGGGAATGGAGTGATCGTCGCTGCGCTGGTTGCCGTCAACGCCTATGGCGATGTGCTTGACCCCTCCACCGGCAAGGTGCTTGCCGGTGCGCGGGTTTCTCCCACCAGCCGCGACTTTGTGGATTCCGCTGCCGCCCTGCGCCATGGCATCCCCGAAACCACACCCTTTCGCGGCAACACAACGCTGGCGGTAGTGGCGACAAACGCGGCCTTAAATAAGGTACAGGCCAACAAACTGGCTGCCCTGGCCAGCCTGGGAGTTGCCCGTACTATTTCTCCGGTCAATACTATGGCGGATGGAGACATCACCTTCGCAATTTCACAGGGCAAAGAGAAAGCTTCCATCGACGCGCTGGGTGTCGCGGCAGGAGAGGTTCTCGCACAGGCAGTCCTTCGCGCGGTTCGGGCAGCCAGGACCTCAGGCGGCGTTCCTGGCCTCGCAAGCTAAACACAACCTATAATCCTGGTATCTCCGTTTCAGAAACACAGGACTTCGTGCGGCGGGTTGGCAACCTGCGGCGGGTTGGCAACCCGCCCCTTGCGCCGATTGAAACGATATCCTGGTTAGGTCAGCAGATCCTGGCCGTCTCCCGACGTTTTGAAGCCCAGCCGGAACATCTCGTTCTGATATGGAGCGACTTGTCAAGCCACGGATAGAATTCATGGTCTGACGGGTTTTGAAATGGTTGTTTTTTTTCGGGCTGGAGATTCCTCGACAG
>RGPS01000441.1 GCA_010084195.1 Terriglobia bacterium
CCCGGCAACATCGCCTACTACACGCTGCTCCACTTGCGCTGTGGTCGGCGCAGCCACAGTGCCAGTCGCAGCGATGCCATGGGCACCCGCACCCAGATCGTTGGCAACAGCCGGGTGGACTCCTTGGATGAGGCGGTGGGAGCCCAGGACGCCGAGGAACCGCTTACCTTGGGCGACGTGCTGGCCAGCGACGCAGCCGACCCGGCGGAGACGGCGGCCCGCAACCTCGACTGGCAGGCCTTCGCCGCCACGTTGAGTGAGCAGGAGATGGAGGTGCTCCAGTGTTTGGCCGACGAAGTCCGCCTGCAGGAAGTGGCGACACGCCGGGGCGTGGGTCGCAGCACCGTCCAAGGCTGGCGCAACCGGCTCACCGAACTCGTGCGGACGTTCATGGGGACGGACGTGCTGCACCTGATTCAGCGAACGCCCCGGTGGCGCGAAAACCTGACCGCCCTGCGTGAACAGCTGGCGTGCCGGGGGGAGCGCCGCCTAGCGGCGTAGCACCGCGAAACGAGCCGACCCGCAAGGGCCGGCTCCTTTTTACTTGGCGGATCCACCTACACCCTGCTTCACCAACTACGGGCTACCCACACCTGACGGCTGAGGGTTTCGTAATGGGCTGGCACAAACGTGAGCTGGGTCTGGCCGCAGTGGTTCAGGGAGGCCACGAAGCCGGCGGGCACTAAAATCGTTTCGCATTGTGTGGTCCAGTAGCCGGCGGGGGTGCTGGGCAGGCAGCCAAAGCTGTGAGTCGGCAGCGGGCGGTAATCGTGTGAGTAGTGGTGGTCCCGGTGCTCGTGGCTCCATTGCGCTGGGGCGACATGGCCGTAATTCTGCGCGGAGGCGAGGCTGGCGGTCAGGGCGAGGCTGGGGATCAGGAACTTTTTCATAATGTTGTCTTTCGGTTCGGTTGCGATGTTGTTTTGCAACTCGTATGTATGCGTATCATCTGGCGGCTCGTGAGGGGAAATCGAATGACCTGATGCGGCCATCGGGAAACTGGATGGGAGATTCGAGCTTTGGAGGCGCAGTGCAAATCCAGCCGGTAAAGCGGTTGCCGGGCTGGTCCCCGTTCCGAATCGGTGACCACCGTGCCGCTCTCACCAGACGAGTTGCCGTCCCCGCAATAGCCCGCTTTTCCGGGCTATAAGTCTTTGAGACCAACCATCCGGTTCGGTCTTGCTGGTGCCCCCTGCCGGCTCTTCCCACCCCAAACCAAACCACGCCCCGCCCGGCATCCCTGCCGGGCGGGGTCTTCGAAAGGAACTCCGTTTGTCCACCACCCCACCCGTCCTGTTTGCCTTCTGGTTCGACCTAGTCGGCTTCGTCATCGCCGCCGTGATCCTCGGCTTCCTCTGCCTCTGCCTGAATCCCCAGACCCGGTTGCCCGCGCCGCCCCTGGCCAAACTGCCACCCATCGACCCGTTCAGCGCCCAGCAGATCACCCGCACCTTCGTCGCGGCCCTGCCCAACCTCACCCGCGAACTCAACCTCGAAGTCGCCACCACGCGCCAGGTCGAGTTCTTCGAGCGCACCGATCAACGCTCCCTGCTCGGGATCAGTCTGGGCACCAACGTCGCCCGGGTGCGCCTGCCCGTCACGTATCGTTACCACCTGCGCCTCGCCGATCCGTGGCGACTCGAAGTGGAGGGCAGCCACCTGATCATCCACGCGCCGCTCCTCCGGGCTTCGTTGCCCCCGGCCATCCACACCGACGAGATGGACGTGCACACCGAGCGCGGTTGGTGCCGCAGCACCCCGGAGGACCTGCTTCGGGAGCTGCACCGGGATGTCACGCCCCTCATCTCCCAATGGGCGAGCAACGAGCAGCATCTGGGCATGGTGCGCGAAACCGCCCGGCTCCAGGTCGCGGA
>RGPS01000442.1 GCA_010084195.1 Terriglobia bacterium
CCATCGTCAGTCATGATGTCGGCGCCTATGTGGCGCAGAACTTCGCGCGCTACTCACCGGCGCGTGTCGCCGGGCTGTTTTTCTTCAATTGTCCTTATCCCGGCATCGGCACGCGCTGGGGCGAAGGGCCGTACCTACCGGAAGCATTCTATCAGTATTTCCAGCAGTGGCCTCTGGCCGAGGAACTGGTGGGCTATAACCGCGATACCTGCCGTATTTATTTCCGCCACTTCCTGCGGCGCTGGTCTTGTGACCCCCATGCTTTCGACAACGACCTTGAGATGTGGGTCGATAATTTCATGAAGCCCGGCAATTTAAAGGGTGGATTCGAGTGGTATCGTGGTTTGTCCAGCCGAATGGGGCGATAAGCTTGGCGACTACTTCTCGAATTTGAAGTTCACCACCGCGCCCAAGGCCGGCCACTTCGTACATTACGAACAGGCTGAGCTCTCAAATCAGGAGATGATCGCCTTTTTCGCGCCCTTGGTGGCGGCTGGGGCCTGGAAGGCGTGACCAAAAAACCACGTTTGGCCCAATAAAACGAAAGACGCTGTTGCGCGCGGCGTCTTTCTGTTGCGACGCAACATTACTTTCACGTAACCTTCACGGACCGGGTGACCCGTTACCACCAGACAACCGATGGGGGACTTATGAGCCGCACTTACTGACCTTGCCCGCGCGCAGCGTCTCCCTTGACGCAGTGACTATGCTGCCAGGCTGATTTTCCTGGCAAGCCATTTTTGTTCGAACGCCATGGGACTGGCATAACCCAGCGTCGAATGGAGCCGTCGGTGATTGTAGAAGGCAATCCAGTCCATGACCTCGTCCTTGGCTTGGCGCCGCGTGCCGAAGCGCATGCCGTGGAGCCGTTCGACCTTCAGCGATCCGAACAGTGTTTCGGTGACCGCATTGTCCCAGCAATCGCCCTTGCGGCTCATCAAACCTCGCATGCCGAATGCCTTCAGCTGCTTCTGGACATCGCCGCTCGCATATTGGCTCCCGCGATCGGAATGGAAGATCAGGCCAGATGCCGGACGCCGCCGGAACCAAGCCATCCGCAGGGCGTCAATCACAAGTTGCCGCGTCATGCGCTCCTGCATGGCAAACCCCACAACCTGTCGGCTGAACAGATCGATGACGACAGCAAGATACAGCCAGCCATCTTCCGTCGGGATATAGGTAATATCGCCCGTCCAGACCCGGTTCGGCGCCGGCGCATGAAAGTTCCGCTCCAGAAGGTCCGGCGACACCGGCAGGGCGTGATTGGAGTTCGTGGTCGCCTTGAACTTCCGTTTTCCCCGCGCCTGAAGCCCATTGGACCGCATCAGCTTGCGCACACGCTCCTTACCGGCATGAATGCCGCGCGCGGCGAGTTCCCGCCATATCCTCGGCCAGCCATAGGCTCCCTTCATCTCGGCAAAAACCGCCCTGATGTGGACAACAAGGGCCATATCGCTGATGCGTCGGTGCGGCTGGTCAGGTGCTTCGCGGCGCGCCCGGTGCTGATGGTAGCCGCTGGCACTCACCTCCAGAACACGGCATTGCACCGTAATCGGCCAGACTTTCTCGTGTCGCTCGATAAAGGCGTATCTCACCGCGACTCTCTCGCAAAATACGCCGCCGCTTTTTTTAGGATGTCACGCTCCATGCGCGTCTTCGCCAGTTCGGCCCTCAGCCGAGTCATCTCCATTTGGTCCGCGTTCACCGGCTTGCCCTTGGCGTCTTTCAGGCTACCGATGGCATCCGCCTTCACCCAGTTATCAATCGATTGCGCCGAGACGCCAAGACCCCGCGCAACCGATGAAAGAGATTGGCCCCCACGGACCAACCGAACCGCCTCCTGCTTGAACTCCAGCGTGTA
>RGPS01000443.1 GCA_010084195.1 Terriglobia bacterium
GGGCTGGCCGGGAGGGCCTCGGGCGTACGGGTGGACCGTGCATAGGGTTCAATGACAATCCACATTTTCCGGGGGGTGATGGTTTTTAGTTTCTGCCAGAGTTTGCGCCGACGCCAATAGTATTGCCCGCGCCAGTACATGTAGACCACCAAGGTGGTCAACCCCAAGACCCCCACACTCCGCAGCAGCAACTGTCGGCGGTGCTCGGTAAGGGCCGACTCGTACGGTTGCCCCAGCGATTGGCCAGACTTTTCATAGATCTGTGCGCTGAGCAGAGCGGCCTGTTCCCCGGTGACGGACGACCAGACCCGTTCCCACAAGGGTTTCTTGCTGTACAGGTCTCGGTTCTCGGCCTGCAGGCTCAGTGCCACCAGGTCGTACAGATCCCGGCGAACGCTCGCATGCCAGGCCTCGACCTTTCGACGCAGGTCCTTCTCCACGCGCTGCAAATAGACCAAGAGGGGTTCCCGTTCGGGCAGATCCAGGCCAGTATAGGAGTACGACGGAACCTGGGCCAGGGTCGTATCTAGGCGCTGCAAGTACGTCCGCGCCGTGTCAGCCTCCTTCGCCGACAGCAAGCCCTGCGCCATAACCTTGCGAACCTCTGCCAACTGCTGCTTGTACCGTTGGTGCTGGGCCGCCAATTGGCTGTTTTCCCGTTGCCAAGCGGCCAGGATGGCATCTCGCTGGCGTTGCAGGTCGGCCAAGGACTCGCGGAACCGTTGCTGTGCCGCCGTCAACGTCGCCACCAAGCCCTGGTAGACCTGGACTTCCGCCTCCAGTTTCGACAGGACCTGAGCGACGCGCTCGGCATAGTGTTCGGGGTTGCCCAGAGAGCGAAACCGAGAGACCACCACCGTCTTCAGATGCTTTTCCTTGTCCTGCAACGCAGTTAACAAGGGTTTGTGTTTTTGGCGCTCTAGGTTTTGCAGGTGGTTTAAGATCTTGGTGATCTCGGTGGCCTGGGGATCGTTCGCTTTGTCGGGATGGTACTGCAAACTCAACTTTCGATACGTCTTCTCAAAGGTCGACGGCTGTTGGAGTTGCTCTAGGTCGGGCACGTTCCGCTCCCGCAAGGCCTCGTACTGCGTCTGCATCTCACGCTCGCAGGCCTGCAGTTTCTGGCGCAACTGGTTGAGGTCGGCCTCCAGTACGGGCTGAATGTTGATTAAGGGCGCCACAAGGGCCTCCACTCGACGGTCCCAGTTGTCAAATTGGGTTCGGATCAGCGTGATTTCTCGGCGGAGTTCGGCAGCACTGGCCGGTCCCATCTTGAACAGTTCCCAGTAGGCAGTGTCGGTGGCGATAAGAGGGAAGTCGCGCTTGGCCCGCTTCTTGATCTCCTCAAAGCGCTTCTGGAGTTGGTCGTGACTGCTGATGTACGTTTGATAGTTGGCGACGACCTTCTGGTACTGGGTGTACACGTTCTCGTACCGCGCAGGATCCAAGGCCTGGAGACGGTCGGTGAGGGCGGCCTGGGCGGCCTGACAGGTCTGGTACTGGGCCTCGAGACGGTCGTTGAGGACCAACTCCAGTGGCTTGAAGTTGGTCCACAGGGCCTGCATACGGTCATAGTCGTCTCGGGTGGCCTGTAGATCGGCTTGGAAGGCCTGGACTTCGCGCACCCCCGCCAACAGGTCATATTGCAGCAGGTAGTCGCGCACGGTCTTGAGGCGCACCCACGCAGGGTTCTGAGCCGCCTCCCGGTACAGACGGTTGACTGCCTCACACTGGGCTTGCAGGTCGTTCCACCGGGCCTCGATCGCGACGATGGACTCTCGGTTGGAGGAGGCAGACCAGACCGGGGCCGGTAGGTTCTGGATTTCGTCGCGGACACTGGTTATGCGGGCGAGAAACTCG
>RGPS01000444.1 GCA_010084195.1 Terriglobia bacterium
GGCAGGCATCATAATCACCGTGGTGCTGTTACTCTCCGCGCCCACTTCCGACACCATCTGCATGCGGCGCAGCTCCAGCGCGGCAGGGTTACCCACCATCAGCTTCGCGGCGTCCGCCAGTTTCTGTGACGCCTCCAGTTCGGCTTCGGCCTTGATAATCCGCGCTCGCTTTTCGCGCATCGCCTCCGCTTCCATGGCCATCACGCGCTGCATGTCCTGCGGAATTTCCACGTCCTTCATCTCCAGCAGTTCCACGGTGACGCCCCAGGGCGTCGTGGTGTCATAGACCGTCTTGCGCAGCAGCGTGTTGATCTTATCGCGCTCTTTCAGTACTTCGTCCAGATCGTGCTGACCGATGACGTTGCGCAGCGTCGTGAGCGCCAGCTGCTGTACCGCCCCCCGGAAATCCTCCACAGTAAGAACTGCCTTCTTCGGATCGTCCACCTTGTACCAAAGCCGGCCCCCGCAGCCCGGTGTAACGTCCCAGCCGAAACACCACCCCGCGCTCATACTCGCGGGCGATCCGAAATCCCGACACGCAAACAACCGCCACCAACACAACAACAATGATCAAAATGGGCATGCCGCAAGCGTACTACAAATTGAGCAAGGCCTCCGCCCAGCCCTGTGGGGCAGCTCTGTGGGGCAGGTTGGTAACCTGCGGCGGGTTGGCAACCCGCCTCTCACCCAACCCGACATTCTGGTCAAGGGAGCAGCCAACACCCCCGAAAGCGTAGCTCCGGCCACTCCCTTCCGCCACAGCCGTTCCGAGCCGCGCCCGTAAGGAAGCGGTTGGACAGAGCCCAGGGACCGCATCTTCAACCGTATCCCCCACCCATCACCCGTGTTCATCCAACGAACGCCCCGGCTGCACCGACCAAGCCGCCAGCTCGTCATTTTCTTCCGCACCAGCCTCCGCCGCCGTCGCCTGCACCTTGTCCGGCGCATGATGAGCAGGCGCATAGATCGTATACACCTGCATCGGCGTCGCACCGGTATTCGTAATCTTGTGCCAGGTCCCCGCCGGAACCAGCACACACCACCCGTCGGACACTTCCTTATCAAAACTCAGCTCATCCTGCGCGGATCCCATCTGGACACGCCCGCTCCCGCCATCAAGCCGCAGAAACTGGTCCGTCTCCGGATGCGCTTCCAACCCAATATCCCCGCCGATGGGAATCGACATCAGCGTCACCTGCAAGATAGCGCCCACTCCACGCGACCGAACGGTAATTCGTGTTTCCCTTCGTCGCCCGTTCCATGTCGAACGCCTGCGGCTCCGGCCCAATATCTTGAATCCTGTCAGCAGTGCTTCCCATCACTCATCTCCCCTGGTTTCTGTTTTCCGTGCACCGAAGTAGCAGCACGGCGAGTACCAAAGCGGGTGTTCCCTCGGCTTCAGCGGCAGTCACCGTCGCCGCTTCGATGATGTGGCGGCCTTTGCTGCGCCGTCCAGTGGCGAAAAACCAGCTTCGTTAGCCGCAGTGCCAATGGCGAGGTCACCATGGCCCGCCTGCTGACCATCACGCAAACCTGCCGCATGCAGAACCGTCACCCCCTCGACTACCTCAACAGCGCCATCCGCTCACACCGCTTGGCGCAACCCGCCCCGTCTCTGCTCAAGAATTCCCGTCCTGCCTGGTGCAGCCGTTCACGACGGGCAATGTACTGCGGCTCGATACGCCTGAACTTCGAGAGGTCCGTGTCTGCCGCGTAAACCGATTGTTGCAGGCCGGCCGCCAACAGGAGTTTTACACTACAAGCTTTCAAAAGGCGAGTGCCAGAGTTGCTTCACACCACCGTCGCTTCGTTCATTTGCATCGGAACAATCTGCCGGACCC
>RGPS01000445.1 GCA_010084195.1 Terriglobia bacterium
TTGAGGACGGCGAGCATTTGGGCTTCGTGTTCGTTGTAGGCGAGGCGGTCGGCTTCGTCCATGACGTAGAACTGGCCGGTTAGGCCGTGGCGGCGCGCGTTGTAGCGAGCTTTGGCTTTGCCTTCTTCGGTGCGTGGCCCGGTGGAGTGCAGGGCGTTGGCTATGTTGGCCAGATGCTGGGCGGGGGAGATGGCGAGATTGTTGGAGTTGACGGCGGATGCCATTTGGATTCCTCTTTCGGGCTGAGAGTGAGTGGTCCAGCCTGGTTGAAGATTGGCAGGGTGGGCTTGCGGTTGGGGGCGCGGGGGGCCGTAACTTATTGACAGGGTTCGAAAGAAAGTTTGGCAATCGATGTGACTGAAAAAGATCGCTCCAGCTTTGCGGCAGCAGACGCAGTGGGAGGTGTCGCCCTTAATTAACGGCAAGGTTTGTGGTGACAACCGGGATTACTGTTCAGGAGAGGCTTGGGTCAGGCTGCTTCGAGGTCCGTGTGGACAAAGTCGTTGCCCTTGAATAGCAGGGGTTCCTGAAACGCCGAGGCGAGGGCGTAAGTAAAACAATCTCCATAGTTCAGGCTGGCTTTGTGCCTGCCCTTGCCATACAAGACAAAGGCCTGGCGGGCGCGGAGTGCCTGGTCAGCGGTGACCGGCTCAATTCTCAGGTCAAATTGCTGAATGAAGGCGTCCAACATGGCCCGTCGAATGGCGTCTTCGTTCCTGTCCAGGTAGATGGCCGCCTCGAGGTAACTGGCGGCTGAAAGCCGAACCACCCGCGCCCGCTCCATGGCTGCCGCGAAGAAGGGCGCGTCCGGTTCATCCAGCAGAACGGCCAGGAGAGCGGACGTGTCGACAATCACGCCGGCAGGCCGTTCTCGTCGTAGAGATCAAGCGCATGATCTTCAGATCGAGTGTTGGAGGATTTGCCTGCGGAGAAGCGTCGGGCAAAGGCAAGGATGTCATCTGCCTTTCTGGGACCGCCCAGCTTGTTTCGCTCCGCCTGCAGAGAAACCTCCAGGGCACTGATGACGACGTTGGTCAGATTTTGGCCCGTCAGGTTGGACAGTTCTGAGGCGAGCAGGTATGCTTTGGGGTTTTTCAGATTCAGGCTTTGCAGAAGTCTACCTCAAAATGGTAGAGTATCACGGATTCCGGGATGGGCTGTGACGCCAGGCTGCAAGAGGGCTGAGTTACCACGATCCAGACTTCGCCGGTAGCCTAGTGGCGGGCGACCAGCGGACCGACGGCCAGGTCTTCGTCGAGGAGGGGCCAGTGAATGCCGTAGCCCGAGGGTGAAAGTTCGGCAAGGGTTCGCTCGACTTCTCTCGCGCTTGCGAGTCGGGAGGAGCAGTTGGTCCACGGGATGACTGCGGTTCGATCTTCAAGTTCCACCAGGAGGGCGTCGCGGGTTGTCCGAATACTTTTCGCGAGAATTTGCTTTTCGGCGGTGTCCATCAGGAATTCCCTTCTGACTGGTTTCGCGCATTCCATGCGGCGCAGATCTCAATCGAAGTGATGAAAGAGTATCTGGCGGATCTCCCGTCGGAGCTGGGGCGTGAAACCGCGTTCGAACGCCTCTTCGATTTCAAAGAGGTGCTCGTCAATTATAGGCTGCTTTCCGGCTTGAGCGGTTGCCGATACGGGGGGCGGATGAAGCCGTTGTGGCCTCTTACGGGGGGTCGGGTTCGGTTGGGAAGTGGTGGTGAGGATCCGTTCCGGTAGCGCGGCAGGTTGCTCCTGTCCTGGCTTCCTTGTGCTCTCCTGCCGGGGTCAATAACGCGCCCGGAGGGCGCGGGCACCTGTCGGCGACAGGTGCGCAGGATGCCATCCTGGCCCCACAGCC
>RGPS01000446.1 GCA_010084195.1 Terriglobia bacterium
GTTCGGCCTGGAGCAGGACGCCTTCATCAGCCACGACCTGACCTACCGGCTGGCCCTGCCCAACGACCTGACCCTGACGGCCACGGTGTTCAACCTCCTGGACACCCAGCCCGCCCAAGCCCGGATCGAAATGAGCTACGATCCCTTCATCGGCAACCCGCTGGGCCGGACCTTCAAGGTCGGCGTCCGCAAGAAGTTCTGATCGCCTCACCCGAGGCAACAGGTGCGCCGCCCTCCAGAAACGGGGGGCGGCGTTTCTGTTTCCGGGTAAAGACCTTGGAATCTGAACTGGCGTCGTTAGCCGACCGGCCAATTCCACTGCGCCTGAGGAGGTATTTGAGCATACCGAATGCTAAAACGGTTGACCCCGCAGGCCCCTGAGTCCAGTCTTGCCTGAGGGCAAAAGGGGGTCATCGGATGGGCCCTCCCGGCGAAATTGGGGAGAAGTCATGTTCAGGAAGACTGCCTGGGCGGCCGGGGCCGCCCTCACCGTTCTGGTTGCTTCCGGCGCCGCCACGGCGCAGCAGTCCAGCCGCAAGAACGCCGAGGCCGAAGCCACGACCATCGGCGAATTGATCGTCACGGCCGAAAAGCGTGCTGCGGGGTCCGCAGGGCACCCTCTACGGCCGCAACGCCATCGGCGGCGCGATCAACGTCATCTCCAAGCGACCGACGGACACAAAGGTCGGTGAGGCCAGGGTCACCCTGGGCAACTATGGCCTGCACAACTATGAGTTGCTGGTCTCCGGTCCCGTGAACGACTTCGCCCGCCTCCAGTTCTACGGCCAGTTCGTCGAACAGACAGAAGGCTATTTCCGGAACGTCGCGACCGGCAACCGCTTCAAGGACGCCATCAACCGGAACTACCTGGAGGTGCAGGCTGACATCGACGTCGGCGAGCGCGGCCATCTCTGGGTGAAGTACGCCAAGCCCAAGTGGTTCAATGAGTCCGGCAACAGTGGCGGGACCCTGAGCAACCGGGAGTACTCCTACAACTACTTCGGGGTCGATGCCCTGGCGATCAACCCCGCCTTCGGCCTGCTCCAGCCGTCACGGGTCATGGTCGGGAACGTGACGTCCAATCCGCAGCTCAAGGATCCCCGTACGGCGAATACGGACTTCCAGACGAGGATCAAGAACAGCGGGATCAATATCCTGACCGCTCATTACACCCAGAAATTCGATGCCTTCGACCTGAAGTACATAGGGGGCTTCGACTCCTACACATATGACCAGTACTCGGACAGCGACGGCCTGCCTATCCTCAGCTTCCAGGTGCCCCTGAACGTCTCCCCGCTTCCGTCCCAGAACACCTGCCAGTATGTGCCGGGATGCAAGCCCCTGACGATCGACGCCAGTGGGAACCGCTTCAGCTATATCGAGGACAAGTACTGGATCAGCCACGAGATCAATATCTCCTCGAACCAACCCGGACCGCTACAGTGGATCGTCGGCGCGTATTATTTCAAGGATCGCTACCACAACCCGCAGATCTCGTATTCTTCTCAGCCTGGCATCTACACCCCCTCTGGTGCGGCCGTGGGCAATCCCCTCGGCAGCGCCCTGAACCGGAACGGTGAGAGCTACTTCTTCGATTACGACATGACGACCGAGAGCCGGGCAGTCTTTGGCCAGATCGACTGGAAATTCCAGGACGTCTGGCAGTTCACTGCTGGCCTGAGGTACACGGCGGACCATAAGGAGGGCTACGAGTCCTTCCGGTCACTCTGCATGACGCCGTCCTGCATCGGTGATCCGCGTGTCTACGGCACGCTGGTCGGCGGCGCCGCTCTCGACATCACGACCCTGCTGGCAGCCGGCTATCCCTCA
>RGPS01000447.1 GCA_010084195.1 Terriglobia bacterium
GTGGTCCGAGTGCTACGGTGGTGAAGGAATTTGCCCGGATCATGCGGATCAACGCCACATTTCTCGTCCTCCTGTCGGCCTCGGCGCTCTCCGCGCAGGCCGTTCTGCCGTCGGATCTGACAGGTACTCTCACCGCCTTCGGGGCCGCAACTGTTGACGTCGTCTCCTCGCCTGGGCCCGGCTTTACTGACGCCTTTCGCATCCATACACATCGTCCAGGCAGGACCCTTTCTCTCGCCACTCTGACCTGGGCCAACTCGACCAGAATCATCACCGGCGACCGCCTTACCCTTACCTTTTGGGTCCGAAAAGTTGCCCCTGACGATCTCTATAACGTTCGAGCCACCGTCAGCCTGGAGTCGGACGAAGGCGAGCCGCTCCTCGATACCGTCTTCCCCTGCAACCTCGGCACCTGGGGCAAATACTCGTTCCCCGTCACGGCCTCGCGCGACTACGATGTCGGCAACCTCCGCCTCGTGTTCCGCCACGGCATGGGACCGCAAGCCTATGAGTTGGGCGGTATCCAGTTCACCAATCGAGGTGGGCCGCCTGCGCCTCCTGCACCCGTCGGCTCCCTCATCCCGGCCGATAGTACCCGCACCTACTCCGCCTTCTTCGATAACTCGGTCGGCGGCGGTTCCGCTCGTGTCGTTCCGGCAACAGGCCCGGGTTTCACCCAGGCCATTCAGATTCAGGTCAACGGAACCTCTCCGAATATTTACAACGCTCAACTCGGGTGGAACACTGCCACCGCTGTCGCTAAAGGGGAAGCCGCACTGCTTAGCTTTTACGCCCGCGCGGTCGAGAATGGCCCGATTCAGGCACAAATTGTCTTCGAACGCAACGGCACACCGTTCGATAAATCGCTCACTCTCACATTTCCGGTCTCCTCCACGGAATGGCAGCTCCTGCAAGCTCCGTTCTTCGTAAACGACAACTACAAGCCTGCCGAAGCCCACCTCCAGGTCCAGTTCGCCGCCGGTCCTCAGCGCTTCGAAATTGCGGCGCTGGAGCTGATAAATTATGGCCTGCTGAAAGACCTTTCATCTCTTCCCAGTCAGGTAGCCAAAATGGCGGACCCTGCTCAGGAGAAGCTTCTGGCCGAGGCTCGCCAGCGAATTCTCACCCTCCGTCAGGCACCCTTGGCCGTGCTGGTTACCGATGCGGCGGGTCTGCCTCTGTCCGGTGTGGAAGTAAGAATCCAGCAACTTCGCCACGCTTTTCGTTTCGGTTCAGCCGTCGCGTCTGCACCCCTCAAACAGGCCACCCAGGACAGTGAGACCTATCGTTCCCGCGTGGCCAGCCACTTCACCACGGCGGTGCTGGAGAATGACCTCAAATGGCCCATTTGGGAGTGTGCGACCTGTGGCAACTCCTTCAATCAGCCGCAGACCCGTGAAGGTATCCAGTGGCTTCTCGACCGCAATATCGCGGTTCGTGGCCACACCCTGATCTGGCCGTCATTCCGCAACATGCCCACCAATGTGCAGGGCCTGGCGGGCGAGAATCTGCGGAGCCGAATTACCAGGCATTTCGAAAATATTCTCAATGATTCCGGCGTGGCGGGCAAGCTTTACCAGTGGGACGTCTTGAATGAACCGTTCGATAACTATGACGTCCAGGGGCGCGTCGCGGGCGTCACTGGAATCGCACAATCTGAGGGGCTCCTCGGTAACAACGAAGTGCTCGCGTGGTTCCATCAGGCGCGTGCGCTCGCTCCCAACGCGCAGCTCTTTCTGAACGACTACAGCAATATCAATAACGCCAGCCCTGGTCAGCACGAAGACTACACCGTGCGTTTTCTCGAATGGTTGCAGGAGAACAACGCGC
>RGPS01000448.1 GCA_010084195.1 Terriglobia bacterium
AGCAGGCCACCAAGAAGCGCGTTGCTCCGAAGGCCACGCCATAAGGGAGGCGAAGATGAAAGCGGTATTCAAAAGTCTCGCATTGGCCGCCGCCCTCCTCGCGGCCCCACCCTCGGCCTTCGCGACCTGGTCCATCGTCGCGGTGGACCAGGACACCGGGCGCGTGTCCATGGCGACGGCGAGCTGCGTCGATGTGAAGACCGACCATGAATACCGCGACCTGACGACGGTGGTGGTGCCCGGCGTGGGCATCGCCGCCTGTCAGTCGGGCGTTGACCGCACCTTCGCCAACCAGAAGTTCATCTACGAGGAGATGAAGAAGGGCACGGAGCCGAAAGCGATCCTGGAAAAGCTGGCGCATGACGATCCCAACTACCAGAGCCGCCAGTTCGCCATCGTCGATTTGAAGGGCCGCATGGCCGCCCACACCGGCCTCGACAACGCCTATGTGGCGCAGGATTTCCAGGGCCAGGTGCCGGGCACGCGCATCTTCTTCTCGGTGCAGGCCAATATCATGCGCCCCGGCAAGATCGTGCCCAACGCGGTGCAGGCGTTCCCGGAACCCGAGTCGATCGGGTCAGCAGCGGAGCCAGGGACGGCGCCCGCCAAGGCAAGTACGACGGTCAAAAGGCCAGTTGTAATGGTCTTGAGGTTACGGTGAACCATGGCTGCACTCCAGTTCAGGGAGAAGGTGGTGTCCGTTTAGCCCACAGGGGTGGCCTTTGCAATTCGATTCAGGGCAAAAAGCAGGGCCACAACCGACACCCAAAGGGCGTTGGAACCCGCGAGGTGCACGAGTTGCAGCCAATGCGGTGCCATCAACAACCAGTTGAGAATGCCGAGCATGACTTGGGCAACCAGAAAGAACCGGGCATAGAACCCGACTTTCGAAACTAAATCATTGTTTTTATTGGAACTTTCTATTGCCCCAAGCACCAGCCACAGCGCCCACGCCGTGCCCACGGCCAAAATCGGGTGAACGACCCGCAGGCGCACCAGAAAATGGGCCGAAGCTGATAAATCCTGGGCCATTCCGGAAATCAGGTCTTTGGCCGGGAACAAGGTGTCCCCCAAGGCCACAATCGCGCCCGAGGCTCCCACCACCAAAAACAGGGCGGCCACCCGGCGGAGGCGTTTGAACAGGGCGGCAGCCAGGGGGCGACCGTCTGGACCGGGCCCAGAGAGCCCAGAGGAGAGCCCAGACCCAGACTGCGCGGCCTCAGGGACGCCAAGGGCCATTGCCGTCCAGACCAGTGCGGCGACCAGAAACAAAGTGTTCGCAAGGTGCAAGGCGATGACAACGGCGCGCGCCAACGAGGAATCGCCAGCGACAAGCCGCTGCAGGACAAGAACCGCACCGACTCCGGCTTCCCCGACGATAAATCCGAAAGCCCAACCCGCAGCCCGCCTCTGCTCTGACCTTAACTTTGCCGACGTGGCAAGACGCGATCCCCTGCGCACTAAAAAAAACAGCGAGGCCACCATCAGCAGGGACAGGCCGCTCGTGATGCGATGGGAAAATTCGATCCAAGTTGCCACTGAAACGGCGGCAGGGGCAGCGCCGGTCACGGAGGCCGTTGAGGGCAAAATCTGGCCATTGCAGAGGGGCCAATGGCTCCCACATCCGGCACCCGAACCGGAGGCCCGCACAAATGCCCCCCACACGATCACAAAAATCACGTAAACTAGACAAGCCCATGAAAAATAGATCAGGTTCCGGGAACCTGGGCGGCCCGACACCCCGGCTGAAATGGGACCTGAAGTGGGATCTAAAAGGTGATCTGGAGTGTGATCGCTTTGCATCGCAGGTCCTGTCGCTTGTCGGGTGG
>RGPS01000449.1 GCA_010084195.1 Terriglobia bacterium
AAAGCGGGGGGCTGCGGTTTCGCCCCGCAGTTTCGCCCCACCTTTTCAGTCAGGTTCAGTCAGCTTTGGCGCCGCTTTCCTTGACCACCTTCACCCACTTCGCCGTGTCGGCCAGCATGAACTGGCGGAACTGCTCGGGGCTGCTGCCCACGGGCTCGGAGCCGTCGGCGAGGATGCGGTCGCGCACGTCGGGGCTGTTGAGGGCCTTCACCAGTTCGGCGTTCAGCTTCGCGACGATCGGTGCCGGCAGCCCCGGCGGGCCGATGATGCCGTACCAGCCCACCAGCTCGAAGCCCGGCAGCTGCTCGGCCACGGCCGGGAGGTCCGGCAGCGTAGGGAGACGTTTGGTGGAGGTGATCGCCAGCGCGCGGATCCTCCCCGAGCGGATATGCGGCTGCGCGGCCTGCAGCCCCGCGAAGTTGAAGTGGTACTCGTTGGCGAGCAGCGCCGCCAGCGCCGGTCCCGAACCCTTGTAGGGGATGTGCTCGGCCTTCACGCCTGCCAGCTGCTTGAAGAGCTCGCCCGCCAGGTGCCCGCCGCTGCCGATGCCGGCCGAGCCGAAGTTGAGCGGGCCGGGATGGGCTTTGGCCCACGCGATGAACTCGGTGAGGTTTTTGGGCGGGTAGGACGGGTGGATCACGAGGATCTGCGCGGCCGCGGTGAGCTGGGCGATCGGCGTGAAGTTGTTGACCGGGTGGTAGGGGAGCTTGCTGTTGAGTGCCGCGTTGACTGTGTGCTGGTGGTAGCAGAGCAGCAGCGTGTAGCCGTCGGGCTTGGCCGTGGCGGTGATCTCGCCCGCCACCACGCCCGAGGCGCTGGCCCGGTTGTCGACGATCACGGTCTGTTTGAGTGACTCGGTGAGCTTTGCCGCGAACACCCGGGCGAGGATGTCCGAGGTGCCACCCTGGGCGGCGGCCGTCAGCAGGCGGATCGTGCGGTTGGGGTAGTCGTCCTGGGCGTGGGCTGGGGTGGCCAGCGTGGCCAGGGCGGCGAGGAGGAGGGCGGCGGTTTTCATGGGGTAGATGCTAACGCAGGTTCATGCCTGAAAGGCGCTTCCCGCGCTTTGCAATTTCGGCACATATCTTCTCCAGGATCACGGCTTCGTCAGGTGTTGCCGCCAGCTCGTGGAGGAGCTTTTCAGATGCGTCTGTGATGGTGGTAGAAAGTTCGGCGACGCGACCTTTTACGAACCGGGGGTTTGCCCCGGATTTTTCCGCGAATGCATCCCAGTGCCGTGCCTGTATCCAGTCAGGCCTGTTTTCTCCGCCGATTTTCATGGCCATCGTGGTTGCGAGGTTGGGATAGATAAAGGTTGAAATAAGGTCGTAGAAAGGGGCCAGGCGTATGCCTTCCGGAGTGACCAGCAGGGAAAGGTTTTTCCCGTGGGCATCCGCATTTCCAACCAGGAAGTTGAAGGTCACCCAATCGATGAGTCTCAGCCTGTCTGCCGCAGGCTGTGCGCTTTCGCGCGCTACAAGTTCAAAGCACTGTTCCAAGTCCGGGCCTCCTTCCTTCTCGTACTTCCTCGAGGATGGGAGGTTGAGTGCCTGGCAGAAATCGATCTGGTGGATGCGCGTAATCGACCCTGCTTCGTCCGGCTTTCGGTCGTAGCGCGCCACGAGGTAGAGCGTGCCCGGCTTTCGAAGGATCTGCGATGTCGGTACCGGCAGCCCGAGCGCATGCGCCAGTTGCATGCAGAAGTGTTCGTTGATGGGCATGTGCTCATATCCACGCGATCCCGGCTTGAGGATATGTGAACTCGGGGAGAGTCCCTTGGGCAGGAAGATCTGCGCTCCATCGTAGTAAACAGGGAGCTTGTCCTGTGCTCC
>RGPS01000450.1 GCA_010084195.1 Terriglobia bacterium
CAGGGTGGCGGTCTCGATCCGGCGGACATTCTGAAGCCGTTGTCGGACCAGTGGACCAGCTACTCGGGCGATATGAGCGGAAAGCGCTACAGCGCCCTGAAACAGATCAACACACAGACCGTCAAGAACCTGAGTTTGCGGTGGGTGGCAAATAACATCACGACGGGTTGTGGCCCGAACGGCACCGGTGCCGGGGGAGCGGCCTCGGCCGGCCCCGGGGGCGCAGGTCGTGGTGGCCGAGGTGGGGGAGCACCGACCGCGACCGCGCCAATTGTAACCGGCGGATTTGGAACAGGGGACGTCAATAACTGCGGACCCACCCGGTTCGGCGGCGGAATTCTCTTCGTGGATGGCATTCTGTACGGTGCCTCCATCAATGATGTTTATGCCATTGACGCGCGCGACGGGTCGGTGATCTGGCACTACTACTGGAAGTTCCGTGGCGGCACCTCAACCGGCACGCGCGGGCCCAGCATGTGGCATAACTACATCTTCTTCGAGCTCCATGACGACTGGGTTGTCTGTCTGGATGCGCGGACGGGACGGGAAGTCTGGAAGAAGGAAATCGCTCCGTTCGAACAACAGTACTTCTCCACAAATGTGCCCCTGGTACTGGGCAACCACGTGCTTGTGGGCACCGGCAACGACACCGATGAGCCTGCCTATCTGAAAGCTCTCGACCCGGAAACGGGTGAGGAGCAGTGGCGGTTGTATTCGACGGCGCAGAAGCCGGGCGACCCCGGCCTGGAATCGTGGGCCAATCTGGAGGCGGCAAAGCACGGTGGCGGGACGTCGTGGATTCCGGGCGCGTATGACCCGGAAACACACCTGTACTACTTCGGCACCGGCAATCCGACTCCGTCGTACATGACGGGTAACCGCGGCGAAGGCGACAATCTCTACACGTCATGCCTGTTGGCAGTGAATGTGGATACGGGCAAGATCCGCAACGGCTACTTCTTCGTGCTGGATCGCGTAACTGGCGAAAACCTGTTGACCAGCAAGCTGGGCCTGGTGAACAACTATGCCTCGGCGATTAGTCCGGATTCCCCGCTGAACCTCAACAAGCGTGGAGAACCGCAACGGAATCCCATGAAGGATGCCCTGATCGCCGGAGCCCTGGTGAACGACGACGTGCTCAACTATCCGCCTCCCACGTTTTCCCCGGATACCGGCTTGTTCTATGTGCATGAGCAGAATTCGCTCCGCATCACCTATCTGTTGGAACCCGACCCGAGGGGTTCCATGGGACTGGGCGGAATTGCCAGTGGGGGCAGTTTTTCGTACGGTACATTCCTCGACGCGATTGATTACAAGACGGGGAAGGTGAAGTGGCGACATGAACTAACGAACGGCAGCGTGGGGTTGACTTCCACTGCTGGCGGCGTGATTTTCATGTCGAATGGCGGAGGTCTGGAAGCGATCCGGGCTACCGACGGCAAGCCTCTGTGGCATTCCGAAATCGGGCAGCTTTCCAGTCCGCCAGAGACTTTCCTGCTGGATGGCAAGCAGCACGTTCTGGCCACAGGTGCGGCCGGGTTGTACATGTTTGTTTTGAACTAAGGGCTGGCTGGCAGCTCTGCGAGGGACAAGTCCCGGTCCGAGTCTCGGCGAAAGCCTGGGCTCCGACCGGGCTTTTTATTTAGCTTGTACGCGGGCATAAGGGGCGAAGCCAGAACCGTCCCCCGAGCCGAGCGACGTAGAAGGCTACACCTCCTGTCCCGTGATGCGGTAGATTGGAGCGAATGGCACGCGTCCGCCCCCGAGGTAATCACGACAAGTTAACGATTGTGAGCATGGCCGTGATCGCCTCGGCGGTTGCAA
>RGPS01000046.1 GCA_010084195.1 Terriglobia bacterium
TACTCCGGAGCACATTGCGGCGATTGCTAAAGCTTTGGAGGGGCGCCATCCGCGCGAGTTGCGGTCGGCGACGACGGCTGTCAGTGTGTCGGTGCCGGAAAGCTTTGTTGGGGCCACGGCGTCGGGCCCGAAGCCTTTGCGGCTTTCGGGGTCGCAGCCGTTTACGCAGCAGCAGGGTGTGTACATCATGCTGGGCGAGCGGACGAACGTGGCCGGATCTCCGAAGTTCGCGAAGCTGATTAAGGAAGGCAAGTTCGAGGAAGCGGTCAGCATCGCCCGGCAGCAGGTGGAGAACGGGGCCAACGTCATCGACATCTGCATGGACGAGGGCATGATTGATGGCGTGGCGGCGATGACGCGCTACCTGCAGCTTCTGGGCAGTGAGCCGGAAGTGGCGAAGGTGCCGTTCATGGTGGACTCCTCGAAGTGGGAGGTCATCGAGGCCGGCCTGAAGTGCCTGCAGGGTAAGGGCATCGTGAACTCGCTTTCTCTGAAGGAAGGTGAGGAGAAGTTTCGCGAGAACGCCGCTAAGGTTCTGAAGTATGGTGCCGCAGTGGTGGTGATGGCGTTCGACGAACAGGGCCAGGCTGCCACTTACGAAGAGAAGATTCGTATCTGCAGTCGCGCGTATCGCATCCTGGTTGACGAGATCGGCTTTCCGCCGGAAGACATTATTTTCGATCCGAATATCCTCACGGTTGCGACGGGGATGGAGGAGCACAACAACTACGCGGTTGACTTCATTAACGCGACGCGCTGGATCAAGGAAAACCTGCCGCACGCGAAGGTGAGCGGGGGCGTTTCGAATATCTCGTTCAGCTTCCGGGGCAACAACAAAGTGCGCGAGGCCATGCACTCGGCGTTTCTCTACCATGCGATTGCGGCGGGCATGGACATGGGCATTGTGAATGCCGGGATGCTGGAGGTTTACGAGGAAATTGAGCCGGAGCTGAAGGTTCTGGTTGAAGACGTTCTGCTGAACCGCAGGCCGGATGCTACGGAGCGTTTGGTGGAGTTCGGCGAGGCGTTAAAAGCGGCCAGTGCGGGCACCACTGAGGTGAGCGAGAAGAAGGCCGAAGAGTGGCGCAACGGTACGGTGGAAGCGCGGCTTTCTCACGCCCTGGTGAAGGGGATCGATACCTATATCGAGATCGACGCCGAAGAGGCGCGCGTGAAGCTGGGTCGGCCTCTGCTGGTGATTGAAGGGCCGTTGATGGACGGCATGGGGGTGGTGGGGGATCTGTTCGGCGCGGGCAAGATGTTCCTGCCCCAGGTGGTGAAGTCCGCGCGGGTGATGAAGAAAGCGGTGGCGCATCTGACGCCGTTTATGGAAGCCGAGAAGGCGGCCATGGTGGCGGCGGGTGAAACTGTAAAAGCGCAGGGGAAGATTGTGCTGGCCACGGTGAAGGGCGACGTTCACGACATTGGCAAGAACATCGTTGGCGTGGTGCTGGCCTGCAATAACTATGAAGTGATCGACATGGGCGTGATGGTCTCATGCGAGAAAATTCTGGAGCGCGCGAAGGCTGAGAAGGCGGATATCATCGGCCTGAGCGGGCTGATTACGCCGTCACTTGATGAGATGGTTTACGTTGCGAAAGAGATGGAACGGCAGGGCTTTAAGCTGCCGCTGCTGGTAGGGGGCGCGACGACGAGCCGGGCGCATACGGCGATCAAGATTGCGCCGCACTATAGTGAGCCGGTGGTGCATGTTCTGGACGCGAGCCGGGCAGTGCCGGTGACGACGAGTCTTCTGAGTGAGGACGGGCGGGCCGGGTTTGTGGAGCAGCATCGGGCAGACTACGAGGCTGTACGAAAGGCCTATCTGACGCCGCGCCAGAAGGCAATTCCGTTCGTAACGGCATGTGAGCGTCGGACACCAATTGAGTGGCGCGCGGAGGATTTGCCTGTGCCGTCTTTCACGGGAGTGCGGCAGCTGGAGAACTTCCCGCTGGCGACGTTGCGTGAGTTTATTGACTGGTCGCCGTTCTTCCATACGTGGGGGTTGAAGGGGATTTATCCGCGGATTCTGGATCACGAAGGACATGGTGCGCAGGCCCGGCAGGTCTTTGAAGAAGGCAACGTTTTGCTGGACAAAATCATTGCGGGGAACCTGCTGACGGCGCGTGCGGTTTATGGGCTCTTTCCGGCCAACGCTGTGGGCGAAGATGTGGAACTGTACGGGGACGAGAGTCGGGACGTCGTGGTGGGGAAATTTCACTTCCTGCGGCAGCAGGTGCGGGAAGATAACCGGCCCTGTCGGTCGCTGGTGGATTTTGTTGCTCCGAAGGAAACGGGTCTGGCCGACCATATCGGCGCTTTTGCCGTCACGACCGGCATTGGTCTGAAGGAACTGTGTGACCAGTTCCGGGCAGAGAATGACGACTATAACGCCATCATGGCGGAGGCTTTGGCGGACCGGCTGGCCGAAGCGTTTGCGGAGTATCTGCACAAGCGGGTTCGGGACGAATGGGGTTACGGTGTCGCGGAAGGCCTGAGCCACGAGGATTTCATTCAGGAGAAGTATCGCGGTATCCGGCCGGCACCGGGGTATCCGGCTTGTCCCGATCATACGGAGAAGGGGCCGCTCTGGAATTTGCTGGATGTTGAGGCGAAGACCGGGATGCGGATCACGGAGTCGTTTGCGATGTGGCCGGGGTCGAGTGTGAGCGGGCTTTATTTCGCGCACCCGGAATCGCGTTATTTCAGTTTGGGCAAGATCGACCGGGATCAGGTGGGTGAATACAGCGAGCGCAAGGGTATGAGTGTGGCTGAAGTGGAGCGGTGGCTGGGACCGAATCTGAATTACGACCGGGCAAGCTGAGTTCGGAAGGGGCAGTCAAACAGAGTGACTGGTCAATAAAAATGACTATACTGAAGTCATGATACAGATTAGTGCGTCGCGGTTCAAAGAGCAGTGTCTCTCGATTCTGGACAACCTTGGGCCCGAGGGTATCGTTGTGACGAAACACGGAAAAGCTGTGGCCTTCTTGACCCCGGTGGATTCCGGCTGTGCCGCCCTGATTGGCAGCATGAGGGGACAGGTTCAGGTATCGGGCGATGTTTTCTCCACGGGAGTGACATGGAATGCTCAATCTTGATACGCATATTCTGCTGTTCGCGCTCGATGGGACGCTGACCGCTGCGGAGCGAAAACTGCTGACTGCAGAGCGGTGGGGCATATCGGCAATAGTGTTGTGGGAAGTTGCGAAACTTGCTCAGTTGGGCCGGATTGCGGTGGATGTTCGCAGTCCTGAATTCAAGAAGATACTGTCCCGTGTGCAGGTTTGGCCCCTTGATCTCGCGGTTTGCACTAAGTCCACGGAACTGGATTTCAGCAGTGATCCCGCTGACGAGTTGATCGCGGCGACCAGTATCGTCCACGGTGTTCCGCTGGTGACGCGGGACCGGAAGATCCGGAAGTCCAAAATCGTGCCTTTCGCGCGGGGCTAAGCGTCAAGTTATCGGCTTGCCTCGGGGGCCACCGATCTTCCGGCTTTACACCGCTGAACGGAGTTTTCGGACATCCCGTACAGGCGGTTGGCCGAAGAGGCGGCTGTATTCGCGGTTGAACTGGCTGGCGCTTCGGCCAGCATGCGGGCGCGGGCGGCCTGCAGGCGAATCTGCTTCTGGTATTGCAGGGGGCTCATCCCGGTGAGGGCCCGGAAATGGCGGTGCAGGGTGGAGGGGGCCATGCCGGCCAGTTCAGCGAGTTCTTCCACGCGGAGGTGCCGTGCGTAGTTTGCCTTAATCCAGGCGCTGACCCGGGCGGTACGCTGGCTCTGGTCGCCAGCGGTGGCGATGGCGCGTAAGCGCTCGCCGCCCGGGCCACGGAGGAGCCGGTAAACGATCTCGCGTTCGATGGCACCGCTGAGCCAGGGGATGTCCTCCGGTTTGGTGAGCAGGTCGAGCAGACGACACCAGGCGTCGAGGAACTCGGCGGTGATGGGGCCCGTGGTGATGGCAAGGCTAGTGGAGATGGCAAGGCCGGACGGGCCGACGGGCAGGTGAAAGTCGGGGTGGCTGAGGAACTCGCGGACGACGGCGATATCGAGCTTCAGGGAGACGGCAAGACACGGTACGTCTTCGCTGGCGTCAGTAACGCTGGCGACGGTGGGCAGATCGACGGAGGTCAGCAGATAGCACGACGGATCGTGGACCAGGTATTTCGTGCCAAGCCGGACTTGTTTGCGGCCCTGCGCTACGACAATGACGCCGGGTTCGTAGGTGAGGTGGCAGGGTGGCGTGGGGGCCGTACGCCGGTGCAGGGTGAGGCGCGGAATGGCTGTGACTTGCCGCTCGGCAGAGCCAAGCAGGCGGGTCAACCTGGTGGCCAGGGCGCGTCTCAGTTCTTCTGTTCGGTCCGGTTGCACCTTCATACAAGATAACTACTTCTGGTGGGCAGTACACAAGAGGTCGGGTCTCAATTCGGCAGGATCAGGCAATCATTCGGGATGATCAGGATACCCTCCGCGGCACCTTTCTCCGTTACTCTGGTTCTGGAGCATGATAAAAAGACGCAAGCTGGGAAAAGTTGGCCCCGAAGTTTCGGCTCTCGGTTACGGCTGCATGGGGATTAGCGCCAACTACGGCCCCGCGATGGAGCGGTCGGCGGGGATCGCCATGATTCGGGCGGCTGTGGAGCGGGGCGTCACCTTCTTCGACACCGCGGAAGCCTATGGCCCGTTCACGAATGAGGAAGTGGTGGGTGCGGCTCTGGCTCCCTTTCGCGATGAGGTTGTGATTGCGACGAAGTTTGGGTTTGGTATCAACCCGGATGGCACGAGGTATGGGCTGGACAGCAGGCCGGAACATATTCGGGAAGTGGCCGAGGCATCGCTGCGGCGGCTGAAGGTGGAGGCGATTGATTTGCTGTATCAACATCGCGTTGATCCGAAAGTGCCGATCGAGGATGTTGCGGGCGCGGTTCGGGATTTGATCGGGCAAGGCAAGGTGAAGCACTTTGGCTTGTCGGAGGCGGGGGCCGCGACGATCCGGCGGGCACATTCGGTTCAGGCAGTGGCGGCGGTACAGAGCGAGTATTCGCTGTGGACTCGTGACCCGGAACAGAATGGCGTGCTGGCGGCGTGTGAAGCGCTGGGGATTGGCTTTGTGCCGTTCAGTCCTCTGGGCGCGGGATTCCTGACGGGTAAGATTGCAGCCGACACGGAGTTTCACAGCACGGATTTTCGAAATTTGTCACCACGCTTTGCACCGGAAGCGCGCGGGGTGAATCTGGCGCTGGTGGATGTGTTGAACAGGCTGGGGGCAGAGCAGGGCGCGACACCGGCGCAGCTTGCTCTGGCGTGGTTGCTGGCGCAGAAGCCGTGGATCGTGCCGATTCCGGGGACATGCAAGGTGGCGCGCCTGGAAGAAAATCTGGGGGCTGCGGCGATTGAGTTTACCGCGGCAGATGTGCGGGAAATCGAAGAGGCTGCGTCCAACATAGTGATTCAGGGCGCGAGGCTTCCTGAGCAGGTATTGAGACTTTCGGAGTGCTGAAGAGGATTTGATGATTACGTTCACTGTTAACGGTAAGCCGAGGAAGTACGACGGAGACGCTGAAATGCCGCTGCTCTGGGTCCTTCGGGATGAACTGGACCTGAAAGGCACGAAGTTCGGCTGTGGGATGGGTCTTTGTGGTGCCTGCACGGTGCACGTCAACGGGAGTCCCGCGCGTTCGTGTGTGACGAAGGCCTCCGACGTGGCCGGGAAGTCCATCACGACGATTGAGGGGATTTCGGCGGATGGTACGCATCCGGTTCAGGTTGCGTGGGCGGCTATCGATGTTCCGCAATGCGGCTATTGCCAGGCGGGGCAGATCATGTCCGCGTGCGCCTTGCTGGCGAAGACGCCGAAGCCGACTGACGCCCAGATCGACACGGCGATGGGCGGGAATCTGTGCCGGTGCGGAACGTATTTGAGGATTCGCGCGGCGGTGCATGAAGCAGCAGGACAAAACAATTCGGCGAAGGTGGCAAGGTGAGTATGAACAGACGTTTCTTCCTGCAGGCGTCGGCTGCGGCCGGCGGTGGCTTGCTGCTCGGGCTCGGCCTTGAAGCGGACTTAAAGGCTCAGGGGCGGGGTGGTGGTCCGGGGCTGTTGCCGAAGGATTTCATCACCATCGCGGCGGATGGCACGGCGACGCTGGTCGCGAAGAATCAGGAACTGGGACAGGGGGCTCTGAACCTTCTGCCGATGTTGATGGCGGAAGAACTGGACGTGGACTGGAAGGCCGTCCGCATTGTGCGTTCGGGCGTGGGACCGCAGTACGGAGGGCAGATCACGGGCGGCAGTTCAGCCACGCCATCCAACTGGGAGCCCATGCGGAGGCTGGGGGCGGCGGCCCGGCAGATGCTGGTGGCCGCGGCGGCGCAGACCTGGGGCGTGGCTCCGGAAGAGTGCACCACGGCGAGCGGCGTGGTGATGCATGCGGCGTCGAACCGCAAGCTGGGCTACGGAGAGCTTGCGGCAAAGGCTGCTGCGATGCCGGTACCGGCGTTCGCGTCTCTGAAGCTCAAAGATGCGAAGGATTTCCGGATCATTGGCAAGAGCACGGCGGGTGCAGAGACGAAGGAAATTGTAACCGGCAAGCCGATCTTCGGTATTGACGTGACGTTGCCCGGGATGCTGTACGCGGCGTTTGAGAAGTCTCCCGTGATGGGGGGCAAGGTGGTGAGTGCGAATCTGGACGTTGTCCGAAAGCTGAAGGGCGTGAAGCATGCCTTTGTAATTGAAGGCATTCGCGCGGCTACGGATTACCCGAACTATCTTTTCGGGGGACCCGGCTTTGAGGCGGGTGTGGCAATTGTGGCGGACAGTTGGTGGGCTGCGCAGTCGGCCAGAAAACAGCTGGTAGTGAAGTGGGATGACGGCAAGTGGGGTGGTCAGGACAGCGAAGCGAATGAGCGCAAAGCGGATGAACTGGCGAAGAAGCCGGCCGCGCGCACGTTGCGGAAGAATGGCGACACAGAGGCTGTCTTCCAGCGGAAAGACGTGAAGGTTCTGGAAGCCCGGTACGTTTTCCCGCACATTGCGCACGTCACCATGGAGCCACAGAACTGCACGGCGCATTATCGGGACGGGAAGCTCGACATCTGGTCGACAAGCCAGTTTCCGGCACCGGGGCGTGCTTCTGTGGCGCAGTTGCTGGGCATGCCGGAAGCGGATATTACGCTCCACATGGTGCGTGCCGGCGGCGGGTTCGGTCGCCGTGCGTATAACGACAGCATGTTGGAAGCTGCGTGGATTTCGAAGACCGTGGGCGCGCCGGTGAAGCTGCTGTGGAGCCGGGAGGACGATGTCCGCCATGATTTCTACCGGTGCGGCGGGTTTCAGTTCTTTAAGGGCGCGGTGGACGGGGCAGGGAAGCTGGCGGCGTGGAGCAACCATTTTGTGGCTTATGGTGAAGGCGACACCTTCATCAATGACGGCGGGTTCAACCCTGGCGAGTTTCCGGCCGGGTACGTAGAAAACCTGCTGGTGCAGACGTCCACAATGCCGTTGGGGTTGAAGACGGGGGCGCTGCGGGCACCGGGCTCGAACAGTATTGCCTGGGTGATGCAGTCGTTCATGGATGAGCTGGCTCTTGCGGCAGGGAAAGACCCGATGGAGTTTCGGCTGGAGGTGCTGAAGAATGCAGTACCGGCGACGGCTGCTCCGGGACGAGGCGGCGGTCGGGCAGGCCTGAATGCAGCGCGGATGGCCGATGTGATTCGGCTGGCGGCGGAGAAATCGGGCTGGGGGAAGCGGCAGTTACCGAAGGGAACGGGACTGGGCATCGCGTTTCATTACAGCCATAGCGGCTACTTTGCCGAGGTGGCTGAAGTGAGTGTGAGTGCGGACAAGAAGGTGAAGGTGAATAAAGTCTGGGTAGCCGGCGATGTTGGCAGCCAGATCATCAACCCGAGTTCGGCGGAAAGCCAGGTGCAGGGTGCGGTGATTGACGGCCTGAGCGAGATGATGCAGGAGATCACCCTGAAAGAGGGGCGTGTGGTGCAGGGCAATTACAATCAGCATCCGGTGCTGAGAATTGCGCAGGCTCCGGCGATTGAAGTGCACTTCCTGAAGAGTAATAATCCGCCTTCAGGCCTGGGCGAGCCGGCATTGCCGCCGATCATTCCGGCCACGGCCAATGCGATTTTTGCAGCTACGGGCGAACGGCTCCGCACGATGCCGATGTCGAAACAGGGCTTTCGTTTCGCGTAGGGGTGAATGGGGAGAGTGACAGCGGCGCGCCGGGCCGGACGGGCCACGCCTTCCATCGCCATAAACTTGCAGTACACTGTCCAGATGAGAGTAACCAGCACGTTGATCGCTTTGTTGCTGGCGGTCATGGGCGCCAGCGCTCAGTCGCCCGCACCTGCGCCGTGGGTCTCGCTTTTTAATGGCCGGGATTACACCGGCTGGAAACTCGTTGGGCCGACGAATCTCGCCCCGGCCCAAATTGAAGACGGCGCGATGTTGTTGCGGCAACGAACCAACACGGCCGAGCACACGTTCGTCACTTCCACGGAAAAATACGGCGACTTCATTCTCGAACTGGATTTGAAGGACGATCCCGGCTTCAACAGCGGCATTCTGCTGCGGTGCGTGGAGGCAAGTGCGGATGCCAAAGTGCGGCTCAACGGCTATCAGGTGAAGATTGACAATACGGCCCGCGCCTGGACGGGAGGGGTGTTCGATGACTTCGGTGATTCGTGGCGCTGGCTGCACGACCTTGCGGACAACGGAGCGGGCCGCGCCGCGTTTCAGCTGGGTAAGTGGGCGCATTTCCGAATCGAGTGCATCGGCGATACGATCAAGGTCTGGGTGAACGGAGTCCCCACGTCTCATCTGGTGGACGAAAAATATCGCGACGGTAACATCGCGTTTAAGATCCACTCGCTCGGCGACAAGCCCAACGACACGCAGAACGTGATCCGGCTGAAGAACATCCGCATCATCACTGCGCAGCCGAAGCGTTATGTGCAAGCGATGGAATTGCCGCCGCGCCGTGCACCCGCCACGCCGGGTACGTTTGACAAGGCGAAGCCTGCCAGTATCGCTCTGCGGTGACACCTTCATTTCCGTCGTGAATACTGCGATCCTGGGCAATGTTGGGCCACTCCCTTCACGGTCGTGGTTCGGTAGCGCAAGGTGATGAGTGGTGACTAACGCGGGGATTGGTTAGGTTCCCAGCCTGGGGTGCCTTCTTCCCACTGGTTGTCGGTGAGTTGTTCCACGTGGTTTCCGTCGAAGCGCATGACGAAGATTTCGCCGTAGGGCTGGGGGGCGTCGGTGTAGGACAGCTCGTCTTTGAAGCCCATTCTGGAACTGGAGAAAGCAATGTATTCTCCGTCGAAGGACCAGGACATGTGGGCGTCGTTACCCTTGCCGTTGGTGAGGCGCTTCAGGGCGGTCCCGTCGGGCTTGATGGTGAAGATGTCGTAGGCTCCTTCGACCTGGCGGGCGAACATGATGAGATCTCCACGGGGGGACCAGAGCGGGAAATTGTCGTAGCCTGCGGTGAGCGTGGTCACGACTTTGGTTTCGAGATTCATAATGCGCAGGCCCTGGCCGTCTTTGCCGAAGGTGCGGAAGACGAGGCGGGTTCCGTCGGGGGAGTAGGACGGGAAGGCGTTGTTGTCGGGGCCTGCAGTTAACTCCTGGAAGCCGGTTCCGTCGGCGTTGATGATGGCGAGTTGAGCTCCGCCTTCGACGCGGTCTCCGGGCTTATGAAATTCGGAACGAAAGCCGTCGAAAAAGGCTGCATATGTGCCCAGTGAGAAGACGGCCTTGTCTCCCCGGGGTGACCAGCCTCCGACGAAGGCGTTACGCGTTTTGTCCTGATAGAGAACCTCGGATTTCCCGGTTTCCGGCGTGCTTACCTTGAGAGCTGCTGCCTTGCCGCCAGGACCACCTCCCACGGTCAGGTATTGTTTGCCGGAGGGGCTGAAGGCGGGCAACATGCCAGACAAATGCAACTCATAGTTTGGATTTCGGCTGAACATTTTTACAGACGGTGGCAGCGTGACGGTCTTGCGGCGGCTGAAAACAACACGTTTGCCGTCGGGGGACCAGGCAGCGGCGCGGATGGCACCCTTCGGACCCTGGCTGCCGTTGGTGTAGTAGATGCCACCCTCCGCCGTGTCTCTTCGGACATAGCCGACGTTATTGCCGGGCAGGGGCGACGGATTTACTTTCACGCCTGGACCTGCGGGGAGGTCGGTTATGGCACCGGTTGCTACGTCGATGGAGACGAGGCGCGATTGACTGCCTTTCTCGGGTGCCCCGCGACGAACCTGCATGGTTTCCTGCGCGGTGGAACAGTAGGCGAGGACGTGTTGGTTATCGCTGAGCCACTTCGGGCTGCCGCAGAGTCCACCGGCGCTGGTGACTTTCTTCATGCCGGAACCATCGGGGCGAATCAGGTAGATTTCGGTGAGTTGCTGGCGTTCCCAGCGACCTTCGGCGAAGGGCGGGGTGATGCCATGGCCGGAAGAGAAGGCGATCCATTTTCCATCGGGTGACCAGGCGGGACGGAAGTCGCCGCCGGGGCCGGTGGTGAGGGCTTTGGCTCGTTTGGTGGCGAGGTCGAGGGTCCAGAGATTGGCAAAGCCGGTGGTGCGGGTGCTGACGAAGACGAGTTTCTTGCCGTCGGGAGAGAATGCGGCCTGGTCTTCGTAGGCGGGGTCGGAGGTTAGTTGGGTGAGGCCGGTGCCGTCGGGGTTGACGCGGTAGAGATCGCCGGAGCCGTTGCGGTCGGAGGTGAACACGAGGGCCTGGCCGTTGGGGGCCCATGCGGCGTCGTAGTCGTCTTGCGGGGCTGTCAGGAGGGGATGTTCATCGGTGCCGTCGGCGGCTGCGATGAAGAGCTGCAAGACGCCGGGGACAATGCCGCCTGCCCGGGCGAAGGAGAGTTTGCGGGGCGGTTGGGCGGCCCACATCAGGGTGCAGGCGGTGACGGCTATGGTCAGGGTTCGCATCAGGTAGAGTATAAGGCATTCGACTGAGGAGAAGACTTATGCGCTTTGTGTTCTTGACGGCAGGTTTGGCGATTGGGCTTTGGGCTCAGAGTCCGGCTAACGACGTTGTTGTGGCGGCGGGGATCTACGCTAACCATGAAGCGGTGGCCGCAGCGCTGGCGAAGGGCGGGCCGTTAATCGACAAGCCGAATACTCCGGCTGCCATCAAAGTCTCGGGTTCGCATCGCGAGAAGGCCGGTGTGGTGGAAGTACACGAAAAACAGACGGATATCTTTTACGTCTCCGACGGGGAGGCGACGCTGGTTGCCGGCGGGGCTCGGGTGAAGGGTCAGAATGGCGCGGACATTGCAGGCGGACAGACGTTTCATTTGACCCGGGGCGACGTTGTGGTGATTCCGGCGGGAGTGCCCCACTGGTTTCGGGAAGTTGCGAAATCGATCAGCTACCACCTGGTGAAGCTGAACACTCCAGCGGGAGGGGCGGGCACAACGGTCACTTATGTGGGGCATGACAAGGTTGCTGCGGCACTGAACAGTAAGGGGGAGATTTTCGCAGCCCCGAAATTGAGACTGTCGGGGGGCTATCGCACGGGGCCGGATCAGCCTGCCGGTTTCAACCCTGATCCGGAGATCCATCCGAGTTCCATTGACATTTTCTACTGCATTGACGGTGCTGTGACGGTGGTTACTGGAGGCAAGGTTGTCGGGATGAAGGATAGCGGGAGTCGTCGTATGGCTGGTGCGCGCGTGGAACAGGGACGGGCCGACCATATGACGAAGGGCGACTGGCTGCTGGTGCCTTCGGGCACGCCGCACTGGCATACGGAGTATCCCCTTGGCTCTTATCGATATTTGCTGGTGAAGGTGGAGGAGTAGTCGGTACGGTGATATGGTTTGAGTCATGAATCGGCAGTTTACTTCCAGGCGTGAGTTTGCGGTGCTGGCGGCGGCTTCAATTGCGTCCGCTCGTGCCCAAACGGGTAAGAGATTTCCCATCGGATTGCAGCAGACTGCGGTCGGGCGGAATATCCAACAGGATCTGCCGGGCACCCTTCGTGCTGTGGCCGGGATGGGGTACGACCTGATTGAGTTTTCGGCCGGCACCTTTATGAAGTGGACGCCGGCGGAGGCCAAACAAGTTCGGGTGATGCTCGACGACCTGAAGCTGGGCTGCCGGTCCACGCACAACGAAATCGTGTCCTTTTCGGGCGACGGGTTGAAGAAGGCGATTGAACTCAATCACATTGTTGGTTCCGACACGCTGGTCTCGGTGCGGGGTCCGGGAACGGCAGCCGCTCCGGCGTCTGCGGATGCGTGGAAGCGATTCAGTGATCAGCTCAGCCAGGCTGCGGAGGCAATTCGCGGTGCGAAGATGACGCTGGGCTTCCACAACCATGAAGTCGAGTTCAGGATGGTTGAGGGGATTCGCCCGATGGACATCCTGGCCGCCAATAAGGACATCACGTCGTTTCACCTGAACATTGGCCTTTGTCTGAAGGGTGGCGGGGACCCGGTGGCGTTTATCCGGAAGTGCCCGGGGCGCATTCAGACTCTGCTGTGTCAGGACTTCCAGGGCAAGGCGCGGTGGAAGGAGTTGTTCGCCGCAGTGGAGGGTGGCGGCGGGTTGCAGTTTTACCTGGTGCAGCGAACCGATGGCCTGTTTCTGGTGCCGCAGGATGGTGATGACCTGCTGGAGTTCGCCAGGAAAGATCTCGAATACTTTCGCAACTTGCGGGGCTGACCGGGCAAGGAAGCTCGCTTTTCCTTAAGCTTTTAACGAACCGGTGTCACAGAGGGGTTAAATTTGCGGCCCGATTGTGATAAACTTCCCCAAGACAACTTCGGCCAAACTAAAGATTGGCCGAGTGACAGGGGAGCGTTTATGAAATTCGCGAGACTCGCCGGGATTCCGGCACTGATACTGCTTGCCGCAACTGTGTTCTCTCCAGTGCGCGCCACGGCCCAGGTGTTGAAGGGGCAGATTCTGGGCACCATTACCGATACCTCCGGCGCTGTGTCGCCTGGTGTGAAGATCACGGTTACCGAAACCCGCACCAACTTTCGGCGTACCGCGGACTCAAATGATTCCGGTAACTTCTTTTTCGTAAACCTGGACCCGGGGAACTACACCGTGGAAGCGGAGAAGGCCGGGTTCAACAAGGCGCTGCGTTCGGGGATCGACCTGCAGCCCAACTCGACGGCCCGCGTCAACTTCGAACTCGCACCGGGCGTTGTGACGCAGACTGTCGACGTGAGTGCTGATGCTGCTCCGTTGCTGCAAACCGACCGTTCTGATACAGGCGGCAAGATTGAGCAGGCTCAGTTGCAGAACATGCCGTTGTTGTTCAATCGCAACTACGCGGGGCTGCTGGTGCTGGTGCCTGGGGTCGGGCGTCCTTCGCGTCAGCATTCTGAGTTCTATAATTCGCAGGATTCGCTGTCGGTGCGTGTGAATGGGCAGGGCCGCCAGTTCAACAACTTCCAGATTGAAGGTATTGAGAACAAGATCGATAACGGTAATCTGACGGCGCTGGTGCCTCCGGCGGAAGCGATTCAGACCGTGGACGTCTCGACGTCAAACTTCGATCCGGAGTTTGGCAATGCGGGTGGCGCGGTGACCAATGTGACGCTGCGCAGCGGTTCGAATGACTATCACGGGAGTCTGTTTGAGTTCCACCGCAACGAGAATATTCAGGCTCGCAACACGTTCGCCGTGACGAAAGCCCCGACGGTCTACAACCAGTTTGGTGGCACATTGGGCGGGCGCGTTGTGCGTGACAAATTGTTCTTCTTCGGCGACTACCAGGGGAGCCGCGATCACCTTCCGGCCTCCGGCTCCGGTGCCGACGCCAACGCCGCGAACCGCCGCACGGCGTTTCCGGGCAACGTGATTCCGGCGAACCGGATCAGCCCGATTGCGCAGAAGATTCTCGGTTTTCTTCCTGGCCCGAACCTGACGGCACCGGAAGGTCAGGTGAACTACCAGCAGAACAGTGTTCGTGTGAAGACACTGGACCAAATGGACGTGAAGATGGACTGGGTGGCAACCTCTGCCGACAGACTCGCGGTTCGTTACAGCCTGCAGAAGGCGGTGGTTACGGACCATGGCTTGTTTGGTCCCGGTGGAATTTACGGTGGCTTCCGGAACGGTGGATTCGGGGGCGTGGGCCCGGCCCGGACACAGAGTGCGGGCATCAACTATTCGAGGATTCTGACGCCGACGCTGGTCTGGGAGTCGCGGATCGGGGTGGTTCGCAATCGCAATGACGCACTGAATGACGACACAGGCAAGAAGACGTCTGAAGAGATTGGGATTCGTGGTATCAACCTGGACTCCTGGACGAGTGGGCTGACCGAAATTCGGGTGAACGGCTATGCGTCGCCGCTGGTGGGGTTCTCCCCCAGTCTGCCATGGGCTCGCGCCGTGACGACTTTTGGTATCGTCAACAACTTCTCCAAGACCTTTTCGAAGCACATTATCCGATTCGGAAGCGACATCCGTCGTGAGCGCAACGATCTTCTGCAAACGCAGACGTTCAATCCTCGCGGTCGTTTTGAGTACCAACCCGGTCAAACAGGTGACTTCAGCGTCACCAGCCGCAACTTCTCGAATGCTTTCGCGGCATTTCTGCTGGACCAGCCGAACCAAGCCGGTCGAGACTTCCCCTTCGTTTTCCCGGCGCGTCGCGAACTGATCTGGAATTACTACTTCCAGGACAAGTTCCAGGTGAATTCCAAGCTGACGATTGATCTGGGGCTGCGGATGGAACGCGAGCGTGGCAGTAAGCCCCGCTTCCCCGGTGGCTATTCGAACTACAATCCGAAAAACAATACTCTGGAACTCTCCGGTCTGGGTTCGGTGCCCTTGACTATCGCGAATACCAATAACAACTGGGGGCCCCGCCTGGGGATCGCTTATCGTCACAACGATAAGACGGTAATCCGCACCGGCTATGGGATTAGCTTTATTCCCCGGCGTATGGCGCAGACCAACTTCCCCATTCTGCAGAACAATGCCTACCCGGCTGACAACGCTTTCGTCCCATCCCGGGTGACAATGACGACAGGTTTCCCGGCCTTCGCGCCCTTCGCAATTCCGGCAGACGGCATCATCAAAGACGCCCCGCTTTCCAATGGCTACGGCGTGACGCAGCGTGATCTGGCCAGCACTTATGTGCAGAGCTGGAACTTCGCTATTCAGCGAGCGTTGCCATTCAAACTCGCTCTTGACCTTGCGTACGTGGGTAACCGTGGTGTCAACAACCAGAGTGGCTACAACATGAATGCGTCGATGATTCCGGGTTCCGGCAATAACGGGCGGCCATTGTTTGCTGCTTTCCGTCGTGTCACCGATACGACTATCAATATCGGCACCAACACTTACTATCACGGCTTCCAGCTGAAGGCTGACCGTAAGGTTGGGAACGGCTTCTTCCTGACGACGGCTTACACATTCAGCAAGGGTCTGAATTTCAGTGAAGATACCGACGGTGTCGCTACAGCTATAAAGCTTTCGCTGAACAAGGGGCGCATGGCGGACAACCGCACGCATGTCTTCACGCAGAGCTACATGTGGAGCCTGCCGTTCGGCAAGGGCAAAAAGTGGGCGCAGTCGGGACCTCTGATGTGGGTGGCCGGTGGCTGGCAGGTGCAGGGTCTGGCCAGCCTGATGAGCGGGAGCTGGTTCTCGCCATCGGTGTCGGGAATTGTGAATGCTCCAGGAAACGCGGAACGCCCGGACTGGATTGCTCCCATTAAGTATCTGGGGGGGACGGGGCCTGGCCAGAAGTTCTTCGATCTTAGCGCTTTCCGGATTCCTGCCCAGAACACTTTGGGGAACGCGGGCCGAAACATCCTTTCGGGACCGGCTATCTCCAATCTGGATGTGTCGCTGATTCGTGACTTCCGCATCCGGGAGCGGATCAATGCGTCACTGCGGATTGAGAGTTTCAACTCAACGAATACTCCGCACTACAACAATCCCAATGGCAATGCACAGTCGCCGCAGTTTGGTGAAATCAACGGGGCGGAGCAGGATCAGCGGCAGTTCCAGATTGGGCTGACGGTTCGGTTCTAAGGTCACGTTTGTAATCGGGATTTGGGTTTGTGCCCCTGCCCCCCTAACCTGGGGAGCAGGGGCAATTTTTTTAGCTTTGCGGATTTGATACCATCGCGGGCATAGTTTGGAAAGAGCCATGCAAAGACGTACTCATCAGCCACGACAGGCCGTCTGTCGTGCTGCCTTTTGGATAGTGCTGGTGGCAGCACTGGTGCCCGGTGTTGCGCGGGGCCAGGGCGACGCCCGCGCCGGACTGGAAGGCAGGTTTAGCCGAACGGTTCGGCCTTTCCTGCAGACGTACTGCGTTAGCTGCCACGGCCCAAAGGGGCAGGCCGCGCAGCTGGATTTGAGCGGCGTGACGACGATGGCCTCGCTGCTGCAGGACGGGCGGCGCTCCGGTCAGATTCTGGCGCGGCTGGAAGCGGAGGAGATGCCGCCTCAGGGCGCGCTGCATCCGGCGACGCCGGAGAGGCGTGCGGCCGTGGAGTGGTTCCGTGCCGTTCGCGAATACGAAAAGCGACGTAACGCCGGGGACCCTGGCGTGGTGCTGGCGAGGCGGCTCAGCAATGCCGAATACAACTACACGGTACGGGATCTTACGGGCGTGGATATTGGGCCTACGAGTAAGTTCCCCGTCGACCCGGCCAACACGGCGGGTTTTGACAATTCCGGTGAGACACTCAGCATGTCGCCGACGCTGCTGACCAAGTATCTGGCGGCTGCGCGTGAAACGGCAGCGCACCTGTATCTGAAAGAGAAGGGATTTGCCTTCGCGCCGCATCCAATGCTGGCGGAGACCGACCGCGACAAGTTCGCGGTGCAGCAGATCATCGGGTTTTATCACCAGCAGAATATCGACTACGCCGATTATTTTCAAACGGCATGGCGCTTCCGGCATCGTGCGGCGCTGGGGCAGCCCAAAGTAACGCTGGCGGATTTGGCCCGGCAATACGGGGTCAGTGCCAGGTATCTGGAGACGGTCTGGAGGACGCTGGAGAGCGCTGAGGATGCCGGGCCGCTGGTGAAGTTGCAAACGATGTGGCGAGCGTTGCCAGGGGCCAGGCCAGGGGCCAGGCCGGGTCCCGGGAAGGGACAGGCTGATGTGGCTCGCGCCGGCTGTGAGGAGATGCGCGCGTATATCGCCAGAGTACGGGCGAAGGTAGAGCCTCGCTTTATCAACATCACGGCGGGCGCCATCGGCACCGCCTGGCAGCCGCTGTTGATCTGGAAGAATACGCAATACGCAACGCACCGCCGAAAGTTCGATCTGAGGCAACTGCAGGTGGCGGGCGAGCCCCCGTTCAGCCAGGCCGATGTTGTTGAGCCTGAATGGGAGAATGCGTTCGGTCCGGGCAAGACGGTTCTGGTGGAAAACAAGTCCGGCGATCCGGAGCTGTTTGTACCGGCTGGTCAACGCGCGCGGTACGAAGCGGCGTGGGCGCGTTTCTGCAGCGTGTTTCCGGATATGTTCTACAAGGAGTCGCGGGGGCGGAACTACTTCAGGACGGGCAAAGATGAAGGCCGGTATCTGAGTGCGGGATTCCACAACGTGATGGGGTACTTCCGCGACGACCAGCCGCTGTCTGAACTGCTGCTGGACGAGAAGCAGCAGGCGACTCTGGACGAGATGTGGCGGGAGATGGACTTTGTTGCTTCCATCAATATCCGCACGTATGTTGAATTCGCCAAGCTGGGCACTCGCGGGACGCGGGACGACTTCAAGGACGGCGAACCCCAGATCGGCGACATAGAGGTGGATCAGATTATCGCGGAAGCGAAAGTCCGGAAACTCGAAGCCGACTATCTGGCGTTCGCGAAGGGCGGCAGCACGACAGCGATCGGGGCGATCAAAGACTTCTTCGACAAGGCGAACGGGAGCATTCGATGGGTCCAGCAGGCGCGGCGTGAGGCTGAGTCGAGTCATCTGCAGGCGCTGTTCAATTTCGCGGGACGTGCGTATCGACGACCATTGACAGAGGCGGATCGCGCGGATCTGCTTTCGTTCTATCGCGAGGCCAGGGAGAAGTATGCTCTGGACCATGAGGGGGCGATCCGAGAGGCGGTAGTTCTGGTCCTGATGTCTCCGAGGTTCACTTATCGGATCGACCACGCGGAGGGTAGTGGAGTTCAGCCACTTACGGATTACGATCTGGCGAGCCGACTGAGCTATTTCCTGTGGTCGAGCATGCCGGATACGGAACTCCTGCGGCACGCTGCGGCAGGCGACCTGCATGAGCCGAGAGTGATCAAAGCGCAGGCGCGGCGGATGCTGCAGGACGCGCGCAGCCGGGCCCTGGCGGTGGAGTTCGGGGGGAACTGGCTGGAGATTCGCGATTTCGAACTGATCGGCACGGTGGACCGTGCACGCTTTCCCTCCTTCAGTGATGGCTTGAGGTCGGCGATGTTTGAGGAGCCGATCCGTTTCCTGCTGGATGTGTTTCGCAATAACCGTTCGATTCTCGATCTGCTTTTTGCCCGCGATACCTTTGTGAATCCCGTGCTGGCTCGCCATTATGGAATGTCTGGGGTAGCCGGGGATGACAGCAGTTGGGTTCGCGTACAGGATGCTGATCGTTACGACAGGGGTGGTCTGCTGCCGATGGCGGCTTTCCTGACAAAGAATGCGCCTGGCTTGCGGACGAGTCCGGTGAAGCGCGGGTTTTGGGTCGCAAAGAACATCCTGGGTGACCAGATACCGCCGCCGCCACCAGTGGTGCCGGAGTTACCGGCGGATGAGGCAAAGATGGACCTGCCTTTGCGCCAAATGCTGGAGCGACACCGGTCCAATCCGAGTTGCGCTGGTTGTCACGCGAGGTTTGACTCGTTCGGTTTGGCGTTCGAGGGGTTTGATCCGGTGGGCCAGCGCCGCACACACGATCTGGGCGGTCGTCCGGTTGATGCCGGGGCGACCTTCCCGAAGGGGTTCGAGGGCGTGGGCCTGGCTGGAATGCGGCAGTATATTCGGGAGCACCGCCAGAGCGATTTCGTGCGCGGCTTTACCGGCAGACTGCTGGCGTATGCGCTGGGACGCAGCCTGGCACTTTCTGATGAGTCGCTGATTCAGGAAACGGTGGGTGCGCCTGGCCCGAACGGCTTGCGTTTCGAAAATCTGATTGACCGAATCGTTACGAGTCGCCAGTTCTTAAACAAGCATGGCGATGAGAAGAATTGACAGGTGAGTATGCAGAGACCCCAACAGCAGGCGCGTCCAAACCGAATACAGGTGTTATCGCGGCGGACTTTTCTCCACGGTGTCGGCGTGACGATGGCGCTGCCGTGGCTGGAATCGCTGTCGGGCTTTGGCCGGTTTGCTGCGTCGGCGGCCACTACTGCCGCGCAGCCCCAGCGCTTTGCTGTGCTGTTCATGGGCACGGGCATTAGTCCTGGCCGCTGGTGGGCAAAGGGCACCGGCACCGGGCTGGAACTCAGCGAATCGCTGGCTCCGCTGGAACCGATCAAGGCGAAGATCAACGTCATTGACGGGTTGTTCAATAAGGCGGCGACGGGGCAGGGGATTCATCCGGCGATGACCGGCAACCTGTTGTCCGGGGTGCCGATCAGGAAAGGCTCGATCATCCACGGCGGTATCACAATCGACCAGGTGCTGGCCAATCAGATCGGGCAGGAGACGCCGCAGGCCAGCGTGGTGTTGGCCTGTGAGAGGGCCATGACGGGGTTCCATGAAACAAATTTCTCGAATGCCTATAGTTCGCATATCTCCTGGCAGACCAGTGATTCGCCGGTGCCGAACGAGATGTATCCTTCGCTGGCATTTGACAGCCTGTTTGAAAACAGTGGCCGACTCCGCAACACGAGCGTGCTGGATCGTGTAAAGGACCATGCGCTGGCGCTGAGTGGCAAGATCAGTTCCACGGACAAAGTGAAGCTCGACGAATATCTGGCCAGCGTCCGCGATGTGGAGCGCAGTATTGAGAGGATGCGTACGGACAAGGACAAGGCTGAAGAGCGGGCGCGGGATGCGGGAAAGCCTCTGTTTACGATGAAGCGTCCGCAGGATGGTCTGCCTGAGGATATCCGGGATCACATTCGCCTGATGTGTGACATTGTTGCTCTTGGTTTTCAAACGGACAAGACACGTGTGGCGTCGCTGCTGCTGGCACGTGATCTTTCGGCGTTGTATTATCCGTTCCTTGGTGTGAGCAAGCAGCATCATGGTGCGTCACACTACGACACGGAAGAGGAGTATCAGAAGATAGTGCGGTTCCAGGTGAGCCAGCTGGCATATCTGGCCCAGCGGCTGGACTCGATGCAGGAAGGGGAACGCACCGTATTGGACAACAGTTGCCTGCTGTTCCTCTCGAACATGTGGTCCGGGACGAAGCACGATAACAAGAAGGTGCCGGTGCTGACGCTTGGCAGCCTGGGCGGCAAGCTGAAGACGGGCAGGGCGCTTGACTATTATGAGGCCGGCGACGACAACCGCAAGTTGTGCAGCCTGTACCTGGGGATTATGGACCGCATGGGCGTTCCGCTGAGAGAGTTTGGGGATGCGGAGACGCGGTTAGCAGGTTTTTGAGAACGGCTTCGGCGCTGATACCCTGATCCGGGCTTCCCGGGGCGATTCGGTTGGAGACGTCGGTGCCTGGCTGTGGGCTGGCCCCTTCCTTACGGGCGGGGGTTCGGTAGAGCGGTGGCGGGGGCGTGTCCGAGGACGCGACTAAAGTCGCGTGTCCAGATGGCTGCTCGCTCACGGGGGTGCGGCCCCCCAGCCCAGGAAAACCATTGGATGCGTTCCAACGATGCGTCCCTCGTTACAGGGAAAACGCAGTGCGGATCTTGGCGAGGAAGCCGGCGACCTTTACCCTGGGGTCGCCTGCGCCCAGAGCCTCGAACGGAACGTAGCCGCGGTACCCGGAACGGTCGATAATGGCTTTGATTTTGGCGAGGTCGGTCGGCTCTTCTTTGCCGTTGCGCCCGACCTGTTCTTTGATTTGCCAGGAAACGGCGTAGGGCACCATCTTCTCGATCTCGGCGTAAGGATCGCCCTGGCGGAGACTGCCGACGTCGAGGATTGCGCCGAACCAATCGGAGCCTACGGAATTGATCATGCGGATGGTCTCGTCTGCGGTCTTGAGGAAATCGTCATGCTGCTGGACGGCCACAACCACGCCGTGTTTCTGGCCGTGGGCGGCGCACTCTTTGAAGTCTGCGGCCATCCACTGAAAGGCTTCTTCGAAGGTGTGGCCCTCGGGGCGGACTCTGCCGGAAAAGACGCGGATGACCGGCGCTCCGAGCTTGCTGGCTACTTCAATCCAGTTTTTCACCATCTGGACATCTTTCTTACGCGCGGCGGGGTCGGCCACTGCAAAGTCGTTCCGGACGCCGGTGCCGCTGATGCCGACTCCGTTGACGAAGGCGGTGCGCTTCAGGGCGTAAATTTCCTGGTCGCTGGGGACATTGGGATAGCCGGTGAAGTAATAGCCGGTGGGATCGAGAGCATCAACGCCGTTTTGTGCGCAGAACTGCACGGCATCGGCGAGGGTCATGGTGCCGTCGCGGAGAGGCTTGTCGAAGGAATACGCGTTCAGGCCCAGCTTGAGTTTGACTCCGGCTTGCCGTGTGACTTTGGCAACTGCGGGCTGAACAGCGAGGGGCGAGGCCGCGGCGACTGCGAGGGCAGCGGAATTGGTCAGGAAGTTTCGGCGGTCCATATTGGGGCGATCCATATTGGGGCGGTTCATACTGCCACAAAGTATATCTCTTTGCCGCACCACGATGGATTCGGACTGGGTCTTGCATCCGGCAAAGCGATCCTATAAGCTTTTTAGGCTAATGCAACTCACGAAAATACTCTCGGTTCTCACGGTAATGATTGTCGGCCTCACGCCACTGTCCGCCCAGGTCAGAAAACTGCACACACGGGATATGACCCGCCTGAGCCAGATCCAGGTGGCCGAGTACCTGAAGAAGAGCGACATCATCTTCATACCGGTGGGGGCGGTTGAGACGAATGGCATTATGCCCAGTGATCGGGACTACGTTTCACCGCTCGGGGTGGCGATGGCGATGGCCGAGGAACTCGACGCGCTCTACATGCCGGGGCTTATCTGGTCGTATCCGGGAACGACGCTGATTGCTTCCTCGACCGTGAACATAACGCCTTCGCAGGGTGCGACGTTCCTGCGGCAACTGGCGGATTCACTGCTGCGGCAGGGTTTCCGGCGGCAGGTTTATATATCGATGGGGCAGGGGCCTGCACCGTTGACGGTCGGCTTGATGGTTCGGGAATTCTTCGACGAGAGGCACGTTCCGATTCTCTATATGGACATGGATCGCTACCTTCCCCGACTGAAGCTCGCGCCGGAAGTTCGGGGGAAGCTGATGTATGGAGCCCACCATATTGCCGGCAGGATCATCGACATCCCGCTGGCGGGTGACTATGGTGCGGCGGAGAGTAATGCGACCGGGCCTGTGCCGGTGAACGTCGGGTATGAAGAACTGGGCAAGCTGGGTTACTCAGGAAGCGAAACTCTTGGGTCGTGGGTGCCGGATGTGATGGCGCATGGTGCCGGTAGTCCGGTGCTGCCGAAGACTGCTGCGGAGAGGGAACAGTGGGGCCAGGAAGGTGAGGCGCAGTTGAGAGCCGTGGTGAAACAGATGAGCCTGAAGGCGGCCATGGAGAACCTCAGGAAGCACGACGAATATACCAATAAGGTGCTGATTCCCAAGTACGGAAAGATCGTTCCGGGCGACCGCTGAGGGTGTTATTGGGGGGCGCGTGAGCGCGCGGGCGAAGCTTGATATGATACGTAGTGGCCATCTTCGGTAAAGGTGCGCCGTGGGGCGGAGCGAAACTGCATGGAGCCGGGAATGAAGCAAAAGACACTGTGGAAGGTATCAGTCGGACTGGTCCTAGCCGGCGGAATGACGTCAGCCCTGGCGCAACGTGCCCCGCTGTTCAGCAGCGAGATACTCCCGATCCTCGAAAAGAACTGCGTTGCCTGTCACAGTGCGAAGCAGAAGATGGCCGGGCTGGATCTGAGTTCCTTCGCCGCGATGATGACTGGCAGCGCGAGCGGGCCCGTGATTGCGCCCGGCAAGCCTGAGCGAAGCCTGTTGTGGAAGATGATCGAGGGCGGACAGATGCCGCAGGGTGGCAAGTTGAATGCTGCCGACAAGCAGTCGATCCAGGCCTACATTGAACAAGGTCGCTTCCCTGTGCAGGCTCCGGAAACGGAAGCGGAAGCCCGCAGGAAAGATGAAGTGCGGATCACGCAGAAAGACCGTTCCTGGTGGTCATTCCAGCGGCCAGTGAAGCCTGCGGTGCCTGTGGTGAAGAATCAGGTGCAGGCGGCTTCGGATATTGACAGGTTTGTGCTGGCCCGCCTCGAAAGCAAGGGCTGGAAGATGCAGCGGGAAGCGGATCGAGCCACGCTGGTGCGTCGGGCTTATCTCGATCTGACAGGGTTGCCGCCAACTCCGGCAGCGGTGAAGGCCTTTGTGGAAGATAAGGCCCCCAACGCATGGGAGAAGGTTATTGACGGGTTGTTGGCGTCGCCGCACTATGGGGAGCATTGGGGCCGCCACTGGCTCGATGTCGCCGGGTATTCCGATTCGCGGGGCGATGCGGGTGACAGTGATCGTGAGGTGGCGTGGAAGTATCGCGACTACGTGATCAACGCGATGAACAAGAACAAGCCGATCAATCAGTTCCTGATGGAGCAGATGGCGGGCGACCAGATGGTGAATTTCAAGCCTCTGAGCAAGCCGGCAGCGGACGAGATTGAGCCTCTGACGGCAACAGGCTTCCTGCGGACAACTGCGGATATCACCGACAATCAGACGATCTACGAAGTGGACAAATACTTCGACGCGCAACAGAAAGCCATGGAAACGAGTCTGAGCGCGACGCTGGGGCTCAGCGTTCAGTGCAGCCGTTGTCACGATCACAAGTTCGATCCGCTGCTGCAGCGCGACTACTACAAGCTGATGTCGATCTACCAGGCGGTGTGGGATCCGGAAAACTGGCTGGCGGGGGATCTGAATTTTGGTCCGTGGCCGAGCCGGATGGTTCTGGATATGGACGACGTCTCAAAGGATGCCTGGATCAAGGACGTGACCAGCAACGATACCAAGGCGCTGCGTCGACTGGACGACCTGCTGGAAGTTACCTATCAGCGCTTCCGGGCTGAGCTGAAGGCGGGGCGTGAAATCTCCGACACCGCTAAGCGTGCCCAGATCCGCAAAGACATTGAAAATGACCCCGATCTTGAGGTTGACCGCAATGTCGCCAAGGACTTCATCACGGATCAGGAGATGGAGAAACGCTTCCCGGAACTGGTGGAGTGGAAGGACGAAATTCAGACCCGACGTCAATCGCGGCGCAGCAAAGCGAAGACTCCTCCGAACTACATTGAAGCTGCGTGGGACGTTTCGAAGACGCCTTCGGCTACCTACATATTGCAGCGGGGAAATTACCTGGCTCCGGGCACGGAAGCCAAACCTGGGATTCCAATTGTTCTGGAAAACGGCAAACCTCTGGAGTTCCCGGATCCAAAAGACCATCCGGAATGGAATGGCACAAATCGGCGCCTGATTCTTGCAAAGTGGATGGTGTCGCCTGAGAATCCTCTGGTCGCGCGTGTTTTCGTGAACCGGGTATGGCAGTGGCACTTTGGCGAAGGGATTGTCCGTTCGGTTGACGATTTCGGAACGCAGGGCGCAGCGCCGACCCATCCGGAATTACTGGACTACCTGGCGGTAGCGTTCCAGGAACACAACTGGGATTTGAAGTGGCTGACGAAGCAGATCATGATGACGAGCGTCTATCGTCAGGACTCTGCGGAAGTTCCGGCCTACATGAACGAGGATCCGTCGGACAAGTTGCTGTGGCGGAAGGCCCCGTTGCGCCTGGAAGCGGAGACGATTCGCGATTCGATGCTGAAGATCAGTGGCCTGATGAGTCCCAGGATGTTTGGGCCGCAGGTGCAGATTAAGCGCGGTGCCGACGGGCAGTGGCTGGAAGATGAGAAGAAGAGCATCAGCGGCCAGAATCGCCGCAGCTTGTATCTGGCACAGACGCGGACCCGCACGGTTTCATTCCTGCACGCGTTTGACGGTCCGGACATGACCTCCGACAATCAGGCGCAGCGATTTCGCTCGGCACTGCCGGCTCAATCGTTGGCTCTGATGAACAATCCGCTGATGATGCGGGTAACGACGGCGTTTGCGCAGAAGCTGCTGGAAGAAACGAATAACAACTACGACGACGCCATCCAGCGTGCCTTCCTGCAGGCGTATAACCGGCCACCGCTTCCCAGAGAACTTGAGATTGGGAAGAAAGCGATTGCGGCGGAAGGTGAGCCTAAAGAGGGGCTCCGGCTTTTTGTCCAGGCGATGTTTGCCGCCAACAGTTTCCTGTACAGTTATTAGATATTGGTGTTGAGGAAAAGATATGTCCCTGAAGAACATAGTGACTCGCAGGCAGGCGCTGCAAAATGCCGCAGTGGGATTTGGCGCGATGGCGCTCAACTCCATGATGCAGGGAGATCGGCTGTATGCTGCCGAGTCGGCGGGGGCGCGGGAACGTTTCTACAACGTTTTGCCGAAGGCTCCGATGTTTCCGGCGAAGGCGAAGAGGGTCATCTTCATCTACATTGGCGGTGGACCGAGCACCATCGATATGTTCGACCCCAAGCCGGCGCTGGTGAAATTTGATGGCAAACCAGCACCGTTTGAGATTAAGGGTCGGGCTCTCAACGGATCGCAGCAGATTATGGCGAGTCCGTGGAAGTTTCAGCAGTCGAAGCAAACCGGTCGCTATGTTTCGGATTTGCTGCCGCACTTTCAGAAGGTCGGTGACAAGGTGACGTTTGTGCGGTCGATGACGACGGATCGCATTGACCATTCCACTGCCCAGTTCACGTTTGTGACGGGGCGTGGTTTCACCGGTTTCCCGTCGATGGGGTCCTGGGTGAATTACGCACTGGGGACGGAAAACCAGAATCTGCCTGGGTACGTTGCGCTGGGGCAGGGTGCCTCGATCGGCGAACGGGCGCATTCTTCGGCGTGGCTTCCGCCCATCTTCAACGGGACGGGCATGCGTGCGGACGCGCAGTCTCCCATATACGACATCAAACGTCCGACCGGCGTTAGTCTTGATGAGCAGAAGCGCTTTCTGAACATGGTTGGGGAATTGGACCAGATCCAGAAGGGGAGTTCCTACGCTCTCGATCAGGATCTGGAATCGCGTATTGCGAATTACGAACTGGCCGCCCGGATGCAGGTGGAAGCCCTGCGCGTCGCTGACATTGACCAGGAGAGCGAGGCCACGAAGAAGCTCTACGGCATTGACAGCAAGGTGGGCGGGCCGTTTGGTCGGCTGTGTCTGATGGCGCGGCGTTTGGCGGAGAAGGACGTTCGCTTCATTCAGATTTATGGTGGTGGTGGCGGAAACTGGGACACGCATAACAACATTGAAGGCCAGTTGCCGGGACTGTGCGAGTACATTGATCAGGGTATGTCCGGGTTGCTCATCGATCTGGAGCAGCGAGGGATGCTGAAAGACACCCTGGTTGTTTGGTCGGGCGAGTTCGGTCGCCTTCCGACGATTCAGGCGAGCAGCGGGAAGCCGGGTCGTGACCACAATCCGTACGGGTTCAGCATGTGGATGGCGGGCGGTGGGCTGAAGGCTGGTTTCGATCTGGGGGATACGGACGAACTGGGGTACGGTGCGGTGGATACGAAGTGCACACACAGCGATATCCACGCTACGGTTCAGCACCTTCTTGGGATCGATTTCAAGAAAAACACCTTCCCGTACGAGGGCCGGGATGAGTCGCTCGTGGGCGTGAATCCGGCACGTGTCCTGAACGAGTTGATCGCTTAAGGGCGTGATCATGCGCTCATATAACCTTCGGATTCTGGCTGCTGCGGTGAGTGCGGTTATCCTGGTCGCAGCTCCGCAACGTGCTAATGAGCGCGATACTCGGGCGCGCGAGTACATCCAGTTTCTGGTTTCGCAGCTGGATCAATGGACCCAGGAACTTCCGCAGGCCTACAACATGGCCATGATGCAACCTCCGGTAGTGGCGGCGCGGCTTTCAGAAGGGGCTAAGGCCGGGGCGGAGAATTTGCGGGCTGCGGTTTTGCGTCTCGCCACACTAAGCAAGGCGGCAGATCTTCCGGTGAACGCGGAGTTTCGCGCACAGCTTGAGCGCACGATTACAGCTGCCTCTCCTCTGAATGAAGCGTTGGGAGCACAGCGGTTTCCCGAGGGGATTCAGGGCGATTGGGTTCCCATTCGCACGAATTTGAACAGCTTGGTCGACATCTACAAAGTCACGGGACTTGCAGTGTTTGATCCGCCGGGGCCTGTCGGCGGGGGGCGAGGTGGTGCGGCAGCGCCAGGGGTCGCTGGTGCTGCAGTTCCTGCGGGCGCAGTAACGGGGTTCATCGTCGATCAGCGTTGCTCACTCCGGGGTAAAGCGATGTGGGTGGATGCACAGTGCGTCCTGAAGTGTGTCCGGGACGGCGACAAGGTTGTCCTTGTCACGGAAGCCGGCAAAGTACTGCATATCGCCAATCAGGACAAGGTGGAAGCGGAGAGTTACGGCCAGAGAGTGGCTATCACCGGGAAAACCGACGGCGATACACTGACTGTGGCAACGCTACAGATTCTGTAGACAATTTGAACTGGCTCCTTCCTGACGGTCGGGGTTCGGCAGAGCGGTGGCGGCTTCCAGGGGTGTGGCGGAGGAGTGTCCGAGGACGCGACTAAAGCCGCGTTTCCTGATAATCCCCCAGCCCTTTGATCGTCGAGATTTTTTCTCAGGCCCTGACGGTCAGGGTTCGGTAGAGCGGTGCTGCGGGGTGTAAATGCTCTAAGCGACCGAAGCCGCGTCGAGCGAGGCGAGGCGAACCTGGCCGTCCCGCCAGGCGACAAGTATGCGGTCACCGGCGACCGTGAGACGCGGGAATCCAGTGGTGCGTGAGGCCGGCACCTTAGCTACAGCTACAGATGCCTTCAGGGTGCCGGCGGGCGTGACGCGACGGAGGCGGATTTCGGCTCCGGACGTGGTCTTTTCCAGCCAACTGACCAGGAAATCGTGGCCGAGCATGACTGCACAAGGTCTGCCCATCGGATTGCCTTCATCCAGCCTGAGGGGCGTCCCAAACGGGGCTTTACTGTGGGTTGAGATGGCCAACTGGACTTTGGCCGTTGCCGCGGCCCGGGTCAGCCAGGCGGCACCCACAAGGTTGGCGTGCGACGCGAGCGAGGGACCGTCGGTGGGGCAGCCGTTGATGACCCAGCCATCGCGGTGAACGGGATCTGGCGTGGTCCAGCGGCCGCCATTTTGGCGTACGAAGGAGATATCGCGGATCTCTCCCGGGAGGTGATCCCGGTACGCGACGACGAGCCCGTCGGGGGTGTTCGTGAGAGTCGTTTGACAGCACGAACAGGTATCGCTGTCGAGTTCCTCGTCGCCGTTGGGATGCCCGGCTGAGTCGAATTGGACACAGCGGAGTGTTTTGCGATGCTCGGCTTCGCCCGAAGAGTGATCAGAGTGATTTGTCGCGGCGGGTGTCGCGGCGCTATCGGAGGGAGGTGGGGCCAGGTAGACGGCGGCGGCTCCTTTGCTCGTTGTGGCGAAGGAGAGGAATCCGGAATAGTCCTTTGGATCGTTGGGCGGGGCGAAGAAGGTTTCGGTCCATTTGGCAGTCCAGTTTTCGGCGCGGGCGACGCGAATTCCGTAACCATAGGCACCTTTGCCGACACGGTCGAGCCAGTGGGCTAAAAGGGTTCCCGATTCCATTTCGATGATGCCAGGGAAGTCGGCCCAGTTGATGAACCAGTTGTTGCCTGTGGCGATCTCGCGGGGCGAACTCCAGGTACCATTTTGCCAGCGGGCGGCGCGGAGGCTGTAGCGGTCCGTCGTAAGAGGTTCCAGCCAGGATAGAATGGCGCCACCGTGGCGGGAGGTCGTCAGGAAGGGCATGCCGCTGCCGGGGCCACAGGGCGGTTCCTGGGCGAGGAGCGACGGGCCCGTTGCAAGGGCGGACGTGACGGCAAAGACGGCTTTACGTCGGGTCATGGAAGAGCCACTGCAATCCATTATGCCTAACAGAAATCGACTGACGCGGTCCCTGGGCTCAGTGGCGGCGATGGCGGCACTGCTGGTATGCGGTGGACAAGTCCCGTGTTCCGGGTTGATAGACTTGCGGCCACAGGACTGTACCCTGCGCTGATAACAACCGCTGATAACAACGCCGCTGATAATAACGCCGCTGATAACAACGCCGAAAGACCGCACGAATGATGATTGGGTGTGCCAGCTCTCAGGTCCCGCGGGCGACCGTGACGAAGCGTTGGGGGAACTGTGACGCATTCTTGTGGCCGGCCTGGCACGTGGGTTCCGCCAGTTTCCAGCGGAGTCTGCTCTGGTACAGGACTCAGCGCAGAAAGCTCGCTTACTCATGCAGAATCGGCTGCAGAAGTATCGCGGTGATGGTCGGTTTGTTACCTGGGCTCTCTCGATTGCTACCCGAGTCGCGCTGAGCGAAATGCGGCGTGCCCAGTGGAAGGATGTTTCGCTTGACGCGATGTCCCCGGCCGGACATCTCCCCGCACCAGCCAGTCAGGATTCGCCGGTGAATATTGTTTATGAGCGGATGCGGCTGATGGACGTGGTTCGGACTGCGATCGGGGAAAAACTGACGGCAAAGCAGCGAGATGCCATTCAGGCGGAACTGGCGGGAGTGCCTCCGGAGGAAATCGCAAACAGGCTGGGCACCAATCGTAATGCCCTCTATAAGCTCGTTTATGATGGCCGCGCGAGGTTGAAAGAGGCTATCCTGGCGGCGGGATGGTCAGAGGAACATGTTCGAAGCATGCTGAGCGGAGATTACTCCCATGAGTGAAAGAGATCCCAAACTGCAGACCGTCATCGATATGGCCCTGTCGCTGCTCCCGCACGAAATGGGATGCGACAACTGCTTTGATTACCTCGCCGCATACGCCGATCACATGACGAATGGCACCACGATCCCGGAGCATCTGCGCATGGTTCGCGAGCACCTGGCGCGATGCGTCAGCTGTGAAGAAGAACCGACGTTTCTTCTGGAAGCCATGAAAGCGCAAGGCGAAGAACACAACAACGCCGAAGGATGACAACTCTTCCTAAGAATTGCCAGGCAAAAGAATTGCCAGGCAGGAGAATTATCAGGTAAGACTTCGCCACCTGATCGCGTCTCCCTTACGACGGAACATGCAGCCGTTCACGAGGGAGACAACTTGAAGCTAAAAATACAAACAAGAACAACTATTACGGCGGTGCTGTGTCTGGCCGCTGCGTGTTTTGTAATCTATTCGACCCAGGGAACCGTTGCTGTCAGCGCAGCATCGGAGGGGCCACGTTACGCGGCCGACGGCAAGCTCTTGCAGCCCACGAATTATCGCGACTGGGTATTCATTGGTGCCACGGTGACGCCCAACGGTCTCAACAAGGGCAAAGCAGGTTTCCCGCAATTCCACAACGTTTACGTGGAACAAAGCAAGCTGGCTGCTTATCGCAAGACCGGAAGGGGCAATGGCCCCGAAGCGTTATCTGCTGTTGCCTTCGGAAGCAATCCTGACCCCTGCGGATCGGGCCGCTTTGAAAGCAGCTCTCCTCGGGGAGGCGAACCGGGTGTCAGGGGTGGAGAGTACAGTGCAGGAGAGCTTGCCGACGGGTGCGAATGGTGTGCCCCGAGGCGCAGCCCTGGAAAAACCCAGAGGCGCAGCCCTGGAAAAACCCTGAGGCGGAAGCCTGGAAAAACAATGAACGGAAGCGCCGTGGTTGGGATATACATATATGGCCACGGTTTCAGGAAGGTTTTTCTCTCTGCTCGCGAGTGTTGTGCTTTTGACTGCGGTTTCGGTATCAGCGCAGACAGGCGGGATTCAACTTACGGTTCACGATTCCTCGGGAAGCGGGATGCAGGCCTTGGGGAAGGCGGACAACCTGGCAAGTGGCGTGAGCCGGGCATTTCGAACGGATTCTTCAGGCGTGTTTGCTCTGACAGGGCTGCCTTATGGGAGCTATCGGCTTGAAGTCGCGGCGGCCGGCTTCACGACACAGACGGCCGTGGTTGAGGTCAAATCGGCGACACCGGTCGTCCAGGTGGTTTCGCTTGCGATCGGTGCCGCCAATTACCAGCTAAACGTCGTGGGGGTCACTCCTTTGGCGGGCGTGGAATTGCCGCTCGACCAGATACCGGCTCCGGTGCAAACGCTGACGGTGAAGGATTTCGAGAGCGCGGGAGCTCTCGATCTTTCGGACCTGATCAATCGGCGCCTTGGCAGTGTGAACATCAATGAAACGCAGGGTAACCCGGTACAGCCTGACGTCAACTTTCGGGGTTATACGGCCTCCCCTCTGCTGGGGACCCCAGAGGGACTTTCCATCTACATGGACGGGGTCCGGATGAATCAGCCCTTTGGCGACGTGGTGAGCTGGGATTTGATTCCGCGCATGGCGATTGCGGAAGTGGCTCTGATTCCTGGGTCGAATCCCCTGTTCGGTTTGAATACGCTGGGTGGTGCGCTTTCGCTGCAGACGAAATCGGGGGCGAGCAAGCCAGGAACTTCCATTGGAGTGAGTGGCGGGAGTTTTGGCCGGCGCGCGGTGGAGTTCGACCATGGCTGGGCCAATTCGAAGGGCCTGAACTGGTATGTGGCGGGCAATCTGTTTCACGATGACGGCTGGCGGCAGGCATCGCCCTCCGATGTGCGCCAGGCGTTTTCGAAGCTGGGGTGGCAGGGGGCGAAGACGAATATCAGTCTGACGGGGTCTTACGCCAATAACGAACTGACCGGCAACGGGCTACAGGAGTTTCGGGCGCTGCAGCGCGACTATACAAGCCCCTATACCCTGTATGACCGGACGAACAATCGGGCTCCATTTCTGAATTTGAGCCTGCGGCACACGCCGAATACGAGCCTGACGTTGTCGGGCAATGTGTACTTCCGCTATATTCGGGCCGAC
>RGPS01000451.1 GCA_010084195.1 Terriglobia bacterium
TTGCGCCGGGTCCAGCTGCTCACTGCTGGCCCCGAAGACCCGCCGCACCAGCAAGTCGATCTTCTGCCGCAACAGTGCGTTCTCCCGCCGGGACTCCCCCAGCGCCGCCTGGCACTGCTCCAGTTGGTGGGTGAGTTCGGCTTCGCGGGGTGTCATGCGGAACGCACATCAGAGTAAAACATCGTCCGCCGCCTGTCACTATATTACTTATGTTATTTGCTATAATTGTTCAATCCTTCCGTTCATACCATGGCCGCAGTTTGGCCCCGCGCAGTTCCACGCCGTCGGTCAACAGCGCCAGGGCCTGCGGCGTCAATGCCAGCTTGGTGGCGTGCGGTTCCCCCGGCTTGGGCCAGGAAAACGTGCCTTCTTCCAGGCGCTTGGTCAGCACCCACAAGCCGGTACCGTCCCACATCAGGATTTTGAGCCGCGTATGCCGCCGGTTGGTGAAGACAAAGAGCGCCCCCGCCTTGGGATCTTCCCCCAGCCGCTCGGCCACCAGCGCGTGCAGGCCGTTGAACCCCTTGCGCATGTCGCAGGCTTCCAACGCCACAAACACCTTGAGGCTGCCGGAGAAGCTCAACATGGGGTGGCGGGTTGAGCCAGCGCCCGCAACAGTTCCGCCGCCAGCATAGTCTGCTGCGCGGTGCTTACGATGAGCCGGGCACCCCCGGGCAGTTGCACACACAACCCGGCGGGGTCCGTCCCCGCCGCCTGATCCACCACCGCTTCCAGCCAGCGGAGTTGCGCGGGTGGAGCCGCTGCCACCGGGGCGGCGTCACCCCGCTGTTTGCGCCGCCGTTGCACCCAGCCGGCAAAGGTCTGGTACTTGAGCCCGGTCAGGGTGGCGAACTTGGGGGCCGAGAGGCCACTGCGCTCGAACTCGTCCAGCAATTGTTCCCGGCGGGCCAGTGGGGTTCTGAGCCGGCCTTTGGTATCGGTCTTGAGAATCGCTCCGTCTTTCGTAGATGTCATAGCCGCTATGCTACGACGGCTACGATCTCAACGCATAGTGGTGCTCGGCGTGACGCTTACGGTGTAATCTGCGAGCGTGAGAAACTTCATGGGCTCGCCGGTGATCTGGTGGTGCGTGCGTTGTTCGATGACCAGCCCGCATGTGACGACTTCCTGGCCGATGAACTGGCGCAGGCGATTCACCGGGCAGTACGTGTTCCAGGCGATGGTGTCATGCAGGTCCAACGGGTGACCGCTGGCGGGGAAGCCCAGCAGTTCCGCCTCCCATTGGAGCCGCTCCTTCCGCGTCGGTTCCTGCAACGGCACCTCGGGCAAGCGTTCCAGCCCCGGCGGCGGCAACAGCCAGCCTTGATCCGGTTCCGTGACCGAGCCGAACGTGCGCCGCAAGGTTTGAAACTCCCAGAACTGGGCGGTCCGAGGCTGGCCAAAACAATCGAACGCACCGACCCGGATCAGGACCTCCACTTCCTCCGGCATCGGTGCCACGCGCAGGAAGAAATCCTTGAGGTTGTCGAAACCGCGTCGCCGGTACTCAACAATCATCCGTTCACCCGTCTTCTCGCTCAGTCCCTTCGTTCGCGTCACCGGCACGCGGATAGAACCCTGCTCAACGGTGAAGCTCGGGCCGGGCTGGTTGATGGACGGGGGCAGGAAGCGGATGCCCAGCCGGTGCGATTCCAGCACGTAAACCAGCGGATCATAGAAGCCCTTGCCGTTCGTCAACACCGCCGCCATGAACTCGGCCGGGTGGTAGCGCTTCAACCAGGCCGCCTGATAGGCTTCGACGCCATAGGCCGTGCTATGCGCCTTGTTGAAGGCGTAACCG
>RGPS01000452.1 GCA_010084195.1 Terriglobia bacterium
GCAGCCCCCCGGGATACTGGAGGGCGGGGACGTGATGCGCGTCGGCAAGCGACTCTACGCCGGACTCTCGCATCGGACGGATGTTGCTGGAATTACAGATCTGGCGCAACTGCTGGAACCCTTCGGCTACGAGGTCATCGCCGTCCCCCTGCGAAACTGCCTGCATCTGAAGTCGGGCTGCACGTACCTGGGGGACGATACTGTACTGATTAATCCGGAGTGGATAGATCCGCACAATTTGGGCCCGTATCGGTTTGTGGAAGTAGCTCCTGGCGAAGAGGGTGCCGCAAATGCCCTGCGGGTGGGGGAGACTTTGCTGATTCCTTCAGCCTGGCCGAAGACGGCTGCAAGCTTGCGGGATTCGGGGTTTACGGTTCGGGAACTGGACCTGTCGGAATTGCTCAAGGCGGAGTCGGGTGTGACCTGTTCGAGCCTTTTGTTTTAAGGCTAAAGCGATTTCTCTTGTAGTGGCCTGCATCAGAGTGATACCAGCGGGAGGTGTAGTTCTTTTCGGAGGCGAGAATGACGTCAATAGTGTTTCGATCGCTCGCAGTTCTCAGCCTGAGCGCCATGTCTGGGTTTGGCGCGGCGGTGGTGGCTAACCCGTTTGATTCGGCGTATACGCTCGTAGATCTTGGTTCGGTGAGCGGGGTAGATCCAAGTTACGGGGGGCTGACCTTCTTGAATGCTTCGACCTTACTGCTCGGAGCGAACGCCAATAGTGTGTCCGCCACTATTCAGGAAATTGCGGTGAACCGGGACGGAAATGGGCACATTACTTCGTTCGGTTCGGTCTCGCAGTACGCGACTGCACCCTACATTGATGGTGGCCTTACGTTTGGGCCCGGGGGGGTACTGTTCGCCACGAGCTACTCGAATAACACTTTGATGCAGTACCTGCCCGGGAGTACCACGCCCGACAAGATTATCAATCTGCCCGCAGGCACAAACTCCACCGGGACGGTTCAGTTCGTGGCCCCCGGAAACCCGAATGCAGGCAGTATCATGATTGGTTCTTTCAATTTGGGCGGTTGGTCCACGGCCACAATGACTCCCGATGGAAATGGGACTTTCGATCTGTCGGATATCACTGAGCGATCCAACACAGGCGGCGGGCCGGAGGGCCTCATCTACGTTGGAGCAGGAAACCCGCTATTCTCGTCGCCCACGGCTCTTGTGTCGGAATACAATACAGGCGCGATTCGTGCCTATGAACTGAACTCCTTTGGTGCGCCGGTAGCTGAGACGGGTGTGGATTTCGTCACCGGACTTACGGGGGCAGAAGGTGCGATGATTGATCCGGTTACCGCCTGCGTTCACGCCGAAGGTAGCCGTCCCGAAAGCGGGCGCATCAATCAGAATTGAAGGCTTCGTAGTACCCCGACTGAGCCCTGGCGCACGGCCGAGGCAAGGCCGTACTCGATGACGGCCCGGAAGGGCGTGACCGGGCCACACTGGAGTTGCAGGTGGCCGGTGCCCTGGTGGATGATTTCGACGGCAGCGGTCGCCGGAAGGTCAACGGTGATGAGCGAGCCTTCGAAGTTGCGGAACTGAAGTTTCTGGACGTCATTCCCGCATTCCACAGCTACGGCCATGCCTTCGGTGCGCACAAGTTTTTCGCCGGGACGGGGGGCGAAGGCACTCTTCGCCCGGGCTTCCAGCAGGACCGAGAGATTTTCAACAATCTCCTTCTCTTCCGGCTTCTTTGCATATTTGCGGGCGGTGGCCAGGTGGGTTCGCGCAGTTTCGATATCGCCGGTTTGCAGGTAGGCGTTGGCGAGGGTGAAGTAGACGGCAGGGG
>RGPS01000453.1 GCA_010084195.1 Terriglobia bacterium
ATTACGGTTCGAAGCTCACCTCCCACTTTCATGAAGTGCTTTCCCCGATTGAACGAGAGTATCTCCAGCGGCTGAAATGTGTGATTGCGGGTGAAATTCGGACCGGTACCATTCCCCCACCCTGAAAAACCTGTTACCGCGAAAGTAGGCGAGCCCAGCAGGCCTGCCTTCGGTGCGTACTCCAGGCCCTGAATGGCAAACTTGGTCATATAGTCCTGGCCCGCCAGATAATCTTCCGAGACTGCGCCGATCTGGAACCATCCCTGGTAACCCAGACGGAATTCGTTCACCATCGTCGGGTTCAGTACCTTGGTGTAGCTCACTGTCAGGTTGACCTGCCGCTGGTTGTCCACTGTGCCGAATCCCGGAAAAGTGTTCGGGCTGTAGGCATTGGAATCCTGCCAGCTGAACCGTCCGAATACCGTATCGTTCGGGGAGAACTGGTGGTCGAGGCGCGCGCTGAACTGGTCGCTGTTGGAGGTGACGGAGCGTCCGTCCTGAAAGTTATTGCTGGGATTTCCGTTGCTGCCGGTCGATCCGGTGATATTGGCAAGAGGTACGAATGTTGTGTCGGCCAGTATCTTGACCGCAGCAGGGTCCCGCTGGCTCTGCGGGATCACATTGTTGACGAAAGGATCGCGCACAAATCGGGCGCGGCCCGCCGCATCGGTAACAGCTCTTGAACTCCGCGGATCGAAGATTTGTCCGCGGCGAAAAGTGCGGCCCGTCGCATCGGCCACAGTAGTCGCCGTCAGCAGGTTCTGGCTGAAGTCGCCGTTTCTTTGCGCCACCGATGGCACTGTGGCAAGCGTGGCATTTCCGCGCGACTGCCGGAACGCTTCATAAGTGGTGAAGAAGAATGTCTTACGTTCTCCCTGGCTTTTCGGAACAAGAAACATCGGTCCGCCAAGGTTGAATCCGTACTGGTTCTGGTGAAAAGGTGGCGCACAGGCCGCGCGCAGAGCGAGATTGGGGTCACTCGGGTTGCAAGGGAAGGCCCGCCGGTTGGTGTCAAAGAAGCGACGCGCCTGAAACGCGTCGTTCCTGACGAACTCCCAGAGCCCACCGTGAAATTCCTTGCCGCCGGATTTGGTGATTACGTTTACCTGTGCGCCGCCACCCTTTCCGAACTCGGCGGAATAATTGTTGGTCTGGATCTTGAATTCCTGGATGGCGTCAATATTCGGACGAACCGTAATACGGCCCTGGAAGGAATCCGAATTGGACGTGCCATCGATCTGGAAAGCATTTTGGTCTGCGCGGAGTCCGGCCGCGGAAAAGCCCTCGGCACCACCGCCGCCGCTGCCCGTATTGACACCCGGCACAAGGAATGCAAGTTGCGCAAAGTTCCGCCCGTTCAGCGGCAGCGCCAGAATCTTGTGCATGTCCACCACCGCGCCAAGGGCTGCGGCTTCGGTTTCCACAAGCGGTGCCGCGCCCTGAATCTCGATACTCTCGCTCACCTGACCAACTTCCAGGCCGATATCGATACGGGCGTTCTGATCCACCTGAAGCGTTAGTCCTTTTTGCTGGGCTTTCTTAAAGCCCTGATGTTCGATCGTCAGGTTGTATTGCCCTGGTGCCAGACCAGGCAGGTTGTACTGCCCGATCGCATTGGCTACCGTTTGTCGCCGAAAACCGGTTTCCGTGTTAACGGCACCGATCGCCGCGCCAACAACGGCAGCCCCGCTCGAGTCGGTAACGGCACCGGAGATGGTGGCTGTTCCCAATTGCGCGTGGCAGATTCCGACCGCGAACAGGAAAGTCAAAGTAAGAACGTTAAAGCGACGCATCACGTTTG
>RGPS01000454.1 GCA_010084195.1 Terriglobia bacterium
CGCAGTTGAATTGGAAGTTGCTGCAAAGGAGCCAGCAGTGCATTGTATGCACGCGGACAGGCCAACGGTGCTGTATTCGCCCGGGTTGCACGTATACTGGACGAGGACATTGTTGGAAAAAGAGCCCGGCGAGGCAAGGATGCACGATGTCTGGCCGGTGGCGGGCTGGTAGCTCCCCGGTGGACATGGCGTACATGATGCACGCCAACAAGGGGGTTCTGCCGGCTGGGATGGGCGGCATGGCGCTGACCCCCAGTCAGCAGAGCGCCTCGCTCGAACTCGCCAAATCGCTGAACGAATTGAAACTCGTCTGGGACTCACTGGGGAACATCCTGGTTGCATCCGTCGCGCCCAACCTGAAGACCGTGGCGGATGCGCTCTCCAAGATGCTACTCTACCTCAGTATGTCCTCGAAGTTGCCGAACAACTTTGGAGGTGTGGGTACAATAGGGACGGGAATCGCCGTCGGGGGTATGGGTACAATAGGGATGGGAATCGGCCTGTTCTCGCAGCTCCCCCGTGGAGCGAGTGCGGTGACCAACAACGTCACGAACTACATCAACGGGGTGAATGACCCCGAGGAGATTTACAAGATGATCACCGACTCCTTCTTCGAGATGGAGCCGAACCAACCCTGATGAACGTCGTACCCACAGACAATCCGAGCATCTATTCGTACCTGACCACCCTCCAAGGGAATCAGGAGTTGCTTGCGTTGGTGCGTCCGAACAACCCGCCTCCCGGCATCGCCGGCTTCCTGCTGGACATCGTGGAAGACGACGGGTCTGAGCTGGAGAGCGACATCACGGACCACTACATCGAGGACAACACCGCGATTCAGGACCATATCGCGCTACGGCCCGAGATCGTGACCGTGAGTGGGCGCGTGGCAGAACTGGTGAAGACCGTCGTGACGGCGAAGCCGATCACTCCCGCGCAGAATACCCTCCCGATCATCCCGGAATTGGTCCCCGAGCTGACCCCCGGAGGTCAGGAGATCGAGGACTCCTATGTCGAGGCCCAAGCGCAGGGGCGGGCGGCAGTCGTCTCCGACCAGAGCCTCTACGGGTATTACCAATCCCAGTCCAAGCGCCAGCCGGGGCAGACGAAGCAGGGGTACATTTACGGCTACTTCTACCAGCTCTGGAAGGGCCGGCAGCTCTTCTCTGTCGAGACGCCTTGGGGCTTCTTCGAGAACATGGCGATCCAGAGCCTCTCCGCGAAGCAAGGGGCCGACAGCAAGTCGGTCTCGGAGTTCTCGATCACCTTCAAAAAGATCCGCATCGCTCGCACGATCTCGATCACCGAAGGACTTCTCTCTGGTCGAGCGACGTGGCAGCAGGCAGCGGAGAACCACAACGGCATCGTGGGTCAGGCACCCCTCACGAGCGCCCAGGTCGTCCAGTTCGAGAATCAGATTGCCCCCAACCTCGCATGACCACGCTCTCGGGCATCTCCGCGCAGCCGAAGCAGACTCTCTCCTTCACCTTGGATGACGGGTCTCTGGTGTCCATGTATCTTGAATACCGACCCCAGCAGACGGGGTGGTTCGCCAACTTCCAGTGGCAGGACTGGCGGGTCGATGGTATCCGCCTCACGGCTTCGCCAAACCTCCTCGCGCAATGGCAGAAGCGCATCCCCTTCGGTCTGGCGATCCTCACCCAGGGCAACGTCGAACCGCTGAACTCCACCGACTTCTCCAACGGCATCTGCTGGGTGGTGGTCCTGAACGCAGCGGACGTGCAGACGGTCAACGGCATTGCCTTCTCCGGGTCGTGATATGCAGAAGTTCAACCGAGT
>RGPS01000455.1 GCA_010084195.1 Terriglobia bacterium
CTGGCCAGCTTCATGTTGCTGGAGGGACAGTGGGCGACGCCCGTGTTCGTCGTCTTCAGGATCGCCTGATCAGCCGCATCCACCCAGACGCAATGTGCGGCCACCGTTCGGCCACCAAAGAAGCCCAGTGAGTTCAGGGTCTGCGTCGGGCTCTGCTTGCGCTTCGCCTGATTGTCATCATTCTCCTTCTTCGTTTCCGAAAGGTGGATCAGGATGGGGGCGTTGTACTTGTTGGCAAGGGCGCGGGCGGCCTTTAGTGTCTCGTCGGAGTTGGTGTAAAGCGCATGGGGGGCGACAGCCGGGACTACGAGCGCATCCCCTTTGAAGCGTTGCAGGTACTTTTCTGTGTACTTCAGCGCGTCGGCCGGGGTCTTGTTGTCAGCCACCGGGAAGCCGATGATCGTTTCGCCAAGGACCCCTCGGATGCCTGCTTCCTTCGCCACTTCAGCCACCACATCCTCGAAGTAGTACATGTCGGTGAAGGTTGTGGTTCCCGAGAGCAGCATCTCCAGCGCGGCCAGCCGTGTCCCCCAGCGAACGAAGTCTGCCGTCACATTCTTCGCTTCTGCCGGGAAGATGAAATTGTTCAGCCAGTCCTGCAGCTTCATGTCGTCGGCGATACCCCGGAACAGCGACATGGCGGCGTGGGTGTGGGTGTTGACCAACCCGGGAGTGATCAAGGCGTTGGGGCGGTCGATGCGGCGTTTGGGCTGCCAGTCGCGATCGATGGTGGCTTTGGTGCCCACCGCCACTATGCGGCTGTCACGAATGGCGATGGCACCGTTCTCGATCACCTGACGTCGGGCGTCCATGGTGATGACGTAGCGGGCGCTGAGGATCAGATCACATGGTGCCGCTGCCAGGGTGAGAGCCGTTAAGAGAAAAGCGCTAAATGAACGAAGCATCAAAGGCCCTTGGGAAGAGAGTGGAGAGCCGCAGCGTTTCTGTTTGGCCCTTGAGGTTGACGAGCGTGATTTCGATATCGCCGGCGAATTCCCAGAGGATCTGGCGGCAGGCACCGCAGGGAGGTGTCAGCGTGTCGGTATCGGCGGCGATGGCGATACGGGTGAAGTGGCGGACGCCCTCTGACATGGCCTTGAAGATCGCGATCCGCTCCGCACAAACTGTGAGGCCATAGGTTGCATTTTCGATGTTGCAGCCCGTGTGGATGGCGCCGTTTTCGTCCTCAATCGCGGCCCCTACCAGGAACTTCGAATAGGGCGCGTGGGCGTGCAGGCGCGCGGCGAGTGCGGAAGCTGTCAGAGCTTGCGACATAGTTCGCGCAACAAGCCGATGAGTGTGCTCTTCATCCGTTCGCCCACTTCCAGTACTTCTGTGTGATTCAGCTTCTGATCGATGACGCCGGCGGCGTGGTTGGTAACGCAGGAAATCCCCAGGACTCTCATGCCCATGTGATTGGCGGCGAGGGTTTCGGGCACGGTGGACATGCCAACCAGATCGGCACCGATAGTCCGCATATAGCGGATTTCAGCGGGAGTCTCGTAGCTGGGACCTGGAACAGCAACATAGACGCCTTCCACCAGGGTGAGCCCCATGGCTGCCCCCACGTCCTTCGCTGTAGCTCGGAACGCTTTGTTGTAGGCTTCGCTCATGTCGGGGAAACGCGGGCCCAGTGCAGCGTCATTCGGCCCGGAAAGTGGATTCTGACCCAAGAGGTTGATGTGGTCGGAAATCAGCACCAGATCGCCGGGTTTGTAGTCGCGATTAATACCCCCCGCAGCATTGGTCAGGATAACCGACTCCACGCCGAGTTCCTTCAGGGTGCGGATTCCGTAAACA
>RGPS01000456.1 GCA_010084195.1 Terriglobia bacterium
ACACCGCCGCAGTTCTTACTCATGCGGCCGACTTTATACCAAGAGGGTCATGTCCATGTTCCGGGTTCCACGTCACAACTTTATCGTTTTAGCAGCAATGTTCGCGCTTGTCGGCATTCCTCTCGCCAGAGCCCAGCAGATCACCGGCTCCGTCACGGGCTCCGTCCTGGACGCCTCAGGGGCGGGCATCCCGGGGGTTGCCGTCCGCCTTACGAACACGGGTATGGGCACGGTCGCTACCGCCACCTCCGATTCGTCAGCGAACTTCCAGTTCCTCCTCCTGCAGCCCGGCACCTACCTCGTGGAGGCTGCCCACCCCGGCTTCAAGGCCTTCAAACGCTATGGCATCGTCGTTGCGGCGGACCGGTCCCTCGCCATCCCCATCAATCTGGCCATCGGCCAGGCGTCGGAAACGGTTGAAATTTTGGCCAGTACGCCCCTCCTTGATCCCAACAGCTCCGAAGTCGGCACCACCATCGATAGCCAGAAGATGGTCGACCTTCCTCTCAATTCGCGGAATCCGATGGGCCTCGCCAATCTGATTCCGACCGTAAAAGGCATCGGCTATTTCGGCGGTCAGGTTCTCACCTCATGGCGGGTTGGAGCTGTCACTATCGGCGGCGGCCAGCCCATGACCAGCGCGTTCCTGATGGACGGTGTTGCAAACGACAAGATGGGCGACGCAGCCGGCCCCAGTACCTTCCTGACCACGGACTCCACCCAGGAGTTCAAGGTGATCACCAACTCTGCCTCCGCCGAATACGGCAGGACGACCGGTGGTGTCATTAGCGTCGTGAGCAAATCCGGCTCCAATAATCTCCACGGCAGCGCGTTCGAATATCTCCAGAACACAGCCTTCAACGCCAACGACTTCTTCAGCAACTCATCCGGCACCCCTCTTCCGCCGGTACACCAGAACCAGTTTGGGGGATCTCTCGGCGGTCGCATTAAGAAAGACCGGACCTTCTTCTTCGGCAACTTTGAAGGCCTCATCCAGCACCTTTCCAGTGCCCGTATCATCAACGCACCCACAGCGCTGCAGCGCACCGGCGACTTCTCGAAAACCTTCGCAGCCAACGGCCAGGTCATCACCATTTACGATCCCTATACCACCGTTCCCAACCCGGCAACCGCCGGGGCGTTTGTCCGCACGGCGTTCCCGGGCAACGTTATTCCGGGTTCCCGTGTAAGCCCGTTCGCCAAAGCTTTTTTCGCTCTCCATCCCCTTCCGAACCTGCCGGGCGCTCCCGTCACCGGCGCGAATAACCTGTTCCAGTCCGGCCCGGTTCCCACTGACCGCCAAACCGGCGGTGTCAAGGTCGATCACAGCATCAGCGGCAATCAGCGCGTAGCTCTCCGCTATACCCGCGACGTTCTGAACGAGACCGTTCCCAATGGAGCGTACTTCCAGAACGTGCTGGAGAATGACAAGAAGACCATCTACGTCCCGCGCCACAGTGCCTCATTCTCCTACACAAACACTCTGAGTCCCACCATGATTCTGGATGGCCGTTCCGGCTTCAATCGCGATTACGATCAGGCAACACCCTATAGCTTCGACGGCAAGTACGCCAAGACCGGTTATCCCCTCACCGAACTAGGCTTCCCGAAAGCTCTTGTTGACCAGATGCAGACCGGTACCGCCCAGTTCCCCGGTCTCACGATTACGGATCTCAGCTCCTACGGCTCCGCCATCCAGAATCGCGCCGCCTACACCTGGGGCAATGGTGTTTCACTCACCAAGGTGTGGTCTGCCCACACCGTCAAGCTCGGCTACCAGTTCACGCTTTATCGTGGCTT
>RGPS01000457.1 GCA_010084195.1 Terriglobia bacterium
AGATCTACGCCCTCCGCCCCATGCTCGAACACATCCTCGCCGGAGTCCAATACACCCTCGGCGACCTCAAAGCCGACGACCGCCCCAGCGTCCGCTAAAGCCCCGAACGTTCGGGACCACACGCATGCTACAGCGGCTTTACCCGAAGGTCAGGAATCATCCGGAAGTGCCGCACATTGTGCGTACCCACCGCATAGCCCAGCTCCAGTGCCGTCGCCCCGATCAGCAGATCGCTGATCGCAACGCGAATCCCCTGCGCCTGCAACAAACCGTCAATTTGCCCCGCCCGCAACGCCACTGGGATTGTTACCGGCCACACAGTCATACCCGCGAGCAGGTCGTCCAGAAACCGCTGACGCACTTTCTGACGTTGTTCGGTGTTGGCCCGCGCCACGCCATGCGCCAGTTCCAGCACCGTAATCACCGATACCCCTACTACAGTCCGGCCCGACCCCAGGCTCTCCACCATCTGATAGGCAGTCTGACCAGACCGTTCTGCCGCGATCACTACCGTCTGGTCCACTAGCAATCCCGCTTCGGTCAATCCCACCGCGACGTGTCCAGCGGCTCCCGGTGCGCCTCAATCACGGCTTCGACGTCAAGTGCAAACTCCCCGTCCATCACGCCCGTCGAGTCCTTCGGAATCAGCGCCAGCATTTCCTAAATCGTCCGCGCTTCCGGTTCCATCGCTTTCAGCACTGCCACCGGCTGGCGATTATGCTCCAGAAACAGCTGTCCTGCTGCTCTTTACCCCTGACCTGACACCCCTGCTCTGCCGAACCCCGGGCGGAAGAAAGGGGGGAGCAGCATTTTGCCAGTCAAAAATAATTTTCTGCCTGCTTTCAACAACCTGCAGGGAATTCACAGTCATTCTGCAAACCCTCTGTGGCAAATCTGAAACCAGAAGGGGAAACCAATGTCAACAAAACCTAACGTCTCGAACGCGCAACTCCTGGCCAACATCGCCAACTCTCTGCACTCCACCGGCCCCCGCACCGAAGAAGGCAAAGCCCGCGCCCGCTACAACGCCCGACGCCACGGCCTCACCGGCCAGTTCTACGTCATGGACGATAACGACCGCCAGGCCTACTTCACCTTCGAAAAGGGCCTCTTCAACGCCCTCGCCCCCGTCGGCGAGTACGAACACCAGCTCGCCATCTCCATCGCTCAGGACCACTGGCGCATGAACCGCGTCAAAGGCATCGAATTCAACACCATGGGCCTCGGCCACCACGAACTTGCCCCCGAAATGAACGCCGACTCCCCCGAAACCGAAACCGCCATCACTCAGGCCCAAACCTGGCGCTCCGACAACAAGGCCTTCGCCAACATGGCCCTCTACGAAACCCGCCTCCACCGCATCATCAATCGCAACAAGCGCGAACTCAACGAACTCCAGACCAAACGCCTCGCCGCCGAAGCCAAAGCCCGCGAAGAAGCCGAACTCTTCCTCGCATACGAACTCTCCAAATCCGAGCCCCCCAAAGAAGAAAACATCCAGGTCAACGGCTTCGTTTTTTCCGTCGCCACCATCTACGAAGACCTCGCCTGGCAACAAACCCTCGCCGAAGCCCGCTTCTACAAGGCCAATAACTGGGATCGCTCCAAACCCCTCCCGTTCAAGCCCCTCAGCTTCCCCAAGGCGGCCTGAACCACCTCAAACCTCACCCCGCCCGGCCAAACCGGACGCCACAAGTGTAAACTAATAAGGCAAACAAAAGGCGAATGTCAGACTCACTTTCACTCATGTTTCCGGAACTCCCCCCGGCACCACACAAAGGGGATGTGGAACTCTTGGTC
>RGPS01000458.1 GCA_010084195.1 Terriglobia bacterium
GAGGCGGGGTCTGAAAGAAGCGTGGAGCAAAAGCGTGAGCCGATGAACAAGAACCCGATATGAGGCATACGGCAGCGGACGAGCGGGCCAATGACCGCGAAGTCCATATCCATCAAGACTGCTGGTTGTAGATCGGGCGGTTGTGCGCTGAAGGCGGTCGAACTTACCTCGGGAGATCTGTCGTTAGTCCGGAAAACCGGACTGAGGGCCGGGTAACCGGTCCTGACCGGACGGCAGAAGTCAGCAGAGGGCGTATTAGTCCGGTAACGGATGAAGGCCCGAACGGTCCTGCGAAAGCAGGTTAATGGGAGAGGCAAGTAAGCAGCGTGACTCATGAGCGACAAGCGGCAGAATAACCAGCTATTGTTGGCCTTTGCTGAGGAGAATAGGGGTGAAGCCCCGAACGGCCTCAGTGGAGGGACCGAATCGTTCACGGCGAAACGCGGGACAGAAAGCCCGGCCATTGGCGAACAGTTGATGGAAGAGGTCTGCGGGCGGGAAAACTGCAAGCGGGCATTGGCACGAGTCAAGGCCAACAAAGGGAGCGCCGGCATGGACAGGATGACTGTTCAGGAGTTGCCGGAGCTTCTGAAACAGCACTGGCCAGGCATCCGGGAACAGTTGCTGAACGGGACTTATGAGCCGCAGCCGGTCAAACGGGTGGAAATCCCCAAGCCGGACGGGGGAATACGAAAGCTTGGTATTCCGACGGTGCTGGATCGGTTTATCCAGCAGGCGGTGATGCAGGTACTGCAAGGCAGATGGGACCGGACGTTTTCCGAACACAGCTACGGGTTTCGTCCGGGGCGGTCGGCGCATCAGGCAATAGCACAGGCGCAGAAGTATATCGCTGAAGGCTATCGCTGGGTGGTGGATCTGGATCTGGAGAAGTTCTTCGACCGGGTGAACCACGACAGACTGATGGCGAGGATCGCAGAAAGGGTTGGCGACAAGCGGTTGTTGAAGCTGATCCGGGCGTTTCTGACGGCTGGAGTGATGGAAGACGGGCTGGTAAATCCGGTGGATGAAGGGACGCCACAGGGCGGACCCTTATCGCCATTGCTGAGCAACATCGTACTCGACGAATTCGACCGGGAGTTGGAGCGACGGGGGCTCCGGTTTGCGAGATATGCGGACGACAGTAACATCTACGTTCGCAGTAAGCGGGCCGGGGAACGAGTGATGGAAAGCCTGAAGGGTTTCCTCGCAACGAAGCTCAAACTCAGGGTGAACGAACAGAAGAGTGCGGTGGCGCGGCCATGGAATCGCAAGTTCCTGGGCTTCAGCTTTACCTCGAATCGAGAGCCAAAGCGGCGGATCGCGCCGAAAGCGGTAGACCGGTTCAAGGAGCGGGTTCGGGAACTGACGCAACGGAACAAAGGTGTGAGCATAGAACGGATGGCTGAGAAACTCACCCGCTATCTGGGAGGGTGGCTCGGCTACTTCGGGAAATGTCAAACGCCGTCAGTGCTGGAAGGACTGGATCAGTGGATCAGACGCAGGCTACGGTCTGTGATCTGGCGGCAGTGGCGATTGGGTTCGACAAAGTTTGCGAAACTCCGCCAACGCGGTGTGAGTAAAGATCTGGCCGCTCAAACAGCGGGCAGTGCTCACGGCCCGTGGAGGATTGCCGACTCACCCGGCCTTCATATCGCGCTGCCCAATGCTTACTTCGACTCGCTCGGGATTCCGAGATTGACTGTTCGTCTGTGACTCAACCCGCCGAACCGCCGTATGCGGACCCGCATGTACGGTGGTGTGGGAGGGGCGGAGCCGCGAGGCTCTCCCCTATCCCGAT
>RGPS01000459.1 GCA_010084195.1 Terriglobia bacterium
GTGTTCAGAATCCATTGGCGAACAAAGGCAAGCGGCGGCGTCCATTTGGTTGGCGCGATGTGGAACTGATGGATATCCAACAGCATAGGCTTCGTTCGCTCCATGAGTCCGAAACGTCCCAAGTTTCTAAAGCCAGGGCTGAGTACAAAGCTGCAATGAAGGCCGGGAATTGAGTCCTCAAGTCTAATACAGCAGGGGGTAGTATACGTGTTGCTCGCCAGATGGTGCAGCCCTATCTGGTAGGGATGCTAAATCAGATCGCGTCTGACAACGAGCGAGCGTTTACGGTTAAACCGGGACCACTCGCCTACCAACTTCACGAAGCAGCAGCCCTGCTCAACATCTCGTCGTCCAGCGTCCGTCGCCTAGTTCAGCGAGGACGGCTACGCCGAGTCTCAGGCTTCAGGCACCTTCTCATACCCGCAAGCGAGTTAGAAAAGCTTGTGAATTCAGTCGCTTGACAATCCTGAACACAAACCGCGCCATGCAAACGACAGAAGCGACTGCCCCGATCCTCCCCGTTATTTCCCAGGTCGAGTTCGACCGCCTCGCCGCGCTCCAGATCAAGCTGGAGATCATCGCCATCCTGGCCGCCCTCAAGAACGGCAAGACCTGCCGCCGGTTTCTGGCCAAGATACTAAAAGGCGCGACGCACAACGACTGCGAGTTCATTCCCATAATCCTATGGCACATGTTCGGGGCCACTGCCGACGGCGCCCCTGCCATGCATCCAGAGTGCCTTTATCCCGGCAATCACCGGGAAATGTCGATGAATCGTCTGCAGGTATTGTTGGATGCCCAGTACCAGATCAGTCCGTCCTACGATCAACTGCGGCGCGTGTTCGTGGCGCTCAAGAAGCACGGGCTGCTGAGCAACCACCTGTACCGCACCCAGGACGCCAATGGAAAGTGGACCACCGAGTCGGGATACACCTTCAACACGGAGCGCTGGCAGGCCCTGCTGAAGGAAACCGCCAAGGCGCCCAAGTTCAAGAAGGGCAAGAAGGGCAAGAAAGCCACGGAAACCAAGACAGGAGTGCGGAAGAAATCCAGTCGGGTGCGCAGTTCGGAAACCTCCGAAAAACCCTCGATTTTTTCGGCCGCACCGTGCGGGGCGTCAGGCACCATTTCTTCTGATAATAGGGAGCGTCCTGATTCCTCGCCGGGTTCCTCGTCTGTCGTTTCAGTATCATCATCTACAGTCCAGCAGGGGGAGCTGTCTGCGACGCAGCAAAAGACGCCAGCTACGCCGTCGGTGGAGGTTTGTGATTTTCTTTCCCAGAAAGACCAGAGTGCCCGAATCAAGGCTAAGCAGGAAAAGGACGGTCCTCGCTATGTGGAAAATCCCAACGCCCCGGACTTTGAAGTTTTCCTAGCTGAAGTCCTGGAACACCGGGCAACTGCTGGCGAAGGTGTCCCGGAAAACTGGCGGGAAGCCCTTTACACCACGGAGGGTAGCGAGGACGGTCTGACGCTCAAACCCCGCATCCCGGACTGCACTGTCCTGACTCCCGACGACCAGAGCACTACCTGCGGCATCTGGGTTCACGACGGTGCCTTCATCCGCTGCAGCCCGGCAGATATCGAACTGTCGAAAACGGTGGCCAGCCACCTTGGTTGCCCTCTCCGCGCCCAGGATTGGCCCCGCTTCCTTCGGCAAACACACCGCCCGGCGTCGGACCCGTTGCGCCTCACCGCGGAAAGCTTCCAGGAAGTCGTGAGCGCCCTCCCCGGCACCGGTTCTGATCTCAACGTCAACATCGAGGGCAA
>RGPS01000460.1 GCA_010084195.1 Terriglobia bacterium
TCTTGATGGAATGCCCCGGAGTCACCCGCAAGGCAGGCTGCTCCCCTCGGCTCCGGATGACCATATCTTCCAAGGTGACGCCAGGGGAACGCACCTCCAACGCCGGGGCACGACCGTCACTCCACAGCACAGTGCCTTGACCGCGGACAATCAGCGGACGATCCACGACCAATGACCCAAAATGGCCCGGGTGCATGCGCAATATCCCGTCCCGCGTGAACTCATCCGCCGGGAGGGTTAACGGTCCGGGGACCGCTTCAACGCCTGGCGGCGGGCAACCGGTGGCCGGGCTCAATAACTCGACTTCCCAGAGCGGTACCACCTGACGCAGTTTCGCGACCAGTTGGGCAAAGGCTTCCGACGTGGTAGGGGGCGATTCCTTCCCCTCGACCGGCTCCAACTGACTGAGGACATCCGTGAAAAGGTGTTCGATTGCCTGGGCATGACTGCCACCGAAGCGCACCTCGTTTCCCACCAAGTGAACACCCAGCCGTTCCAGCCGGTTCTTCAGTTCCTCCATTTCGGGAGCCTGCGAACTGGCCAGTTCACTGAGAGCGGCCTGCAATGCGGCGGATGACAAGGGCTTCGTTTGGGATACCGGCTAAAATCGAGAACCGAAAGTTGTGGGTCAGGGCGTCATGAAATCGAATTCCAAGACTCGGCAGCTCCCCGACGGTTGCCCCGGCCTCTGTGAAACGTGGGGAAAGCGTATTTTCAGGCCGCTTTTCAGCTCGACCGCGCTCCCCGATGGCACTGGCACCCCATTGATGACTTCTATCGAAATGCCGGTCTTGTTGGTCAGCCACCACCGGCCGTTATGTAGTTGGAAATAGCCCTGCTCGGTTGAATCTGCATCTTCACCAGGTGAGCAACCGACCACCGTGTGCCACTTCATCAGCCTGAGGCCATTGTAAATGGTCAGGGTTCGTTTCTCTTTTGAGACATTACCTGGCTTGCGTTCCAACAAGAAACGCGCGAAGGGCACGCGATGCTGGATTGCCTGTTGGGTAAAGGGACACTTCATGGGCATCTCAGGTGCCAGCACGAACCATTCACCGCCACCGGGCGAGGGGTGCAGCAGATCCAACGTGTGGTAAATCGCACTTTCCCACCGGTCAGCAACGGGCCGTTTGTGCTTGTTGTGTAACCCGTCCACAAAGGCCAAGTAAAACAATTCGGCCAGCGGCGGTCCCAGCCGGCTCACTGGAACTGCCGGGGCGGGAGATAACGCGTTCGACTTGTCAGTGGGGTGTTCAACGAAGAGGGCTTTTTCCCCAAAAAGCATTGCGTCGTCAACATCCGGATCCGTGTCATGCACCTTGGGGCCATGGATGGGATGGCGCAACAGCAGCGTCTCGTAGATGAGCACCGCTAATGCGTGCCGGTCCGTGTCAATCTGTGGCAATCCCTTGCCCGCCACCACCTCCGGGGCGATGTAGCCCCGGGTGCCGAGCACTGTGGGCGGGGCAATCCCCGGCACCACGAGCGCATCCATGTCGATCAGCAACGCGCTGCCGTTGCGCGGGTCTATCAGGACGTTCTTGTTGGACAGGTCCGAATGGGCCAACCCATGGTTGTGCATCTTCCGCACGGCACGGGCCATTTTCGCACAAACGAGGAGATAATTGAGAAAGTGCCCCTTTTCCTCCGGCGGCAGGCGGCTTCGGGATTTCTCACCGGTGAACCACCGGCCATCCTTCTCGCGCCTTTTCCCGCAGGTGTCTGTGAAAAAAAAGTTATCTGGATAAGCCGGCGTAACAATGCCCAGGG
>RGPS01000047.1 GCA_010084195.1 Terriglobia bacterium
GCGATGTCCGCGACGTGCGAGTTGTGCGCACAGCTGACCAAGAACCGCGTGCTTCGTTGCTTGGGCAGCCGAGCATCGCTCTGTGGAAAGAAAAACACCTCGTCCGGGTCGACATTGACGAACTCCTCGCGAAACCCCTCCAGCATCTCGCGCGAATACACGCCGACCCCCGAAAGAGAGTCCCCAACACTATACGTGGCATCGAGCGCGATCCGCAAAGCTTGAGACTACCAGTCTCCCCGCCGTTCAGTCCTGCGCCAGTTCGTACTCCTTGATCTTTCTGTAGAGCGTCGTGCGGCCAATCCCCAGGCGTATGGCTACTTCCGTCCGATCCCACTTGAGATGATCCAGCGCCCGCTTGATGGCCACGCGCTCTACCAGGTGCAGCGGCATGATGGGGGAAACCGGGGCAGGGAACTCCCCCCCGGCACTGGCCGCCATCGCCATTTCCGGTTCCCTCGTCCCCCGGACATGATTCACAACCGCCGTCGGCAGATCGGCAAAGTGCAGAAGCGGGCCCGAATTAAAGGCCATCATCCGATCCAGGCAATTCTTAAGTTCCCGAATATTCCCCGGCCAGTCATAATCATTCAGAGCCTGGGATAACTCATGCGTCAGAATGTAGCGTTTGCCGCTGTTCTGCAGAAACCGCTCAATGAGAAGGGGAATGTCCTCCCGCCGATCCCGCAGCGGCGGCAACGTTACCCGAATCACATTCAGACGATGGTAAAGGTCTTCCCGGAACCGTCCGGCCTTGACCTCTTTTTCCAGGTTCCGATGGGTCGCAGCAATAATTCGGACATCCACCTTCATCCTCTGCAGCGAGCCCACCGGCCGAAATTCCTTCTCCTGCAGCACTCGCAGCAGCTTTACCTGTAGTTCGCCGGGAAGGTCGCCGATTTCGTCGAAAAACGCAGTCCCCCCGTTGGCCAGCTCCAACAGGCCCCGCTTGGCCTCGCCCGCGCCGGTGAAAGCGTTCCGCGTATGGCCAAACAGCTCGCTTTCCATCAGCGGCCCCACCACCGCCCCGCAATCGATCGGCACAAAAGCACCAACCGGAGATGCGTTGTAAAGGGAACGCGCGGCCACTTCCTTGCCTGTGCCACTCTCGCCCTGAATCAGCACCGGCATCCGCCCGGGGCCAATCTTGTTGAGCAAACTCCGGATCTGTGCGATTCGTGGTGATCGCCCCACGAAGCCCGTGGGTAATTCCTCGCCTGCAGGTTTCATCTAAGAGATATAGTGCGGGCGCTGGGGATTTTTCTCAGTTTTAATCCAAACGAACCACAAACGCCTGGGCAATCCGCTGTTCCTGCCGGATACGGCGTGCCAGAAGCTCGGCCGCCTCCGCGGAACCCTCGCGGCCTGCCAGGACCCGCCAAATGGTCGGCTCGCCCGCCCGTTCCACAATCCGCGCGGCTCCGTACGTGACTGCCAGGGTCTCCCGAAGCCGGTCGGCATTGGCCCTTTCCCGGAACGCTCCTACCTGTACGCCGAATTGGGCGGCCTCACTGCCTGTATTTGGGGACGAGATGACCGTCAACTCCACCTCGGCAACGCCTGGACCGATCAGCTCGATCTCCCTGGCAGCCGCGTGGGACAAATCGATGAGCCGATTATTTACGAAAGGGCCCCGATCAATAATTCGCACGTCCACCGTTTTCCCGTTCGCGATATTGCGAACCCGCACCCACGTTTGGAACGGCATGGTGCGATGCGCCGCCACCAGAGATTCCATGTCGTACACTTCGCCGTTCGCCGTTCGCCGACCGTGATAGGGGTGACCATACCAACTGGCCATACCTCGCTGTACCTGCCCTAAAGGAGCCGGTACGGGAGGAAGTTTCGGGGCTGCAGTAGTGCGGCCTCGCTGCCCTGGGCCTGTTGCCGGAGTTGGTGGCTGCGCAGGTGTCTGCGCCGGTGTCTGCGTCCGGACGGGCACTGGTGGCACCGGTCGCAGCTTTGTCTGTTTCTTTCCACAACCGGAAAGCAGGGTGAGGGCTATCGTCATGACAATAAAACTGCGCATGTGTTGTGATAACATCCTAACCTTCCCCATGCCCTGGCAACAGATCTATGACCCCCTCGGTAACGTGTGGCTTTCCACACTCTCCGCTGCACTTCCCATCTGCCTCCTGTTCTACTTGTTGGCAATCAGACGAACCCCCGCCCATCTGGCTGCAGTCTTCGCCTCCCTGCTCTGTATCGCGCTTGCCGCTTTTGAGTTCGGCATGCCGTTCGACAAGATCGCCGGAGCGGCCGCCAATGGCATCGTCTATGGTGCAATCCGCATCGGCTGGACCCTCCTCGCGGCCGTTTTTGTCTACGAGCTGACTGTCGAGTCCGGTCACTTTGAAGTCATCAAGCAATCGATTGGAGGCGTCACGGCCGACCGCCGCCTGCAAACGCTTTTGATCGCCTTCTCCTTCGGTGCCGTTCTCGAAGGTGCCGGTGGGGGCGGAGCTCCCGTTGCCATCTGCGGCGCCATGATGGTCGGTCTCGGCTTTGATCCTTTTGCTGCCGCCATCCTCTGTCTAATCGCCAATACCTCGCCGGTGGCCTTCGGTGCCGTTGGCAATCCCGTCAGAGCTCTCGTCGCCGTCACAGGCCTTGATGCCATGCAAATCAGCGCCACCATGGGCCGAATTCTGCCCTGGACCGCCCTGATTCTGCCCTTTTGGCTCACCAGACTCGTCACCACATGGGACAAAGTGTTTGAGGTCTGGCCCGGTCTCCTCGTCGCCGGTGTCACTTTCGGCGGCATCCAGTTCTACTGGTCGAACTATCAGGACTTCGGCCTGGTGGACATTGTCGGCGGTCTCGGTACTCTCATCATCCTCACCTGGTTCCTGAAAGTCTGGAAGCCGAAGAACATCTGGCGCTTCCCCAACGAACCGCCCGTCACCGTTGAACTCAAAACCTACACCCTGGGCCAGATCACCCACGCGTGGACCGGCTTCCTCCTGCTGTCCCTCTTTGTTGTGCTCTCGGGCATCCCCGCCGTGGTTACCTTCCTCAATACCGCTACCCCGATCATCCCGGTCCCCGGCCTCCACAACCTTGTCTTCCGCATGCCGCCCGTTTTCCCCACACCCCATGCCGAAGCCGCCATTTTCGATCTCACCATCTTTGCCAATGCCGGCACCGCAGCCTTCCTCGCCGGCCTGATCTCCGGGCCTATCCTTGGCCTCAGCTTCGGCAGGACCCTCCAGGTGTTCTTCCAGACCTGCCGCAAAATGCAGAAAAGCATGCTCGCCATCATGGCCATGCTCGTCCTCGGCTACGTCACCCGCTACAGCGGCATGGACGCCGTCCTCGGCCTCGCCATGACCCATACCGGCGTCTTGTTCCCCTTCTTTGGAACCATCATCGGCTGGATCGGCGTCTCCCTCACCGGCACCGACGCCGGTTCGAATGCCCTCTTCGGTAGTCTGCAGGTCATCACGGCCACCAAACTCGGCCTGCCTCCGGTCCTCATGGCGGCGGCAAATTCGGCAGGAGGTGTAATGGGCAAGATGATCGCCGCTCAGTCCCTGGTGGTGGCTGCTGCGGCAGTCGGTCAACCCGGGCGTGAAGGCGACCTGTTCCGCAAGGTTCTGCCCCACTCCCTTATTCTTGCCTCTCTCATCGGCCTGATTGTCTTCTTCCTGGCTACTGTGGGCAGGAGCTTTGTCCCGCAATAACGCGGGAATTTACAAAGCAATACTTACAATTCCATACTTACAAAAGCAGACTATGTAAAGCATTTTGAATACGCTCCGGAGGCCGTAACTACTGCCCCCGGAGCGCGTCTTTACCAACAGAAGGCATGAGCGCTGCAAGTTCTGAAAGCAGCGGCCGGCCAAACCAGATAACGGAAAGTTGGATAAGAAAATGAAAAATACATTCGCTCGCTTTGGCAAGTCATTCGGTTCTCTCCTGGTAGTTGGCGGTCTTCTCGCCTGCGGCCTCTTCGCCGGTACCACCGCGCTGGTTACGGTGAACCTGCCTCACGCAGTAACGGTCGGAAACGCCACCCTTCCCAGCGGCCAGTACACCATTTCCGCTGTCGACATGGCCAGTGGCGATGATCTGTTCATTATTCGCTCCGACAAAGGCAACACCGCAATCACCATCCAGGCCCAGAAGGTCATGTTGCCAACCCACTCCGAAAAGACCCAGGTCACCATGTCGAAAGACGGAGCCAACTGGACTCTCGACACCCTGGTTGTCGGAGGTACTGACGTCAGCTTTCAGTTCACGAAGTAACCAGCCCCGCAACCCTCTTCTGTAACCAAAGCGCCCGCCGGATCCCTGACCGGCGGGCGCCTCTGTTTATCCCCGCTTTTTCAAGTCCCGCAGGACCTCTCCTGCCCGCTGCACCGCTCGCTCCGGGCTCGACAGGATGGGAGCCCCTTCATTCGGCGGTAACAGGGCTGCTACCCGGGCCATCGAAGCCTGCGCCAGAACCACCACGTCCACGTCCACACGCAGTTTCCGCAATACTTTCAGCAATAACTCGTCGTGCAGTGCGGTGTTCCCCGCCAGCACCGCCTGGAAGGCCCCCTCAGCCAGGCCGGGCACTATCTCGACCTCCCTCCCCAGCCGTTCCGCCGTAGCCTTCAGTAACTCCACCGTCGGCTCCAGCGTTGTCGAAAGCGTCGCCGCAACCCCCAGGCGGCCCGGCTTACCCGGGGCAAAAGCAAGGACTGCCTGCTCTGCCATCGCCACGTCAATTCGCAACACCGGGTAATCGCGGCTCTCCGCTGCAAGTTCCGTGGCCCGACCAATCGAAGAACAGGTCACCAGCACCACATCTGCCCCTCCCTGCCTGGCCAGATCAACCATTCCGGCCACCCGGCGACTTGTATTCTCAGTCAGCTTGCCGTCACGAATTGTGTTCTTAATCAGCGAGTCGTCGCTCATGTGGAAAATTTCCACGCCCGGCAACAGACGGTTGGCGAGGTCTGTAAACAAGGGGATCAGCACATGGCTCGTATGCAGGAAGACCAGCTTCTGGGGCGTGTTCATGGTAATAGTCTCTTATCTTTCTCAGGTGGTTGACCGATAATAACCTTTATGCCGAATATTTCCTCGCCCGGTCTGAGCCGCCGCGACCTCCTGACCCTGCCCGCAGTGGCCGCCGTCGCGAACCTGGCCGCACAAACGCCCGGGAGCCGCCCTCCCAACGTGATCCTGATCGTTACCGATGACCACGGCATCGGAGACGTTGGCTGCTATGAACACCCGGAAGCCCGCACTCCCAATCTGGACCGCCTCGCGGCCTCCGGCGTGCGCTTCACCCAATGGTATTCGAATGCGCCCATCTGCTCCGCATCCCGCGCCGCCATCATGACCGGCAAGTACCCGGATCGCACCGGCATTAAGGGCGCTTTGCCCTCCGAACCCTCCTGGGACGTGCAGGGCCTCCGGGCGGGGGAAACCACGATGGCCAGTGTTTTCAAAAAGATGGGCTATCGGACAGCGGCCTTCGGCAAGTGGCACCTCGGCAGTATTGAAGCCAGTCGGCCCCGCAATCAGGGTTTCGATGAGTTCTTCGGCTGGTACTCAGGCTGGCTGGATGCCTATTCGCATCGCTACTACCAACTGGGCTCTGCTCCCGGCAAAATTTTCCATGATCTCTGGCGCAACGAAACCGAAGTCTTCGAAGAGCCCATGTACATGACCGAACTTCTGGGTCGCGAGGCCCGCGCCTTCCTCGCGAAGCAGACCCGACAGAAGCCCTTCTTCCAATACCTCGCCTTCGGTGCCCCCCACTACTCCATGATGGCCCCGAAGAAATACCTCGACCGTTTCCCTGAAACCATGGACCGCGACCGCCGCACTCACCTCGCCATGGTAGCCGCTGTTGATGATGTCATCGGTTCCATCCTCGACCAGGTCAAGCGCCAGGGTATGGAAAACGATACCGTCATTTTCTTCGTCGCCGACAATGGCGCTACACGTGAAGTGCGCGCCGCCAGTGACGCCAAACCCTACCATGGCGGTAGTAACGAGCCCTTCCGTGGCTACAAACAGGGGCTTTTTGATGGAGGCATGCACGTCCCGGCTATCATGCGCGCCCCGGGCCGCATCAAGCCTGGGACCGTCTGGAATCGCCCCATGATTTCCATGGACCTCCTGCCGACCCTGGTTTCCATGGCTGATCCAAAAGCGGTCCCGGACGGCATTGACGGCCAGAATATCCTCCCTGTCGTTCAGGGCCAATCACCCGAACACGAGTTTCTCTTCTGGAGTTTCAACGAGGGGCGGGCGGTGCGCCATGGTGACTGGAAACTCCTTGTCAATCCCCCCCAGTTCCCCGGCGAGCCGGTTCCCGACAAGCTCTGGCTGTCGAATCTGGAGGCGGATAAGAGCGAGAAATCAAATCTGGCCGGCCAGCAACAGCAGCGAGTCAAAGATCTTCTCGAAAAACTGCGTGCCTGGGAGGCGCGGGTTGGCATTCCCGCTGCGAAGTAGCGGCGGTATTAATTGGGTTACTAAATCATTGGATAAATAATCAATTTTACCTTGAAATACCTGCCCCCGAAGCTGGACTCTATGACCTTGCCCGCAGAATCCGTATCCCATAATTCGTTATAGCCCTACCGCTGTTTTCGCCCTGTGCCAGTTTTCATCGAACTGAGCCGGACTCAGGTAGTTCGGGGTGGAGTGCATTCTGGTGTTGTTGTACCAGTGGATCCACTCAAGCGCTTCGTCGCGCGCCTCATGGCGGGTTGTGAAGGTCCGACCTGCGAGGCGTTCCACCTTCAGCGAACCGAACAGCGTTTCCGCACAGGCATTATCCCAACAGTTTCCTTTGCGGCTCATGGAGGGCACGATGCCGAAGTTGTCCAGTATCCGACGAAAGTTATCGCTGGCATACTGGCTGCCCCGGTCGCCGGGAAACATCAGTTCCTGGCCTTTCGTCAACCTGCGTCGATATCAGGCCATCTCCAGCGCCTTCCTCACGATCTCGGCTTTTATCTCCGGGCGCAGTGACCAGCCCACGATTCTTCGGCTGAACACCTCCACTACCACCGCGAGACAGAGCCAGCCTTCTTCGGTTCCTATGTAGGTGAGGTCTCCGACCCACACCCGATCCGGCACGCCAACCAGAAACTTCCGGTCAAGACGGTTCGGCGCAATCGGAAGACTGTGCTTACTGTCGGTAGTCACCACACGGAAGCGCTTCTTCCCGCGTCCACGAAGCTCCTGACGCTGCATCAGGCGTTGCACACGCTGCTTGCCCACACGCAGGCCCTGGGCCCGAAGTTCCAGCCACACCCGCGGCCAGCCATACGCGCCGCGCCTGCCGCCCGAAATGCTCGTGATACCCGGCCACGCTTACCTTCAACACACAGCACTGGATACGAATCGGCCAAACGCTGCGGTGTCTCCGAATGAAGGCGTACCTCACTTCCGCTCCTTCGCGAAGTACGCCGTCGCTTTTCCCAGGATGTCGCGCTCCATCTTCACTCGCGCCAACTCAGCCCGCAACCGGCTGATCTCCATCTGTTCCGCGCTCACCCGCCTCGTCTCAGCTCCGCGCAGCTTCCCCAGCCGATCTGCCTTCACCCAGTTGTGCAGCGTCTGCTCCACCACGCCCAGCGTCCGCGATGCACTCGCCAGACTCTCACCGGATTCCACAAGCCCTATCGCTTCCTGCTTGAACTCCAGCGTGTACTTCGCTCTCTTTGCCTTTTCCGGTTTTCTCCCTTTGCTGATTCTCAGCTACGGGATACGTTTTCCGCGGGCAAGGTCAGTCGGAGCTCTGCCGGGGACTTACAAGAACCTGCGCTATTTGCGCCCCAAGGCCCGGCGCACGGATATCACCAGTGACTGAATTGGTCACGTTGAGGAAAGCCGCCTAAGAATAAGCATCCCCACTAGCGTCCGGTTATAAGTCGAACAGATTCAACTGGTTAGAAAATCCGGGGACTTTTTGATGGGACTCGGCTTCTCCGCGCGCCAGTAAAAGCGGGGTTTTCTCAAAGAGGTTGAGGCTGAGAACCTGTAGGATTTCATGGAGCGAGGCATCGAGGAGGAGGCGCTTCTTGAGGATGGCAATGAGGACATAGGTGGCGACGGAAATCCAGATCTGGGTTTTGAGGGCATTTTCGGAATGGCCGTAAAACTTCTTGATCCTCAGGTGCTGTTTGATCCATTTGAAGAAGAGTTCGACCTGCCATCGAGACTTGTAGAGGCGGGCGATGGTGAGTGCCGCATGTCGAAATTATTGGTAAGGAAGATAAGGCGGTGTCCTTTTTCGGGATCAACGAAGCGAACGCGGCGGAGAGTGTCGGGATACTTGTTGGCGGAACCATCTGTCCCGAGCACAACTGTCTGATCAGATGTGATGCCAGTGTCCGGCGGTACCGGATGGGAGTACCGCCGGTTCAGAATGACGCTGGTTTTGGTCCGCGTCACGAAGAACGCGCCGCAGCGATGAAAGGCGTGGAGGCGTGCGAAATCGAGGTAGGCGCGGTCCATGACATAGTAGGCTCCGGCCTCGGGGATGATGTCGTCCAGGAAATGTACGTCGTGACGCTTTCCGTTGGAAATCTCAATGAAAGCAGGGATAGAGCCGCGAAGGTCGAGCAAGGTATGCATCTTCACAGCTCCCTTCTGGCGGCGAAAAGATGCCCACGGGAAGACGGCGAGGCAAAGATCAATGGTCGTCGAATCCAGTGCGTATACCGTGGCGTCCAGGTCAATACCAAGGGGGTCGGAGGCGTACATCGGGCGGGCAATTCGAATCAGAACTTCCGCGAGGTCAGCGTATATTCGCCAGTCACGATTCTCGTTCGCCTCGGCCAGCGTAGAGCGCGCAATGTTGCCACGAAACCCGAGATGATACAGCTTCTCAGGCACCGACCGAAGGCAGGCTTCGATATCGCGTAGACTCTCGCGAAAAGTCAATTGCGCGAAACTCAGACACAAACACTGGTCAAGGCAGGAAAAGCCGCGCGATTTGTAATCGCCTCCATACCGAGCTACACACTTTCTGAACTCGTGGACCGGCAGGTGCTCCATCACCTGTGCGAAAACCAGCTTACCTGTATACATGCCCCATTGTCAGGGCTTCCTACAGGTACCACCAAAAGCATCAAAGCGCCGCAAAAAAGTTCAAGTCGAGAAAGTCAAAATTACTGCCTAACTTATAGATTCAACGATGGTTACAGAAGGTATCTGCTCCGGTAACCGGACGCTAGTGAAGCATCCCGTCGGATTCTCGCTCAGAGCCGACTTCCATTAAGGCTTGGTGCGTTTCGCGGCCGCCCCGTAACCAGAAGAGGGCGGACGATTGTCCACCGGCTCAAGCCCGGGGCGCCGCTACTGAGCGGGGGGGAGCCCAATGCCTCGTTTGGAGGGGTGTACAGGGTAGCCGCCCTTCGCGAGAATGAGCTTGGTAATCAGGAGAACGGCCTTGTCGGTAGGCCCGACGTCGGCGATATCGATCGCGGTGCTGTTCGCTTTGTTGACTTCGTCGAGCCTGGCCCCGTGGTCGGCCAAGAACTGAATGACTTCGACTATGCGGGCTTGAGCTTCGGGACTGTTGCCGGTTCCGGTCACCGAGGCGTGTATCAAGGTCGACCCATCCTTCATGGCGACATCCACGGCGTTGTCGTATTTCCAGGCAAGGCGGACGGCTTCGACATTGGCGCTGCTGACGGCGGCCATGAGGAAGCTGCCGCCGTCCGGGGCGTGGTAGTGAGGGTCGGAACCGGTGTCCAGCAGGGCCTTCATGACGTCGAGATGCCCGCCGCGGGCCGCGAGAAACAGCGGCGTCTGACCTCCGGCACCGGCAAAGCGTCCGGCGCCCCTGGGCGCCATGTTGACGGTAAGGACGGAGGCACCGTGGGCCAGCAGACTTTGAACAAGCGGCAGATTGCCGCGTTGGCTGGCCGTGTGAAGTGGCGTGTTGGCTTGTTGATCCTTCACGCCGGGGTCGGCGCCGGCGTCGAGCAGCGCAATAGCGGCCGCGGTGCTTCTGTGTGAGGTGGCGGCGAGCAGGAGTTCCGTTCCGTCACCGAGCTTTAGATTGGGATCACCTCCGGCCGCGAGCAGCCTCTTCACTGCGTCACCGTCATTGGCAATGGTAGCGAAAGCGAGCGCGGTAAATCCCGACTTTGTAGCGATACGGATGTCCGCTCCCTCGGCTACCAGAAGATTGACGATCTCGGTGTGTCCCTCAGCAGCGGCCCACATGAGAGCAGTCTGGCCCTGGCTGGGTTCCGCAGCGTTAATGTTGGCCCCGCGCTGAATCAGCGAATCAACCGCCTGCCGGCTGCCCGAGCCTGCGGCGATCATGAGCGCAGTCTCGCCCGTCCGGCGACTGGCTTTGGCGTCGGCACCGGACCCGTTTGTCGTCGCTGTACACGGCCCACGTGAGAGCCGTGGAGCCGTCGGCCAGTTGACCGTTGACCGCCGCGCCCTGCTCAATCAGCCGGGCGACCATCGCCGCGTCACGGCGCTTCACCGCGTCAATCAGACGCGCATCTCCGGCTACACGCACGGCTCCGGCTGCATGAGCGGCGGCGGCGAGCAGGGCCACGGTGAGCAGGGCAATTAGCTTACGCATCAGGACTCCCGTTAGACATCCGACTAAACACCAGGCAGCAGGCCGGTGCTGTCTCCGAACTTCTCGCAAGGCACATTCGCTTTGGCGAACATCGACAGGAAGAGGTTGTTGAGCGGAGTGTCTTTTGGATAGACCAGGTGGCGGTTGCCTTCGAAAAACCGGCTCCCCGCGACCAGTGTGATCGGCAAATTGTGGTGCTGGTGGATATTCGAATCGCCGAGGCTGCCGCCGTAACAGATCATTGTGTCGTCAAGCAGATTGCCGCCCTGTCCATCGGAGGTTGTCTTCAGCTTGTTGACGTAGTAAGCAAAGAGGCTAACCAGATACTGGTCGATTTTGGCGACCTTTTCGATCATTTCAGGGTTATTTTGATGGTGCGTGAGCGCGTGGTGTCCGTCGGAGATGCCGATGTTCGGGTAGGCCCGGTTGCTTTGAGCTCGGCCGAACATGAAGGTGACAACACGGGTCATGTCGGCCTGCAAAGCGATGGTCTGCAGGTCGATCATGAGCCTGGCATGGTCTTCAAAGGTAGAGGGCGTACCGGCGGGACGCACCATCTCGGGGAGGCGCATTTCGTAGTTCTGCGCCTCGGCCTTCTCAATGCGGCGTTCGATGTCGCGGATGGAATCGAGGTAGTTGCTGAGCTTTGTGCGGTCACGAGGGCCGAGCTTGCTCTGTAAACGGTCGATGCTGCCGGTGACATAGTCGAGAAGACTGCGTTGCTCATCCAGACGAGCCTGCCGGTCAGCCGGGTTGGTGCTGTCGCTTGCACCGAAGAGGCGCTCGAAGAGCATGCGCGGACTGGACTCCATCGGCAGCGGCGTGGAGGGATTCTTCCACGAAACCGTGTTGGTCAGGGCGCAGCTGTAGTGGCCATCGCAGCCGCCGCCCAGGCCCGGGGACTCAAGCGAAACTTCCAGCGAGGAGAACTGCGTCTGTTTGCCGAGGGTATTGGCGGCGATTTGGTCAGCCGAAATGCCGACTGCAAGCTCGGTTTCCGAGAGCAGAGGATGGACACCCGTGAGCCAGGTGGCGCCCTCGCGGGAGTGGTCCCCGCCGCCGTCGCCGAAGGGGTTGCCCTGCACCTGGGCGAGACCGCTCAGGATAGTGGTGTTCTGGCGGAAAGGCTCAAGCGCCTTCAAGGAGGGCGAGAACTCGAAATTCTTGCCGGTGGCGGCGGGCGTCCAGCGGGTGGGAATGGCTCCGTTGGGGTGAAACACGAAGACCAGGCGTGACGGAGCCTGGCTCGCGGCGGCCGACAAGGCCGGCGTCATAGCATCAAGCACGGGCAGGGCCAGCGCGGCTCCGGCACCTCGCAGAAACGTTCGACGACCTAAGGCTTTCTTTGTGATAATCATCGCTCTCCCGGCTTCCTCATTGGATTTCTCCAGCTCTCCTCATTTGAAACGGTATGCTTTCCACTATCGCTTCGATAAACGCCGACATGCGATATTCGCGCCCGGCTGCCTTGCGGGCGATGGCGCGTATGGCCGGCTTATCGTCCGGCGGCATCCCTCTTCCCAAGGCGTAAATCATTAGTTTCTCGGTTACGGTCTCGATGAATTCTCCCTTGTGCTTCTCAAGCAAGACCTTCGTGAGACCAGCGGCGCCATTGAACTGTTCGCCGTTGGGGAGGCGACCGGAAGCATCGATGGGAGCGACTGCGTCCTTGTCGCGCCATTCCCCGACGCCGTCGAAGTTTTCAAGCGCGAAGCCGATGGGGTCCATGCGGCTGTGGCAAGAAGAGCAAACAGGATTGTTCCGATGCTCTTCCATAGCCTCACGCATGGTTCGCTTACGCCCGTCGGAGGCCTGAGGTTTCAGCTGAGGAACGTCCGGCGGCGGAGGTGGCGGAGGGGTTCCGAGAATGTTCTCCAGAACCCACTTGCCGCGCTGCACGACGGAGGTGCGGTTGGGGTAGGACGTGACGGTAAGCACGCTGCCCTGGCCCAGCAGGCCCCCGCGAGGGGACCCCGGCGGAAGGCTGACTTTGCGGTATTGCGGGCCGTAGACGTTGGGAATGCCGTAGTGTTTGGCCAGGCGCTGGTTAAGAAAGGCATAGTTCGCATCCAGCATTTCCAGGGCGGGACGGTCTTCGCGGAAGATATTGGTGAGGAAAAGCTGGGTCTCGCGGAGGAACGCCTGCCGCAGGTTTTCATCAAAGTGGGTGAAGACGTCGGTGTCGGGCCTTGCGCTGGCGAGATTACGCAGCAGGAGCCACTGTCCCGCGAAGTTGTCGATGAGGGCGTCGGATTTAGAGTCGGCCATCATACGCCGGACCTGAGCCTTCAGGACTCCGGGGGCGTGCAACTTGCCCTGGTCGGCGAGGGTCAGCAGTTCGTCGTCAGGGATGCTGCTCCACAGGAAAAAGGACAGCCGCGAAGCGAGTTCGTGATCGTTCAGGCGATAGACGCTGCCCGGAGCGGCGCCCTTTGGATCGTGCTCGACGCGGAAGAGGAAGTCGGGCGAAATCAGGATCGCCTGGAGTCCACGGCGGATGCCCTCGTCGAAGTCGCCGCCCTCGGCCCGACCCTTTTCATAGAGACGAACCAGCGGCTGAACGTCGGCATCGACGACGGGACGGCGGAAGGCGTGGTGGGCGAGGTTGGTGAAGATCTTCTTCGCGCAGGCGGCTTCCTGAGGGGCGGACGCGGCACTGGCGGACGCGGCACTGGCAGACGCGGCACTGGCAGACGAAGCTCGGCAGACGAAGATCTGACGCCGACTGGGCGTATCGCCGCGTCCCGTTGCGCGATAAGGACCGGCTACGGTGATTTTGCCGACGTCGATGTTCGCGTCGATCAGCCTCACTTCGGCGAGTTCCAGGCGGGCATCGTCCATGCGGATGTCCAGATGGAGGGATTTGGGGGCCCTGACTGGGGCTACACGGCGGCCGACCGGGACAAGGGCAAGTTCCTCGCGGACTGAATTACCGGGGAAAGTGGTGACGATGTGGTGGAACCCGGCCTTCACGGGAATGCGAACCGTCGCGATTTGTGTGGTGAGAACCTGGGCGGTGAGACCTCTGATCTCGATGCGCAGATCGTACTCGGCGTCGAGCGGGAAGTAGTGGTCGGCGAACATGCCGCGGTTGGCGCCGAAGGGCACGCGCAGCGGGTCCGGGTCACGTTTGGCGGGGCGGTCGGCGCTGGAGTCGAATCCGTGATACTCCACGTCGATCGGTTTCGCCTTGAGATCGCCGACTGCCGCCAGGCTGACAGAGCGGGCCAGCGAAAGATAGCGGTCGATCAGGGACGGCGACATGGTGAGCACATCGGCCTGATTGTCGAAGCCGTTGCCTGAATCGTCGACGGGCAGGGCTTCGCCGGGTCTGCTATCCAGCGCCAGCAGGTCGCGGACAGCGTTGCTGTATTCGGCCCGGTTCAGGCGATGCGGCATGGTCCGACCGGGGTTCGGATTGGCCCGTGCTGCCTGGTCGAGGGCCGCCTCCAGGTTGTCCGCAAAGGCGGAGCGAGCGGCGCTGTCGGGGTGCGGCATACCTGTCGGCGGCATCTGCCCGCTGCCGACTTGCCGCAGCACGCGTTCCCAGACTCCAGCGTCGTCGCGCAACCGGGCGGCATCGATATTCTCAAGCACCACGCCGCCCGTCTTGAGGCGTTCGCTGTGACAGCCGAAGCAGTATTGCCGAACGAACTTGCCTCGAGCCTGCGCTGCGGCGGGCGTCTGGGCGCTCGCGGATGCGATGGCCAATGTCAGGCCGAATATGAATTTGACGTTCCGCGACGCGCCCACAACAGGCATCCGAATCTCCCCGCACCAATATTTTAGAATAATCTGCGACTCATAGAGGTTCTAAAACTCACCTGATTGGCGGCCACGATCGAGCGGTGGTTTCTCGCTCACATTCGCCGGGTAGCCGGAGAACGCGCGCGTCCGGAGTGTCCTCGGATCCTCGGCATTGACGAACACTTCTTCACTCGTCGGCAGGGATTTGCAACTACATTTTGCGATCTGAAGAATCACACGGTCTACGATGTTGTCCGCGGCCGGAGTGAACTGGACGGAAGGATCGCGTTAGGGGCGTTCCGTCCAGTTCTGTGACTTTCGTTTCGCTACGGATGCTTTGCTCAAAAGCGCGAACCAGCGGTATTCGTTCCAGATCGGACTGGGTCACAATCCACTGAAAGAGATGTTCTTGTGCAATCCGAATCCGGCCACCGTGGGGCAAGACCGCAGAGGCGCGCAGTTCGTCCTCTTTAGCGTTTATCAGCCGGACAAGAGCACGACCCCGAGATGAGAGCGGCACCACGAAACGGGGGACCATTTGCCTATCGTTCCAGTCGATTAGATAGTCCCCAAAATCGATGTGCGCCAGGTCCTGTGAAACAAGAAACTCGATGTAAGAAAAAAGAAAATTGTATTCCTCTGAGCTGAGCCCCATGCCGAACTCCGACCCAGCCTCGAGGAGGTTCAATCCTACGAGATCCGTGACGAGGTCCATCCCGAAGTGCAGAGATCGGACAATATTGGGCAGACCGTTCACGAAGAGTTGAAAAAAAGACAGCGGACATGCGGCTTCCCTCGACCGGGCCGCCACCATCAGCTTCAATACTTCACGTAACGACTCAGCAAATTCCTGGCTGGTCACTCCGGAGTTCTCGAACAAGGTTGTTCTACCCGTCAGCCTCAGTTCGGGGATCTTGGGGATGGAGATGCCTACGGTCCTGTCCTGCGCACCACTTCGGTGAGCGTGTCGGACGTCAACCCAGAAAGTATCTACGGTGTCGGGCTTGCGGAGCATCAAGATCACGGGGATCGGGAAGCGCTCTCAATAGAGCCGATGCTTTTCGTCAGGGAAGAAACGCCAGCAAGCTCCATCATTGTGGGTGAAGTAAGACGGGCCAGATTTCACTTGGACCGCAACGAGACGCCCAGTTGCAGATCCTGATTCGTCTACATATTCCAACTGACCATCGATTCCGACGTCCTTGATTTGGTTCTCTCGCCAAACCAATCCATTGGTGGCGGCAAACTGGGCAACGGCATTCACGCCCAAGCTCTCGTTCGTGAACGTCGCATCAACCTTCGGGAAGCGGCTCATCAGCCTACAAGATTACATCGTATCGCGGTTCCTTGATTTTGATTGGTCAAGGGAACTTGAAGGTGATACGGATCGATCCCGGTCGTTTGTCCAGTAACCCAGAGCGCGCGCAAGGGAGTTCATCCCACGCCGTGTTGGATAGTGGCGGTTTGCAACCGTGAAGGGCGATGTGGAGCGGGAAGCGAATCGACTGCCACTCTTCAGCATCGAGCACAAGTCATTGATTCCATGGAGCCAAGCTCGTCGCAATGGCGGTAGTGGCGGTAGTGGCGATGTTTGGCGGGACTTTCTATTAGGGGAAATAAAGGAAGGGCGGACGACTACATGTGAGTCAATCCGCCCTGAACCAGAAACAAGCCAGTCAAACTAGACCTGCCCGACGACTTCGAGTGCGGCGCGGAGGCCCGGCACATGCGGCACGGCGACCCTGCTCAGCTACACTTCTTTTCGGCGGTCTGGCCGCACTTCAGTTCCAGTGTTGCTATCCACTAAGCAGCGTTTTCAGCGACGTTGAACCATGATCACCACAAAAGTCCCCACAGTCTGCTAAAAAGTCTGGATTTTGGGAGAGGGAAAGGAGTGCAAGTCTATGAAAAGTTTGGCTCCTGAGGTAGGATTCGAACCTACAACATTTCGGTTAACAGCCGAATGCTCTACCGTTGAGCTACTCAGGAGCAACTTCCTTTATCTTACAACACCCCATTTTATGGCGTCGAGATCACGGACCAGGCTTCGAAAAAGTGCCAGGCCTTTCAGGTGTCGCGGCGTCAGTTCAAACTGAATGTAATTCGTCAGATAGAGGTGCGCCAGCGCACCGTCAAACCCTCGTTCTGCCTCCGCCTGCGCCACGATTTCGTCCATGTGGTCCCGGCCCCAGTGCCACGACGCCACGAACGCCTCCCGCAGACCCGGCTCGTCCAGTACGGTCCCTTTGCCTGCCCATGCAGCGAACACCATCGGCAGCCCGGTCAACTCTTTCCACTCCGCCCCCAGATCCAGCCAGTTCCAGCCCAGCCTCTCCGGCTCCAGCCGCAGCGCCGGATCGCCAATCACCAGGGCGGCATCGCTATCGGCCAGCATCGCGTCCAGGTCCGGGGCATGCGTGCGCAACTCGGGCGTTACTCCATAGCGTTCCCGCAGCAGGATCCGCGACAGCGCCACGGAGGTTCGGGAACCGGAATCCACCGCAAATGTACGGATCTCGCGAAACGGCTTCTTCGAGAACAGCAGGATGCTTCGTACTGCACCTTCACAAGCGATCCCCACGTCGGGCAGCAATTCCAGCCCCATCCGTTCGATCTCGGCGCACGGCACCAGACCAATCTGCGCTTCATTGCGGGCCAGAGCTTCCGCACATCGTGCCGGAAGGTCAAATCGGAAGTCGAAACGACCGCGCTGCGGGCCGTGCAAAAAACCCCAAACGAGGGGCCATGTATTCAGGTAACTGACGGCGGAAACGCGCAATTTTCAAGTCTAGCCAATCGCTTTTCGCGCGAGGCGGCTAAAATCGATAGATGCTCACCCGCCGCAAACTGCTTCAATCCACGCTGGCTCTCCCTGTTGCTCTTCATGCTGCTGACAAGGCCCGCTTCCTGGGGATCACGGTGATGCCCGAGGATTACCAGGTGGAGGGCATTGAGCAGGTTCTGCGCAACGTGAAGTCCCGCGCAGGTGCCAACGCGGTGGCCACCTCCCCCTACGTGATGGAGCCTTCTGACCCGCAGCATGGGCAGCGCCAGCCCCCTATCGACGCCGGAGCCGGTGGCGTTCGCCTCCTCGACCGCCCTCTCTGGGGAAAGCGGGAGCTCTACACTTCTTCCTCCCCCAGTTTTGTGCCGAATCTCAAGCTCTACCAGGGCCTTGCTTACCAGCCCTCTGCGCCGGATAACCTCACCCGCAGTCAGGGGCAGATCGTTCGCGATTTCCTGCGCGCGTCAAAGGCTGCGGGCCTGAAGACCTACTTTCAGATCCAGTCGGTCATCCCACCCGATTACATCGTGACGTCGGGTGGCCCCACCGAAGAGGACAAGCCGCGCCTCCCGGACGGCACCGTGCCGAAACGGCGCGTCGGGAACACCGGCAGCCTGGCCTCTCCCGGCATCCGGCGGTATACCGAAGCGCTCATTACCGACCTTTGTCAGCAATACCCTGAAATTGACGGCATTCGGATGGACTGGCCCGAATACCCGCAGTACACGCTCGATGACGCCTTTCTCGACTTCAGCGCTCCGGCCGAAGCCGCTGCAAAACGCCTGGGGTTCAATTTCGCGAGGATGCGGCGCGAAGCCGGAGATCTGTATCGACACCTTCATGGCAGCCTGACGGATCAGGAACTGCAGAACCCCGCGTTCGCTCTCCTCCCCGCCTTCAGTCGCAGCCCTGGCTTGCAGGATCTGGGCCGGTTCAAAGCAGCCCTGATGAGCGAACTCCTCTCCGGCTTCCGTACCGCTTTGACCGCCGCCGGAGGTCCCAAAAAAGAACTCGTCCCCAACGCCTTCCCGCCGCCCTTCGCCTTCTCCTCCGGAATGGATTATCGCCTCGCAGCCAGACACGCCAATGGCATAAGTGTGAAGCTCTACACCATGCACTGGCCCATGATTCTGCGTTTTTATGGCGATGCGCTTCTGGCGGCGAACCCCGGAATCTCGCAGGCGCTTCTCACGAAACGGCTTGCCGACATTCTCCGCATCAACGACGGCCCCGGCCACCCGAACCTGACGGACTACTCCTACCCCGGGCCGGAAACAGCTCACGGGGCGGGTGTGGAGGCCCAGCGTGGCAAGCTCCGGATGGCGCAAAAGGCTGCTGGTTCGGTTCCGGTCTACGCTCTGGCGCACGGGTATGGGCCCCTGACGGACTTTGAACAGCGCCTCGGGGTAGCCTGGTCCGCCTCGCAAAACAAAGTCTGGATCAACCGGTACGGGTACCTCACCGACGAAAAAATGGATGCCGTCGGGCGCGTTTGCCGGTAGTGCTCAGCCACCAGCCGGAACACCTCTGGGGCAAACCCGTGGTAATTTGGCTATAGATCAGTTTTTTCGGCTCACCGGCTTCTACCATACTGCATGAGACCTGTTCTCGTTTGCCTAGCTGCGCTTTTGTCGCTTGTCACTGTGGCGTCGGCTCAGATTACCCTGAACCCTACTCCGTCGCGAGCTATTGGGCAGACTTCGCTCAAACTGGATAACTTCTCGCCGAATCTGGCAGAAGGTCGTGAGCTATTCAGCCCACAAGGGGTTGCTCTGGACCTTACGACTAATCCCCCTGGTCTCTACATCGCCGATACCGGCAACAATCGCGTCCTCGGCTTTCGCAGCGCCCTCGGGTTCGCGAATGGCCGCAAGGCCGACATTGTTATCGGCCAGGCGGATTTGGCCTCCACAACCGCCCAAGGCCCGAATCGTGGCAGTGCGCCGCGTGTCACGGGGCTGGCCTCCCCCACATCCCTCACGGTCGATACGAAAGGGAATCTGTATGTTGGCGATGCCGCCAACAATCGCATACTTCGTTTCCCGAAGCCGTTTACCCAGGCCGGGGACCAACTCCCGGACTTCGTCATCGGCCAGCGCGGGTTCACCACGAACGGCACCAACCAGGATGGTGTCTCGGCAGCAACCCTGGCGCTGAGCGTTCCCGCTACCGGGGGGAATGTCAGCACCTCTTTCTCTTCCCTGGCTTTCGATCCGAGCGGGAATCTTTGGGTGACGGACCCTTTCAACAATCGTGTCCTCCGCTACAACGTCAAAGACCTGGGGCCGGATTCTCCGCCGGGTCCGGCGGCCGAAATTGTTCTGGGGCAATCGGATTTCACAACCTCCACCTATACGCCCCGAGGGGCGGCGACCACCAGTCTGAACGCCATTGGTTTGCCCGCCGGGTTGGTCGTGGATTCGGCCGGGCGTCTTTACGTCGCAGAGGCTCTCTCGGCCCAGCGCGGGCGCATTCTGTTTTGGAACGCACCTTTGTTTACGGGGCAGGCAGCTTCGCGCCTCCTGGGGGTCGTTACCGACTCGAATCCCCCGACCGTCAGCGACCTCCAGCTCAATGCCAGCCCGGCAGGTCTGTTTCTCGTGGGTAGTCAGCTGGGAATTGCAGATACCTTCAACAACCGGCTTCTCCTGTATCGCCCCGCAACGCAATGGACCGCTGACACTCAGAATCAGCAGGCTGCGGAGGTTGTTGGCCAAAAAGACTTTTTCACCGGCACAATCAATCAGGGTCTGCCCTCGCCAGGTCCGGGCACCCTTGCCCGGCCTGTAGCGGCAGCGTACGCGAACAACGAGCTTTATGTAGTGGATGTCCTGAATCACCGTGTCGTCGTCCTACCCAGCGCGACTTCGGGTTTTGGGCCCGCTGTCCGGATCATCGGGCAGGACCTGGCGGATCAGGGTGCGCCCAATCTGATTGAAGGCAGAGAGTTCAATTTCACGCAGGGCGGCGATGCCGGCCTGGCGGTTGATCTCGCCTCCAATCCGCCCCGACTTTACGTCGCTGACACCTACAATCACCGTATTCTTGGCTTCAAAGACCTTCGGAACATCCCCTTTGGGGCCAAAGCAGATATCGTCATCGGGCAGCCGGACTTCCAGCACAACCTCATCAACTATCCGGCCAACGATGGCAACAGGCCGAACCAATCCGGCCTGTCCAGCCCTACCGGACTTTATGTGGATCCGGACGGCAATCTCTTCGTCGCTGATTCAGCCAACGGCAGAGTGCTTCGCTTCCCGAAGCCGTTCGAAAACTACGTTCCCGGCGTCCTGCCGAAGGCCGACCTACTGCTGGGGCAACTGAATTACTTCACGCGCATTCCGGATGCCTCGGCCCGGACCATGGCCTCACCTTACGGGCTTGCCCAGGCCAGCGAGCAGGGGTTGCTGGTGTCCGATGCTGGTAACAACCGCGTCCTGTTCTTCCGGGGTACTTCAAAAACCTTCACCAGCGGTCAGTCCGCCGCCATCGTCTTCGGGCAAAAAGACTTTAACTCCTCTGCCCCCGGCAGTGGCCCGAATCAGCTGAGCGCGCCCCGCCACATCGCTACCGATTCCGACGACCGGCTCTATGTGGCCGATGCCGGGAATGGCCGCGTTCTCATTTTTGATCACGCGCCCAGTTCCATCCCGGATGCCGCAGCCGCTGTTACGCTCACCAACGGGTTGAATAGCCCCCGAGGGATGTATGTGAGTATTGCCACCGGCGATATCTGGGTGGCGGATGCGGGGACGAATGTTGCGATCCGGTTCCCCGGTTTTAACGCATTGGCCGCCAACGGCTTTGCGGCCAATGCGGCTATCCAGTCGGTTAGTCCCCGCGCGGTCACTCAGGATCAGTGGGGCAACGTGTTCATAGCGGATGCAGCCAACCGCGTTGCCATCCATGTGCCCGGCCTGGCGTCGCTGAACGCCGCGAATTATCTTTTCAGCAATGCCGCCGCGCCCGGCATGATCGGCGCACTGTACTCGCGCGGCAATCAGCGCCAGTTCGGAGAACAGACCGAAGCCAGCACAAAGATCCCGCTGTCTCGCACCCTTGCCGGGCTCCAGTTGCTGTTTGATAAGCAGCCAGTACCGCTGTTTTCGGTGAGTCCGGACCAGATCAATTTTCAGGTCCCTTACCGTGCCGCGACCAGCGGGACGGCAAATCTGCAAGTGGTCGAGGTCGCCACCGGGCGAATCCTCGGGGAGACGACTCTGGTTCTGGCCCCGGCACTGCCCGGAGTGTTTACCCAGGCTGCAAACGGCAGCGGTGCGGCCGTCGCGCAGAATCAGGATGGGACGCTCAATACCGAAAAAAATCCCGCCGTCGCCGGGTCCGTTATCACCCTGTATGGCACCGGCCAGGGCGTCATTGACAATCCTCCGGCTGATGGCGAAGCCGCTACGGGGCCGCTTTCTTCCCCCCGCCCCCCCACCGTTTTCATCGGGACCGAATTTGTGACCGGCGGCGATGTTCTGTATTCAGGTCTGGCCCCGTCACTGGTGGGTGTGTGGCAGGTGAATGTCCGTATTCCGAAGAACCAAATCACGCTGCCGGATAACCCCACTCAGCTGCTCATTATCCAGAACAGCGTCGCCAGCGGTGGTGCCGGACAGGGCCGTAGAGTCATTATTTACGTCAAACAGCCGTAGTCGGAACTAGTCGCCGTAAACTACGTGACGCCGGACTGCCGTCGCCTTGCCGGTCGCATCATCCACATCCACAATTACCGAATGCAGCTCGACCATGCCCTTCGCCGGTTCCATTTTGACTGGCTGCTGGCTCAGGAATTTGTGCAGGATGGGATCTTTCTCCACTCCGATAACGGAGTCGTACGGGCCGGTCATCCCGCAGTCGGTTTGGTAGGCTGTGCCCCCGGAAAGAATGCGCGTGTCCGCTGTGGGGATATGGGTATGGGTGCCAACCATGGCTGAGACCCGGCCATTCAGATACCAGCCCATCGCAATCTTCTCGCTGGTGACCTCGGCGTGGAAATCGACGAACTTTACCTTCACATCAGAGGGAAGTGCCGCCAGAATCGCATCGGCCTTGCGAAATGGGCAATCTGTGTTCGCCATATAGACGCGACCCTGCAGATTGATTACCGCGATCTTCACGCCGGTCGGAGTCTCGTGAATGTAAACCCCCGAGCCAGGTGAAGGGTCGGGATAGTTCGCCGGCCGCAGGAGGCGTGGCTGATGAACAAAGTAACTGAGGATCTCTTTCTTATCCCAGATATGGTTGCCGGTGGTAATCACATCCACGCCATAGCTGATCAGGTCCTGTGTAATGCCGGGCGTGATGCCAAAACCGGCTGCGGAGTTCTCACCGTTTGCGATGACGACATCGATGCCTTCGGTGGCCCGAATGTCCTCCAAATGATCAGCTACGATGCGGCGTCCGGCATGGCCGAAGATGTCACCGATGAATATTAGTCTCAATTCAGGAGTTTGACATATGAGAAGCGGTGTCCCACACGATCGCACAAAATTGCCGCATTTCTTCAAAGCCGGCAGCCCGGTAGAATCGCATTGCTCTGCTGTTGGAAGTCGTGACCGTCAGCGTCACCCGGGATGCGCCCCCCTCTGCCATCGCCAGCATGGCACGGCGTAGTAACTCCCGCCCCAGGCCACTGTTTTGCGCCTCCGGCACAACGCAGATTTGGGTAATGTGCGCTGTATCACGGGCCACAAAACTCGTCAGAATCGCCCCCGCCAGGCACCCTGTCTGCCGATCACTCGCGAAGAATGAGGCGGGGCGAAAGAACTGACCACAGCCACCGACCTCCATCAGGGAGCGAACAAACTGCCCCGCTCCCCCTTCCGTCGTGAATTGGTCATTGATCTGGCCGTCCACATGGCGCTCATAGGAGCGGGCAATCAGTTGCGACAGGGGCTCACGTCCCATGGGGTGCCATTCTTCGAAGTGGAACCTCTGTTCAAGCTCTGCGCGGTTGTGCGGGGCCAGATATGTCGCCGGATCGCGGGAGAGCATGTGTCGGTCGAAGACTCTCACAAAGCGTTCTCGTTCGAGTGCCCGCGCGATATGTGGAGCTACCAGCATGAGCTGACTTTCCGCTCTCAAAATGCCAGGTGTCCCGGTGAGCGCATCCAGAAGTACTTTGAAGACGGTCATCTCCGAGTCCGTCTCCCGCCAGGCTCGGCGCAGGTAAACGTCGCCGATCAGGCCCTTGGGTTCCTCCAGCACCGTATAACCATATCCGGCAACCGTAGTCCCGTCCATCAGAGCCACCCCCGGCAGCCCGCGGGAGCCAACGTAGCGACGGACCTGCTCTGCGTTTGCCGAAAAATCCCAGTGCAGGACCTCCTCCCACTCTGCGATCTCCTCCTGAAGCAAGGGCTCGATCTGCTGCAGATCTACCTGGCGAAGGTCAACGAGTTGGAGTCCTGATTTAGTCACGCAGACCAGAGTCGCTCCGGGAGGTTAGTTGGCTTCCACTGTTTTGGGCCAGATAGAGCCCTGGGACGAGGTCTCATCCACCCCGGGATAATGCCGCCCCGGCAGGATGAAGTGGTCGTCGCAGCGTGGTTCGTAGGTTTCGTCGCCGCCCACCAGAATCTGCGGGCTGTTGTAGTGGGCGGGTTCTCCGTTGATGATCCTCTGCGGATACGGCGCTCTCTGGCCGCAGCGTGTGCAGTAGGATGTCATCCACATGCAGCGGTCTTCCGCGAGGAGCGTCAGGTCCGGCGTGGAGCCAAAAGGTTCGCCCCGGAAGTCAAAAGCGAGGCCCGCTCCAATCACATCGTAGCCCTGCTCCAGAAGGTGCTTCACCAACTGAAAAAAACCCGAGTTGCGCGGAAAAAACTGCACCTCATCGAAGGCGATGATTTCAAATTTGCAGCCCAGTTCGGATTCCCGGGCGCTAAGGATGGGCCAGAGATCACTGGGGTCACTCGCGGTGATTTCTTCCGCAATGTCCTCGTCACCGCGTCGGCTGCGGATGGTATTCATGCCACTGCGGGTGTCGGTGCGGGGTTTGAAGACTGCGATCTTCTTGTTGCCGTAGCGACGCAGCGTTTCGATCTCTGTCAGGAGATGCCGCGTTTTGCCCGAGGCCATATTACCGATGAAGAGACGTAAGAACTTTCCGCGCGCCAATGGGATTTCGGGCTCCAGTAGAGAAAGTGTAACAAGACAGCCACATAGGGCTGCCGTGCGTAAATGGTTCAGGACGCGCAACATGGAAAACACCTTAGTTCTTGAGCCCGGTCGGACCCTCGGCGTGATTGGGGCTGGAGTAATGGGCACTACCCTGATTCGGGGACTTCTCGACGCCGGCCTCGTTGTTCGTCGCCAGGTTTGGGCCACGGCCCGGACGGAACAGACCTGTCTGGACGTGGGGGCGCAGCTTGGCATCACTTCGCAGCGGGATTATCGGGAGATTGCCGAGGCTTCCGGCATCATTCTGGTTTGTTGCAAGCCGGCCCAGATCGAGATCATTTGCGCGAAGCTTCGGGAGGCAAACCTTCGGCCCGATACGATGCTGATTTCAATTCTGGCGGGAGTGACGCTGGAGCGCCTGGAATCACTGCTGCCGGGTGTTTGGGTCCGAGCGGTCCCCAATACTCCCTGTGTCGCCCGCGAAGGGATGACGGTGGTCTGCGCGGGGCACAAGGCAACCGCTGAGCATCTGGCGATTGCCGAGCGGATCTTCAGTTCCGTGGGGCGTTGCGTGACGGTGGAGGAGCACTATTGCAACGCCGTGACGGCGTTGAGCGGCAGTGGTCCGGCATACATGTACCTGGTGATGGAAGCGCTGGCGGATGCCGGAGTTCGTGTCGGGTTGCGGCGGGACCTCGCGCTGACCCTGGTGGCCCAGACCATGCTGGGATCGGCAAAAATGGTACTGGAAACCGGGCGCCATCCAGCTTCGTTGCGGGACGATGTGACCACTCCGGCGGGCTGCACGATTGGCGGGTTGCTGATGCTGGAAGACGGAAAAATTCGGTCGGTGCTAGCCCGGGCAGTCGAAGAAGCGACCCGGATTGTGGAGCATCTGGGCAAGCCCGCAAAGCATTAGTTCCAGCCGAATCAATGTTATCTCCGGAGTATGGAAATCAAGGATGCCGTCCAGCAAACGGTCACATTTGCAAAGACCTCGCTCGGTCCGAAGAGGGCATCGGCACTGCGACTGGAAGAGATTGACTCGTCAACCGCTGACGGTCGTCCTGTTTGGCTCATCACATTGAGTAGTGACTTGCCGAAAGCGCGTAGCCCATTGTCCTCGTTTTCCCCACTTGCAGTGACGATCGGCGCTGATTCAGAGCGGGAATACAAGGTATTCGCCGTGGCCAAGGACAATGGAGACGTACTCTCCATGAAGATCCGGCTGCTGGCTGTTCCAACCTTTTGAAATAGGGGACGCCGCGAGTTTAATCAAAAAGTACAAGGGCAGGGGCGCATTGTTCGATACGAACCTGCTGGTGCTTCTGTTGGTGGGGTCGATAAACGAACGGCGAATTCCCGAATTCAAGCGTACGCAAGATTACTCGATCGCGGATTTTCGCACCCCTCAAACGCTTGGTCCACTAGTTTGGCACGCTTTCAGTTACTCCGCATGTGGTGAGTCAGGTCAGTGATCTCACCAAGCTTTCCGGGCGGGAGTTTGATATGGTCCGGGAGCAGTTCCGGGAGTTCGTCGTGAGTGCAGAGGAATGTAGCTATTCCGCAAGGGAATTGGTCCATCATCCTCTTTTCGCCCGGTTCGGACTGGCAGATGCATCTGTGTCCGCAGCGTGCGAACAGAACCGCCTGGTTCTGACGGCGGACCTTGACCTCTACATTGCGCTTACGTCGCGGGGGATGGACGCAGTGAACTTTCGTCATGTCCGGGCGTTGGCATGGTAAGCCACTATGGCTTCGGCGTTTCAGGGTTGTTTGACCTGAACAGGTGGTTGCTGTTGCGCTGCTGCCTGCGGTGGACGGCGGCCTGGTCCCTGCGGGGCCGGGGGCTTAGCCGTAGCGACTTCCATCAGAAGCTTGAGCGTGGCGTCACGCTTTGCCGGATCCACCTTGAGGGCCTGATGTTTGCCGGTTCCGGGCGCGAAGCTGAGTGAACCATCGTCGGCGACCGTCAGGTTTCCCGCCTGGGTCTGGAAATGGCCATCCGCCGGGTGCACGGTTTGCAGGATCGCAGCCAAATCCCACAACGGGGCATCACAAGGGCCTGCGCGGAAGGCTTTGACGGCATCTACTACCGGGTTTTCCGGCGACCAGGCAAAATCTTTTTCAAGCGTCGCGGTCGGCCATTTCAGGTCAGTCCCCACTGCCGGGCCGCAGAAAACTATCGGCGCCGGCCACTCGGCGAGGATCCGGCGCATGGCGGGCACATCCTGCCTGCCCCCGGCCTCCACCACAACCAGCCACTCAACACATTCTCAACATCGCTCTCTCAGAGTCCGAATATCACCTATCAACTGACGTCACTTGGCGGGACTTGTGGCTTCGCAGATCTGGGGACCGGGACCTTTTACGGGAGTCGGGCCTATTCTGCGGACGACTCGTTTGAACTCCGCAGTATCGCGTTGAATCAGGCAGCGCTGAACGCCATTGCTGCCGCGTCGGGCGGTTCGTTTTTCCTGGGGAGGCGAATTTCGTCGACCGTGACATTTGGGGCCGAGGAGCCAAACCAGCTGATTTTCGGTGGCAGCGATGGTCCGCCGCAGTTGATCATCAACTACTCCGAGGGCGGCGGTCCAGTGGAGACGCCGGAACCTGCCTCGATTCTCTTGGTCGCTACAGGCTTGCTCGGCGTCGCAGCTCGCTCTCGCCGTTAGTTTCCGAAGCCGGGGGCGCTGGCCTTCACTTCCTGCATACTTGGCGCGTACTTCTTCACAACATCGCGGATCTTCCCGGCATTCCCCAGAACTACGAAGGTCAGGTCTTTGGGCTGGTAGTACTTCTTCGCGATGGCATTTGCCTGTTCGAGCGTGACCGCGTCAATGCGGCTAAAGAGGTCGTCTACCTCTCCCTTGTTCAAGCCGTAGACCTCAATATCCCCGAGCATGCCGGCCAGTTGGTCGGCAGTTTCCAGATAGCGAGTGGGGTAGGTCCCTTTCACAAAGGCCTTGGCCGAGGCCAGTTGGGCTGCGGTGATGCCTTTTTCGTTGAGGGCTTTGAGCTGGTCGAGAGCCATGTCGATGGCCTTCTCGGTGGTCTCCGTCTTCGTATATGTCGCGATGGTGATCGCTCCAGGGAGTCGGTTCTCATCGACGATGCTGTTGGCCCCGTAGGTGAGGCCGCTGCTGACACGGAGGGCGTCATTCAGCATGGAGGTGAAACGGCCTCCGAACAGCGTGTTGATGAGGGTGATAGCGGTGCGGTCGGGCGAGGTGCGGGCGATGCCTTGCTGACCAATGCGGAAGTAGGTCTGCGTGGCGTCGGGTTTGTCAATAAGCAGAAGATGGGCACCGGCGGTTGGTTTCACGTCTTTGGCTGGAGTGAAGGCAGTTCCGGCCGGAGTCTTAGCAAAGGTCTCACGGAGCGCTGCGGTAGCGGTTGGTGTGTCGAAGTCCCCGGCAACAATGACGACCAGGTTCTTGCCGGCGTACGCCTGTTGGGCGTATGCTGCGATTGCGGCCCGGTCGATTTTGGCCAGCGTGGCTTCGGAAGTGGGGCGACCATACGGGTGATTGGAACCGTAGAAAAAGGCGTTGAAATAGGGGCCGATCGCGGCCTGCGGGTTGTCCTTCTGGCCCTTGACAGTGTCGGTGGCCCGGGCAATAACCTTCTTCACCTCGGCTTCCGGGAAAGTCGGGTGGAGCAGCGCATCAGCGGTCAGGTCGAGCCCGGCGGCGAAATCCTTTTTGAGGAACTCACTGGCAACCATCACGTACTGCGGGTTGGCGGCGGCGAGGAAGGTGCCTCCCAGGCTGTCGAGCTCTTCGGAAAACTTGGCGGCAGTGCGGCGGGTGCTGCCGCTGCGCAGCAGCTGGGCGGTTGCGGTGGAGATTCCGGCAAGCCCGGTCGGCTCGGATTCCACGCCTCCCCGGACGAGGATGCGGAAATTAACCAAAGGCACCGAGGGTTTCGGCAAAAAGTACAAAACCACGCCATTCGGGAGTTGTTCACGGGTGTATTTCGGAAGGCGCGGATCGGCTGCCATTAGGGTGGCCACCGTGGCCGCGAGCAGGACTAAGGACTTCATCTATTTGGCCTCCGGAATGAGCGTAGCTACCGTGCGGTTGTTCTGGGTGAAGTACTTCGCGGCAACGCGCTGCACGTCGGCCGGAGTAATGGCCTCAATGTCCTTGCCCTGGGTGAAGAGCTTGTTGTAATCCCCGAAGAAGACTTCAAAGGTGCCGAGCAGGTTTGCCCGCCCGGCGATGGTTTTCAGCTGCCTGTACTGCTGGGTGAGGAGTTGGTTCTTTGCTTTGCGAAGCTCGTCGGCCGGGACGGGCGTCGTACGAAGCTTTTCGATTTCTTCGAAAAGAGCGGCTTCGGTTTTTGCCGTGTCGATGCCCGCACGGGGCGTGATGTTGAAGATGTAGAGGCCAGGGTCGAGGGACGCTTCCGGGCGAGCCCCAACGTTGAGGGCAAGCTGGTCCTTATCCACGAGGCGCGCATACAGGCGGGAACTTTGGCCCGCGGTGAGGATAGCGTCGATCACTTCGAGCGCGGTGGTGTCGGCGTGTTTCCCTTCCGGCGTGTGGTAGCCGATCAGCTGGATGGGGAGTTGGGCGGGCTTACGAATCGTAACGCGGCGTTCCCCGTTTTGCTCGGGCTCTTTTGTCCGGATGGCGGGCGGCGGGGGTTGCTGCGGGAGGGGTTCCAGATACTTCTTGGCCAGCTCCATGATGCGGGCTTCGGTGACAGCTCCAACCACCACCATCACGCAGTTGTTCGGGGCATAGCCCATTTTGTAGTGGGCCTTCAGGTCGTCCATGGACCAGCTTTCGATATCGGACGGCCAGCCGACCACGGGCCAGTGGTACGGATGAGCCGTGAACGCGGCGGCCCGCAGTTGTTCGTACAGCAGTCCCTGATTGCTGTTGTCGACGGAAGTGCGGCGTTCGGAGTAGACGACGCCGCGCTCGGACTCGATGATTTTCGGGTCGAAAGCCAGGTTGCGCATACGGTCGGCTTCCATGTCGAACATCAGGTCGAGGGCGGTGGCGGGGAACCAGTCGGTGTAGACATAGGACAGCAGGGCGTTTTCATCGGGTTCCATGTTGTTGAAACGCTTCTTGAAGTTGTCTTTCCAGCCCTTGACCTCGGGTGCCTCGGTACCGGCTTTCCATACGCCAACGCCGTACAGGCCCTCCACGGTGTCTTTGCCCAGTTGTAGAACAATGCCGGTGCGGCCAGGGTTGCCGGTCAAGACCTTGACGTCTTTCCAACCCAGCTTCTTCACTTCCGACATGATGCCCACGGTTTCGCGGGTGACGGTGGCGATCACGATCAGATCCGTGCCAGCGGCCTTCATGCGTGCCACCTGGGAGGAGAAGTCGATGTCGGCCACTTTGTAGCCGGCTTCGGCCACCAGCGTCAGGCCGTTGGCCTGCACCGCCGACTTCACGCCTGCGCCCATCAGGTCACCCAGGGGCCCCTCCTGGTAGATGTAGCCCACTTTCTTGGAGCCGTATTTCTTGACCATCCAGTCGACACCTTTGTGCATCACAGTGTTGTAGTTGGGGGTGGTGGTGAACAGCAGCGGGCTGTTGCCGCTAATCTGCTGGATCACCGACGAGGCCGCCCAAGGCGAAAAATAGAGTACGCCGGCATCCACCGACTTTTTCACCGCAGCGGCGTTCGGGCCGGAGCCAAAGGGGTTGACGATAGCGAACACGTCGTCGCTGCGGATCAGCTTGTCCACGGCACGAACCGCCAGTTGAGGCTGGCTGCCGTTGTCTTCCACCACGATGCGCAGTTTGCGGCCATTGATGCCGCCAGCCTCATTGACTTCGTCGATGCGCATCTGCATGCCGTTGCGCAAGTGCGGCATGCCCGCAGCCACCGGGCCGGACAGATCCAGGTGGGTGCCCAAGACAATTTCTTTGTCTGAGACCCCGCCCGCGTGCGCGGTGGTCCCCAGCATGGTCGCCAGCAGGGCAGCTGGCAAAAATTTGAAATAACGCTTCATGACGGTCTCCTTCTCTAGTTAATCGACAGGTGAAAAATAGTGGTACTTGCAGCCTCAGGGCGTGGCGTACATGGTGGCAATCACAGTCGCGTACTTGCTCGCCACCACCTTGCGCTTGAGCTTCATGGTGGGCGTGAGCTCGTCGTCCTCGGCTGTCAGCAACTGGGCAATGATGCGGAAATCCTTGATTTGCTCTACCCGCGCCAACCGGGTGTTGACCTGCTCGAGTTCGGCCCGGATCATGGCCAGCACTTCAGGGGCGCGCGTCATGCTGGCGTAGTCGGTGTAAGGCACCTGCCGGTCTTGGGCGAACTTGGCTACATTGTCCTGGTCCAGCATCACCAGGCAAGTCAGGTAGTGCCGGCCCTCACCAATCACCACCGCGTCCGAGATGTAGGGGCTGAACTTGAGGTGGTTTTCGATGTTGCTGGGCGTGATGTTCTTGCCACCGGAGGTGATGATGATGTCCTTGAGCCGATCTTTGATGCTCAAGAAGCCCTCGGCGTCGATGGCACCGCAGTCGCCGGTGTGCAGCCAGCCGTCAGCATCGATGACCTCCCGAGTTTTCTCGGGCAGGTTCCAGTAGCCGACAAAGACATTGGGGCCACGCACCAGCACCTCGTCATCGGCGCCAAGCCGGATCTCGGTGCCCTGAGCACATACCCCGGCGGTGCCGATCCGGATGCGATCGGGCGGCATTGAGGTGCAGAAACCGCAGGTCTCAGTCATGCCAAAGGCTTCGAGCAAATCGATGCCCACGGCCATGTACCAGCGCAATAGATCAGGCGGCACAGGCGCCGCGCCAGTCATGGCGGTCTTGATGTTTTGTAAGCCCAGAAAGCTGCGTAAATTGGATAACACCAGTTTTTGCAGCAAGGCATAACGCGTGGCCCGCCAGCCGGTGATGGGTCGACCATCGAGCCGGGCCTGTGCCATGGCCGCGCCCTCAGTGAGTACTTGGGCATACACCTTGCGCGCTACCGGCAGCGCATCCTGCATGTACAGGGTGACTTGGGAATACATTTTTTCCCAGAACCGCGGTGGCCCGAAGATCACGTGGGGTGCGACCTCGCGCACATCATTGAAGACCGTGCCGGCGTTCTCGGGGAAATGGACAGTCTGACCCTGCGCCAGTGGGTTGTAGGCGGTGCTCATGCGCTCCGCGATATGGCACAGGGGTAAAAACGACAGAGTCCGGTCCAGCGGCTGCAGGTTCAGGTACTGTTGCACGCTGTTGATCTGGAACACCAGGTTGCGGTTGCTGATCATGGCCCCTTTGGGCGCCCCGGTGGTGCCCGAGGTGTAGACCAGAAAAGCGATGTCGTCCGGTTGGCTGGCGTCGATGCACGCGTCAAAACGTTGTCCATCGGCCGCTGCCTGGGCCTGACCCAGGGCCAGGAACTGCTCGAAGGGGGTGGCCATCGGATCCGCCAAATCCCGCAAACCCTTGAGGTCAGTGATAACGATGTGCTGCAGGGCCGGGCAGTTGCCGCGCACCGACAGGGCTTTATCGTATTGCTCTTGGTTTTCGACAAACAGCACGCGCACGGCTGCGTCCTGCAGGACGTATTGCACCTGCTCGGGCGAAGAGGTTGGGTAGATGCCGGTGCTCAAAATTCCCATGCACTGCGCGCCAAAGTCGGCGAACAGCCACTCCGGCCGGTTCTCTGACAG
>RGPS01000461.1 GCA_010084195.1 Terriglobia bacterium
CTGGGGCCGGTCCGGCTACTTATACCGCAAATCAAGCTCCCGATGGATGGCTGCTGAGGAGTTGCAGTCAAAAGAAATTTACCTCCTGATCAAGCTTGTCCCTGTCGGCACTGACTGCAACTCCTCAGCAGCCATCCATCGGGAGCTTGATTTGCGGTATAAGTAGCCGGACCGGCCCCAGTCACTTCCCATGCTTACCTGCACGACACCCATGCAAACTTCACGCTGGTCATCTTTCGCGCTGGGCCTGCTGGTTGCCGGTGCAATCCTGCTGCGTTCCCAGGCGGCGGCACCCCAGGACTCGCAGGCAGGCGGGCGATGGCTCATGGCGCCGGTCACCAACGTTCGCACCGCCGCCGAGCAGGGCGAGGCGGCCGCGCAATACGCCCTGGGCGAGCGGCTTTTGCGCGGGAGTGATGGCAAGGCGGATGTGATTGAAGCCTATCAGTGGCATGGGCGCGCAGCCAGCAACGGCCTGGTGGCGGCCCAGTTGCGCATGGGGATGAAACACGAGCGGGCGGTCGCCGGAGTGCTGGACATCGCAGAAGCGGCCCGGTGGTATGAGCTGGCCGCGGCACAAGGCAGCGACGCGGCCCGGTTCCGGGGCCGAAGTAGCGGCTCCGGCGGGCAGCTCGAGTGATTTGCTCAAATTGGAAGTGGGATACCGTTCTCCAGCCAACGGGCGGGTCTCCGATTCGGCCGAGAGCAGTCCTTCACGGAATCTCCAGATGGGTGTCGCGGACGTAAGCCGGAGCTCCGACGCAGCGACGGCCGACTACAAGTTTGCCGCCGCCGTGGTCGGCTATGGATTGATGCTGCGTGATTCCCCCTTCAAGGGCGACCTGACCTGGGAGAAAGTCCAGACCCTGGCCGAAGAAGGGCAGGGGCCGGACCGCGAGGGATACCGTGCGGAGTTTCTGCAACTGGTGCGTCAAGCCCGGGAGTTACAAAATGGGTCCGTGCAGGGCTTGAAGCCTCAGGAGCCGTCTAAGAAATAGAAGACTAACTCAGCACCTGCCAAACCTGGTCGCAGTCGGGTTGGCAGCCTAGTCCGCTCAGATCCCGTCCTTGAGGGTCTTCAGTTGGTCTCGGACTTTTCGAAAGGCGGGGTCTTTGCGGGCCGCAGCCAGATCGGGGTCTTTGAGCATCCAATCGAAGTCCCGATATCCGGCTTCTATGGCCCGAAGCAATTCGTCGATGGCGGGTTCGAGTTCGCCAGCCAAGCAGAGGCTGCAGGCCAGATTGAAGAGCACCTCCGGATCGCCTGGACGGAGTGATTTGAGTTGGTGGTCCACCCGCAGGCCATCGTTGATGCGCCCACGCCGGGTGTAGTCATCCGCCAAAAGCTGGAGTGCTTCAACGTACTGGGGATCTTTTACAACCAGCCCTTCGAGAAAGCCGATCTCCACGTCGAGATCCCGGGTTTCCCGTTTTCCCAGCTTCTGTTGTTTGGCCTGCGACATCAGGCACCAATCTCGAAAGCCGCTCCTCATCCGTCAAGCGGCAGTCACAGGAAAGACCTGGGATCGGAAATCCGGTGGTGATCTGCGGTTGCCGCTCCCAGCGTCTTGTCGGAATGTCTGGGGGTATGTCCGAGGAATGGTTTGATGTGGTCGATGAGCAAAACCAAGTCGTCAGCAAAGCACCGCGGAGCGAGGTGCACCGCCTGAAGCTGCGTCATCGGGCCATAGAAGCCGGATATCGGGACTTCGATTGGATGCTCAAAGACCCCGATCTGGCTGCGGCC
>RGPS01000462.1 GCA_010084195.1 Terriglobia bacterium
GGGGGGCACCAGGCCTTCGCCAGTGAAGTGGGGGCTGATTTGGCGCTGGCGCGCGAATGGGGCAGGCGTGGGGAGAAGGCCGCCCATTTCGATGGCCTGGGGGTACTAAAGTCCGGGCGCAGTGAGGGGTTCGGGGACCTCTGGGCGACTTTCCGCCGACATTTCTATTTGTCGCTTCCGGGGCGCGCCGCGTTTGTCGGCTTCGTGACTTTGGCTTCGTTTTTTCTGCTGCTGCCCTGGTGGCCGATGCTTCTGGCGGTTGTTGTGTTGCGGGTCGGCTATGCGGTTCGCCTGCGGCAGCCACTCTGGAGCGCTCTGCTCCACCCTTTTGCGATGCTGTTTCTGCTGGCCGCAGCGGTTGCGTCGTTCGGCGAAGCGCACTCGAGCCGAGGTGTTGAGTGGAAAGGGCGGCACTATCTGATTCGTTAGCGCGCCTGGTAGGGGCCGTGGACCGCTTTGACCCGAAGGCCCTCGGTCGTGTCATCCAGAATTACGACGCGGAACTCATTGCCGCCTGGTGCCACCCGGATGACGATGTGCCCCTGTGAACTTTTCAGGCGGTTCAGCAGTTCCCCAATTACCTGTTTGTTGGCATCGAGCATGTTGGTGGCGAAGACGTCACGCTGGCCGGCGTAGGTTTTTTCGGAATACATGCGGTCGAGAACATCGTGGCCAGGGTGGTCTGACGACCAGACGGGGATGACGAAGACCTGGGGTCGCAGGGCAGCCAGGTAGTAAGCGTTCTGGGAATCGCGGTTGCCATGGTGGTTCAGGATGGCTGCTTCCACGGGCCCGACAGCCTGGGCGACGGACGACTCGACGTCGTTCCAGAGGGGTGCGTCGTTTTTCAGGATCCCGGGCATGTCGCCCCCGGAGAAGTAGTCGAACTTCCCGTAGCTGACGCGGATGGCCATGGAGCACATGTTCTCCGTTGGGTAGTCGGCGGGCTGTAAGTCTTTCAGCAGAGGGAAGATCTCTTTTGTGTTGGTGCCGATGCCGGTCCAGATTTCGCCGTTAGCGGCGATGTTGCGGACTTCGAAGTTCGGGTACTTCGCCGCTTCGCGTTTCAGGACAATCTGGTCGTTGTGGCCCGGGCGCAGAAGTTCTACCGTCATGCCGTTGTTCTTTTGCTGCCAGGCGAGAAAGGCCCGGTAGTTGGCGACGTTCGGGTCGTTCATCGGGACGGGGTAGTTGTATCTCGGCCAGCCTCGGTCGATCATTTTGCGGAAGGGCAGGTTCTCGGCGACCTCGGTGATGCCGCTGAGCTTGTAGCCACCCTTGCCGGTTTTTGTGGTGCTCCCGGCGTCGCCCATGTGGTCATCGTGAAAGTGGGTCAGGTAGGCATAGTCAATGGCGGGGGACGGGTCATGGGCCATCGCCTGGCGGATGTAGCGTGCGATCCAGTCGCCTGGACTGCGGGAGCCGTCGGGTTTCGGTGCAGTTCCCCGGGGCGGGAGGCGACCACCGTCGCCAGCGTCACTCCCGCGAGGGCCAGCGTGACGAGGGACCGAGCGCGCGTGGCCTGCGCGGAGTCCCCCGACTGGTAAAGCCGGGCGCCGAAGTCGAGCTCCATGTAGCCCTCTTCGGCGAGGCGCGGCCCCCACGGGACAATTTGGGCCGGGCGACCCTGACCGCCGTCGAGGTCGCTCGACAGGCCGACGCGGCCATAACCGCCCAACTCGAGGGCGGGCGCGTCGGCGGCGCGCGCGGCGGGCGCCGCCGACGACAGGGAGACGCTCA
>RGPS01000463.1 GCA_010084195.1 Terriglobia bacterium
CTGCCTTCCAGCCCGTATCTGGTGATTGACCCCAATTCGCCGGGCCACACGCAGCGCTACTACCGGGCGACGCCATTGCCGTCGCCGTGACGGCGTGTGGGGCAGCTTCCCCACGGAACGATCGTGAACAGCGTGCCGGAGCCACAGCCGGAACTGATGACCGGCCCGGCGAACTTTCTTACTTGGTCGGATGATTTCGTGTAGGTGCCAAGGATTGGCCCCGCGAACTTTCGGAGTTCAATGTCTCCGTTGTCCTTGTAGATGGCTTGAGCGACGATTGGCCCAGCAAACTTTCGGATGTCTTCGGTTCTGTTCATGTCGGTTCGGTTGGGTTAGTTGGTTTTCAGAATCCGATGCACCTGCGTCGGAGTGAACTGGCAGCCACGGCCTGTTTTGATTCCGCGTAGGTTCAGACCGTGGGCAATTTCACGGAGCTTGGTGGTGCCAGCCACGGCCATCATCTCTTTGATGATGGTGCGGAGTTCAGCGTTGCGGTCGTCAGCCTTCGTCTTGCGGGCCTCAACAGCCTTGGCGATGGCTGAGTGGTAACGAGGATTCCCCAACTTCACCCCGCGTTGTTTCGCCATCTTCAATGCGGCCTTGGTTCGTTCGGAGATTAGCTCACGTTCACGTTGAGCGACCAAAGCGAGGATTCCGACGGTGAAGCGGTCCACGTTCGGGCAATCACAGCAAACGAAGTCCACCCCGGCGTTTTGGAGTCGGAGAAGGAATTCGGCGTTGCGACTCAACCTGTCGAGCTTGGCGACCACCAACACGCCTTTGCATTTCTTGGCGAGGGCGAGGGCGTCGGCGAGTTGTGGACGACCGGCATCCGTCTTTCCACCACTTTCGACTTCAAGGAATTCTCCGACAACCTCGCCTTGCTGACCCTGAATGTATCGGCGGACGGTTTCGGTCTGGGAGGCCATACCCAACCCCTCGCGGCCTTGGTTCGTGGTGGAGACTCGGCAATAGGTGATAAATCGTTTCATTGGCACCAGGTAACGGACCCACCCGACCCGTCAACGGCTATTTTACAAAACGAAACGGTGGCATTGTCCCGTAAATAACGGGAATTGGCCGGGTAGGCAGTGTTCTGCGTTCAGGGAGGGGTGAAGTGACACACCGGCCATCAAAGCCACGGGTAGGCCCTCTTAAAATGAATGGAATGGTGTCCTGATAGATACTTATTAAGCACGGACCCATTCCCAAACGGTGTCTTCCTCAAACGACCTTCCTTCCGTCAACTACGGGAGGGAGGTCGTTCACTGTCCACCAATACGGCGGAGACGTGTGCGGCGATTACCACAGGCACGTTGACCAACGGCAGCGGCAATACGTGTGCGTAGCAATTGCATTCTGTCAGCCTCACCCGTGGTTGGCTCGGTGAAGAATCCCCCAGATAAAAAACGACCCCTCCGTGCAAAACAGCTACGGAGGGGTCCTGCGATTTCTCGCACGTCCATGTTCAGAAGTGATTACTTCGTGCGGCGAGATTGAACAGCCCTGCGGCGTTTTAGGATGGACTGGATGCGTTTCACTCTGGCCTGTTCCTTTCGGATTTGGTCGCGGTAATTGTCAATTTTCCTCCGGCTAGAAGGCGCTGCTGTTCTAAAGTCCCTGAAATCGCGTTCGAGGAGTGGCCGGTGAACTTGACGCGGATTTCTGGCTGACACCGGCATTGGCTAGCGCCGAGTTGAAGCCATAGCGGAGTGAGTGGAAGGTGCGACGGCTGAAC
>RGPS01000464.1 GCA_010084195.1 Terriglobia bacterium
GTTCAAGGAAATATTGGTTATACAGGATCACAAGGTATACAAGGTAATATTGGTTACACAGGAAGTTTAGGATATACAGGTTCACAAGGTTATACAGGCAGTAAAGGTGATATAGGATTTACTGGAAGTTTAGGTTATACAGGTTCAACAGGAATAGGTTATACAGGTTCTCAAGGTGTAACAGGTTATACAGGATCAAAAGGAGATTTAGGATATACAGGTTCAATAGGTTATACAGGCAGTCAAGGTTATTCAGGCAGTAAAGGTGATACAGGTTATACAGGTTCTCATGGATTATCAGGAGGAACAATTTTATACTTAGATGGCACCGCTACAACACAAACAGTTCCTTTTACAGCTCCAGAAAAAACTTTACTTTTAATTCCAAATGTAACTACAAGACAAAATATTGTAACTAATAGTATTTCAACTACACCAGTAAGAATTTGTAATTTTGTAACACAAGTTGGAGATTTATTAACAACTGTTATTAATCAAGGAATGTGGACAATGAACCTTTATGCCTTTGTTAATTCTACTTCTGGAGGTGCAACTACTTCTTATTGGTTTGATATAGATGAAGTTGCTTCTGATGGTACAACTTTAATATCAAACATATACACAGGAAGTTTAGCAAGTGGTACACTTATTGATTCAACAACACAAGACATTCATATAAATCAATCTTATGTTCAACCTTATACATTGGTTGATTTAAACAGTAGAATAAGAGTTTCTGTTTGGGCTCAAACTTCTTCAGGAACAAGAGATTTAACACTTGAAATGAGAGATAGTTCTCTATCTAACGTTGTTACTACTATTGCTGTAAACGTTTTAGGATTTACAGGTTCTAAAGGTGATACAGGATATACAGGCAGTTTAGGTTATACAGGGGTTATACAGGTTCACAAGGAACACAAGGTGTGATTGGTTATACTGGATCGCAAGGCGTTCAAGGTAATATTGGTTACACTGGAAGTTTAGGTTACACTGGAAGTTTAGGTTACACAGGATCACAAGGCGTTCAAGGAAATATTGGTTATACAGGATCACAAGGTATACAAGGTAATATTGGTTACACAGGAAGTTTAGGATATACAGGATCTGCTGGCGCAGGTTATACAGGTTCACAAGGTATAACAGGTTACACTGGTTCACAAGGTGTAATAGGTTATACAGGAAGTTTAGGATATACAGGTTCACAAGGTGTTGGTTATACTGGTTCTGCTGGTTTAGGAGTTACAGGTTATTATATTTCTGCTTATGATACAACTGATCAATCAGTAGTTACCGAAAACGTTGCTAAAGCAGTTACACTTAATAACTGGCCAGATTATAATGGTATTTCTGTTGTATCAAGTTCAAGAGTAACATTTGCAAATGCAGGAACATATAATATTCAATTTTCATTTCAAGCACATAACAAAGGTGGTGGTGGTAATGGAACATCATTACAAATTTGGTTAAGAAAAAATGGCACTACAGATTTAGATTGGACTAATACAAGATATGATGTTATAACAAATAGTCCATACATGGTTCCTGCATGGAATTTCATGTTAAATTTGGCTGCTAATGATTACATAGAATTAATGTGGTCATCTGATAACCTTAATATTATTTTAGAAACCGAAACGTTTTCGCCAGGAGGAAATGTACCTTCTGTTATTTTAACTGCTCAATCAGTTGCAGGAATATTACAAGGTTATACAGGCAGTCAAGG
>RGPS01000465.1 GCA_010084195.1 Terriglobia bacterium
CGGCACAGGATCAGTGGCGCCACCGGCCGTCTTTCGTTCTTCGCCCCGAGGTTGATACTGGAAGGTGGGGTTGTTGCGGATGAACTCAATGTAATGAGGGTTGTGCAAGTCGCGGGCATCGTTGATGACCATGCCAGTCCGCCAATTGAAGCCGGTATTGCACTGGGTGCACCACATGGTATCGCAGCCCGAGATGCGGAAAATGCGGGACTTGCAGGAGGGGCAAAGCCGCGAGTGCTGCCGGATTTCCTTGACGCTTTCCACGTCCTCGGGTTTACAGACATGGTTGTGTTTCAATTCCGTCAACTCCTTCTTGTCCTCGTCGGTGAGAGAGAACAAGGACGCAGAGGAGGGAGGTCCAGAGGAAGAAGAAGGCACAGAGGAAGAAGGCCCAGAGGAGGGTTGTGCAGCAGACCCAGAGGAGGAAGAATCGGACGTCAGGGCGCGATGAGTCCCAGTGAGATGGCCCAGTACATGGGCGCAGTTCCGACACACAAACACATGGCAGATGCCGCAGCGTTGGGTGGCTTTCTCGATAAAGCCACGGCAGTCATTCACCGGGCAAGGTTCCTCAAAGGCCACCGTGGTCCTGGCTACCTTCCTCCGGCCCTGGTAGGACTGCCGACGGAGTTCTCTGTGTTGAGCCCACAGGTCCGAGAGTAGGACCGTAATCTCACTACACCGGTTGCGGCGTTCCGGTACATGCACCGCGTACATATCCCTCCGGATCTGCCGCGCCTCGGCGGTCAGGTCCTTGATCCGCCGGTCGACGTCCCGGAGATGCTTCTCCGTGGTAGCAAAGGGCATGGCCAGGGGCAGATGGCTCTTGGCCCGATCCAGAAGGAACTGGCCTCGCTGCCGACGAAACGTGGTGTTCACAAACGACGGGCGGAACAAGGTCAGCAACGTCTTATGGGTCCAGCGGTAGCGACAGTTCATGCAGTGGGGCGTGGCGATGCTGTTCAGCAAGTACCGCTTGTGACAGGCCCCACAGGCTTGGAAGGGGCAGCGCGAACAAACCACCAGGAAGTGGGTTGTCGTATTGAAAGGCTCACAGCACACTGCGCAGGTGCCTTCTGCCCGAACCCGAGGCGCGACCGTCGTCCGTCGTTGCTTCTTGCCGGAAGCCCCATCCTTCGGCACGGGCGGCGTACGGGTCCGTTTGGTCCCGGAAGGCGACGGTGTGTTCGCAGCCAGAGCCTGCCCCACCAGCAGGGAAGGCACAGCCGCGGCGGCCATGTCTCTCCTTTAACCCCTCCCACGCAAAAAAAGCAACATACAGACCAACGCATACTCGTTTTTTTTTTATGGTCTTTCCTGTTCTCTTTTTTCTGGCGAGTCAGTGATTGAAGCAGGAATTCCACTGCTTGTCGCCCAAAAAGTCCTGGCCCCGCTGGCACTGGCATTGACGCACCTGCGGGTCGTTGCGTGACAGGCCCATGCCAGGTAGAGCCACGCCATGAACGTAACAGAAGTGGTAGGGTTGCCGACAGGAGGTACAGAAGACACTGTCGGTCGGGTCATGGGGCAGGCGTACGTAGGACATGCCGACCAGACAGTGCGGACAGTGCGTTTTGGGACGCTCATGACCGCGTTGCCGTTCTTGGGAGGCAAAGTAGTGCGGTTGAGAGACGTGGGTGGGACTGACAAAGGGCTCGTACACTTTGGGTTGGTAGGCCAGGAAAGACGGGGGACCGGCCGAGGTCGGCA
>RGPS01000466.1 GCA_010084195.1 Terriglobia bacterium
GACCCTGATGCTGGCTCTGATCGCCGGAGCCTTCGCCTTCGGCGGGATCGCAATTCCCCTGACCAATCACCCGACGTTTTGCGCCAGTTGTCATACGATCACCCCTTCGTACGACAGCTGGGTGACCTCGTCGCACAAAGAGGTGACCTGTGTGGCCTGCCATGTGCGCCCCGGCGTCGCCGGCTGGCTCCACGACAAGGCCTGGAACGGGACGAAGGATTCGATGATTCAGCTGTTCGGCACCCCGACCGATTCCCACAATCTCCGGGCAAAGGTGGAGTCGGATGTCTGCCTTGGTTGTCACCGCAATATCCTGCGAGTCTCCGAGATTGCCGCGAGGGATCTGCCGGCCCCGGTGAAGGACGTAGGCCTGGTCATGAGCCACCGGGCGCATATGGACGCGTTCGGCGCGAGAGGGCAGGGCGAGGGGTGCACGACCTGCCATTCAGGGGTGGTGCATGACAAACCCATCAAAGGGTATCCGATTGTGATCCCGCGCGGGCATGTGTCGGCCGACAGCCAGCCCTGGCATCCCGATCGTCCCGAAGGGTCCTATCTCCGCACCAGGGCATTGTCCGACTGTTTTCGCTGCCATGACGGCAAACAGGAGTATCAGGGGAAGCCGGTCAGCCGGAAGTGTGAGACCTGCCATATCCCTGAAAAAATCGGTGCGTCGTTATTGTTCAATTGACACTCGAAATGCTTGCGATGCCATCACCCGTTCTTGAAGTCCGTCAGCTGACCAAAACATTCGGCGATTTTACCGCCGTCAACGGCATTTCGTTTGCCCTGCGGCCCGGGGAGATTCTTGGCGTCTTGGGGCCAAACGGCGCAGGCAAGACGACGACCATGCATATGCTGCTGGGCCTGATTACGCCTACCTCCGGGACGATTTCGATGTTCGGGATGGATCTGGAGACCCACCGGGAGACTATTCTGCAGCGGGTCAATTTTTCCTCTACCTATATGTCGATGCCGCAATCGCTGACGGTCGAAGAAAATCTATGGGTGGTCGCCCGGCTCTATGGCCTGCCCGATGTCCGTCGAAGGATCGACGACGTGGTGAAGAAGCTGGAAATGGGAGAGTTCCGGCACAAGGTCACGCGCAAGCTGTCGTCGGGGCAGATGACCCGACTCACGCTGGCGAAGGCGCTGTTGACTGAACCGAAGATTCTGTTCCTGGATGAGCCGACGGCCAGTCTGGATCCTGATATCGCGCAAAAAATTCGCGCGTTGCTGAAGGACGAACAGCGTGCGTCGGGGTTGAGCGTCCTGTATACCTCGCACAACATGCGGGAAATGGAAGAAATGTCGGATCGCATCATCTTTCTCCAAAAAGGCAATCTTGTGGCAGAGGGGACGGCGGCCCAAATCGTATCCCGCTTTGGACAGGCGGACCTTGAGGATGTGTTCTTGAAGCTGGCCAGAGAATCGTAGCGGCCCCGTTGTGCGGGGAAGGAATGGAGCGCTCATATTATGGTGGAGACAGCCATCTCGTTTGTCCTGGGGCTGGTGCTGGGCGGATTCGGAGTGAGTGCCTGCTGGGGGCTGTTCTGGTCCATCTTTGCCCTTGTGGGCGTGGCGCGCGGCACCAGTAAGTGGCAGGTGGTGCGGGCCAGTCTGACCGCGGGGATGGTCCCTCTGCTGATGGTGGCGGCCGTGGTGTGGGTGACGGATGGCGCGCGTCTGGGCACCTGGCCGTTTCTGCTG
>RGPS01000467.1 GCA_010084195.1 Terriglobia bacterium
GGGATCCGTATCGAAGGCACGGTGAATACGCACCGGGTTGATCGTGGTCGCAAGGCTTTCATTGCTGGTTTTGACATAGCCCTGGATACTCCGCACTTCGTCCTGAGCGTCCAGATACTGTGTCCACTCCGCGCGCCGAATGGACTCCGATGTGCCACCAAACGCAACGGCGTGGGTCGGCCCGAGCATCTGGGTGATCCGGCCCAGTTTGTCCGATTGGTAGTTCGTCCTCAGGTTCAACCCGCCGGAATTCTGCACCATCTCTGACATCGCGCCCTTCTCCCGGTCATAATTAAAAACCGTGGTCACGCGCATTTCATCCTCCCTCTCCACCAGGAACCCCCACTCGTCAAATTCCTCCACCACCGTGACGGGGCTGATGCCATCCCCGTTTTCATCCGTCGGCACCGTGGGCAGTGTGGTCGTCCGCTTGCTCATCTGGGCGGAGGGTTCGTGCCACTCGTAATCATAGGAGGTGGTCACCTCCCCGGTTGCTCCGCTGTCCGTCGCCTCCCGGTAAACCTTCACCGTTTTCGGCAGCCACGTCGTCAGGTCGTCCACCGGCCGCGAGACGTAGGTGGTTTCCCGCTGCGTCACCTTCGATCCACCGGTCCCCTTGCGCAAGGACACGTTCGTCAGGTTGCCATCCCCGTTGTATTCCAGCACCGTGTTCAGCCCCGCAGGCGTCTTGAGAGTGAAGAGCGCCGACGTACTCTCACTGACGCTAGCTACCGCCGAGGATGCCGCCTTCAGAATGACCCGCGCTTTCGAATCGAACTGCTGGCACACCGGATACCAGACCTTGCCCTCACCGGATACCTTGAGCAGCAGCAGGTTTGCCGGACAGTTGTAGTAAAACGTACGCGTGGAACCACCTGGATACGAGACCGTTGTCTTGCTCTTCCACACATCGTTCGACGATGGATAATGTGGACTTTCCTGGTAGCTGAAGGAGTAGGAGTATTTTCCACCGTGGGTCTTGAGCGTGTCCACCCGCCCGCATGCATCGTAGGTTAGTTTCCAGTCCGCGTATGGAGCCACCTCCGTTGCACTCGCCGTCACCGGGTCATTGATCCCTGCCGCCGCCATCAGCCGGCAAGCTTCATCACCGAACGCAAACTGCATCCGTCCGGTCCCTCCGGATTCATAGCGGTAGTAAGCTTGCTGGATGTTATCCCATTCTCCTGCGTCGTTCTTTTGTTGCAAGGTGACCGACTCCAGATTCCCGTCATTGCCGCTATAGACCACCTTCCGGACTTCCGAGCCACCCACCTGTAGTGTCACGTTCGCCAGGCGTTCACTGCTCCACACATAGTGATACGACACGGCGGTGCTGCCGCTGCCGATTTGCACCTTCTCCAGGTTCCCGCTCTCGGATTGGTAAGTGAACTCAATGTCATGGCCATGCCGGTCCTTCATCCCACTGAGCAGGCCCCGGCGCGCTTCCGGCGTTCCTTCGGCGTTCCCAAAGAACGTCTTCTTTTCCCCCGTGAACAAGGTCAGCGTGTAAACGTCCGACTCCGAATCGTAGGTCAGCACATCGCGCACAAAGTACGGTGCCACATAGTCGCTGCCCGGCTTGGTGAACTTGACCGAATAAGTGCTCCCATTCTTTACGGTCACGTTGTTTCCGTCAAAAGTCAGAAAGGGCAGTTGATGGATCGACCAGTTCCGCCCGTACTTGGTCCCCTTCGCCCCGTAACCAAGGT
>RGPS01000468.1 GCA_010084195.1 Terriglobia bacterium
CGGTGCCTGGAAGTGCGTTCAGGCGCAGATCACGCCGGTCGCGCCCGCCAACTACCCGCCCTGTCCGTCGTCAGATAATTTGAGACAGATCGTGTTTATGTAGAAGAGAGGTTCTGGCGCATCTGTTGATTGATGTTATGCGGCGATACGTCGGTAGTTCAAGCGTCGGTTTTCGATGGTCTGTCGTTTGATCCTTTCTCTTTCCAGGAGGATGGTCTGGCCACGCCCGAAGTAGACATCGGCCGGTGTCAGATTAGCGATGCTCTCGTGATATCGTAGGTGGTTATAGTAGGCGACGAAGTCGCCGATTTGGGCCTCGAGGTCACCGGGCAGATAGTAATTCTCGAGCAGAATGCGGTTCTTCAGCGTCTGGTGCCAGCGCTCGATCTTGCCCTGGGTCTGCGGGTGATACGGCGCACCGCGGACGTGCTGCATCTTTCTGTCGTCGAGCCATTTGGCGAGGTCAGCGGAGAGGTAGCTTGAGCCGTTGTCGGACAGAAGTCGGGGCCGATGAACGACGCGCGCCGTCGTGGTCCCCGCTGCCTGCAGCGCAAGCTCCAGTGTGTCGGTCACATCCTCGGCTTTCATCGTCGTGCACAGCTTCCAGGCGATGATGTAGCGCGAGAAGTCGTCGAGGATCGTCGACAGGTAGAACCAGCCCCAGCCAATGACCTTCAGATAGGTGAAGTCGGTCTGCCACAGCTGGTTCGGCGCCGTCGTCTTGTCCTTGAACTCATTGGCCGCCTTGATGACGATGAAGGCCGGGCTGGCAATCAGGTCCCGTGCCTTGAGCAGACGGTAGGTTGAAGCCTCCGACACAAAGTACTTTTTGGTGTCGGTAAAACGTGTCGCCAGCTCCCGAGGCGATAGCTCAGGTTCGTCGAGGGCCAGTTCAACGACCTGCTCCCGAACATCATCCGGGATCCGGTTCCACACCTGCCTGGGCCGGGGCGATCTGTCTTCCAGGGCTTCGGGCCCGCCGGTCTGGAACCGGTCATACCACCTGTAAAACGTCCCCGGCAGGACCCCCAGCGTGGCCAGCGTGCGCCGCACCGGCAGGTGTGACTGCTCGACCAGGCGAATGATCTCCAGCTTCTCGGCGCCGGGATATCTCATTCCCCGTCTCCCCCATCCGCGATCATGCTTTTTTTAAGCAGGCGCAATTCCAGCGCCTGTTCGGCAACGACCTCCTTCAGGGACCGTGACTGCCGCCGAAGCTCCGTCACTTCGCTGCTGGTCGCCGCTCGGGCCGTGTCGCCCGCCAGCCGCCGTTTGCCGGCCTCCAGGAACTCCTTCGACCAGCTGTAGTAGAGCCCCTCGGCGATACCTTCCCGACGGCACAGCTCGGCAATGCTGGACTCGCCACGAAGCCCGTCCAGAACAATGCGGATCTTCTCCTCGGCCGAGTGATGCCGACGCGTCGCTCGGCGGATGTTCTTCACCAGCCGCTCGGACGGCGAACTCGGGGTAACGGATTTCTGTCTCATCTGCGCTCCTCGTAAAACTACGATGAGCCAGAAATCCTCTCTTCATCAACCCGATAAATCTGTCTCAATGGTGCTGATCCCGGACAGCGATGTCGTCGTCTTCCCTGCTGGTGATCGGAAATGCGCTGCGCCTGGGCGCACGGCCGCCCGTGCGCGGGGGCCGCTGATGGACAGTCTGCTCATCCTGGTCCC
>RGPS01000469.1 GCA_010084195.1 Terriglobia bacterium
CGAGCGTGATGCACTCCTGGATAATCTTCAGCTGATAGCCCGTGAAACCGCCGCTGAAGTATCCCGCCCGATTGGCCGGAACCATCAGGCAGTACTCGAAGAAGGCGATGCCCCACGAAAAGAGGATGACGAACAGCAGCGACTTGCCCTCGAGCCACCGGAATTTCAGGTGACCGTACCAGGCCAGCGTCATGAAAATATTCGAGCAGACGAGGAGGAGGATGGTTTTCATGGGAGAATGGAAGTGGTTGAGCGTTGAGGGCGAGTTGAGCGAGCCGGCGAGTGGGATGACTCATAGAACGCGGCGAGGAGGGGCAGGCTTCGACCAAGGCCCAGGCCGGCCTCCCGCGGAGTCGCGGAGAACGTGGGGCGAACACCTATCAAAAGCGGATCATGGTATGCTCCGCGCCTTGTATGTCCATTTCCACGAAGAAAAGAGGAGTGGCGAGGATTGCTGCCGAGAATGGGCCGAAGAGCTCGTCGGAGGCAGCAATCCTTGCCACGGTAAATTTGGCCTTGGGTGAGCGAACCTCACCCAGGGTCGCCAGGACGCGTATCCGGCCGGCCGCCGGGTCCGCGACAGGGCAGGCAGATCGATTCGCGTCAAGAGGCTCGACCTCGCCGCGGAGCAATGATCCCTGCCCTGTACCTGGTTTAACTCGAACCGCTGAGAGAGCCCTGAGCTCGGATTGCAAGAAAGAGAAGACCATGCCTGCAAAAACGCCCCCGACCTACGTTGGACTGGATATCTCCAAGGACCAACTCGACTACTGCCTAAGCGAGACCGAGGAAGGCCGTTGTGCCTACACTCCCGCCGGTCGCGCTGAACTCATCCAAAAAATCCGCGCCCTGCCCGGGGCCCGCGTCGTGTGCGAAGCCAGCGGCGGCTACGAGAAGCTGATCGTGGCGGAATTACTGCAGGCCGACATCGAGGTCTGCGTCGCGCAACCCGGGCGCGTGCGGGCCTTCGCTTATGCCGAGGGCCTGATGGCCAAGACCGACCGGATCGACGCCCGTTTGCTGCGCCGTTTCGGAGAAAAGATTACGCTGCGGCTGGCCGTGCCAGGAGACCCGGCTGCCACCACGCTGCGCGAGTTGCTCGAACATCGCCGGCAAACTACCACCCAGTTGACCGAGGTGTCCGGCCGTCTGCCCCTGGCTGGGCCAACCCTGGGCAAACTCCTCGTCAAGCAGCAGAGGTTCCTGGAACGGCAGATTGCCGAGGTGGAGAAAATGATCGAACAACACATCGACCGGGACCCGGACTTGAAAAAGAAGTCCGAACGGCTGCAGCAGGTGAAAGGCGTTGGACCGGTCCTCTCTGCCACCGTCTTGGCGTATGTCCCCGAGTTAGGCCAAATCGAATCCTCGCAGCTTTCCGCCTTGTTCGGCGTGGCACCCTATCCCGACGACTCTGGCCACCACAGCGGGCCCCGCCATATCCGTGGCGGACGCGCTCAAGTCCGCCACGTCCTCTACATGGCGGCCGTCTCAGCTGCCCGCTCTAACCCCATTCTCGCGGAATTCTACCAACGCCTCCTGGCAACAGGGAAACCCTCCAAGGTCTGCTTGGTCGCCGTGATGCGAAAGATGGTCTGTCTCATGAATAAGTTGATCCAGAACCCTGATTTTGTCCTTGCCTGAGAACACCGCTGCTCCGCGTGAGACCGGTTGGGAG
>RGPS01000470.1 GCA_010084195.1 Terriglobia bacterium
GCAACTCCTGCTGGCTCAATGTCACCCTCCATTAAATCGCTTGGGGTGACATTTTCCCTGAGCAGTTAAGGGGTGACAGAATCGCTGAGCAACTACACACCTGTCCGGGGCGCTTGACTTCCATATCTGAGCCTGATACTATCCCTGCGTATTCGGCAACGTGTCTTGCGCCATAAGCAATCGAGTGTTTTCGGCTTGCGGGAAAGTGCAGGACCAGCCGATCAGGGTCCGTTGTCCGCGCTCACGGGCAATGTGAAGAGGAGAGATTGAATGAAGAAAAAGCGTCCATTAACGCTTCAGTTACTGATTTTGATAGTGTGCACCGCAATGTTTGCCGTGCCCACCATGGCTCAAAACATCTATGGTTCTATAGTCGGCACCGTGACCGACGCAACCGGTGCGCCGATGGAAGGTGCTGCCGTCAGCGTAAGCAATACCGGCACTGGCGCACGCCAGGCGGCTCAGACCAACAACTCGGGCGAGTATCGCCTGGTGAACCTGGTTCCCGGTACCTACAAGCTGGAAATCGAAAAGACCGGCTTCAAACGCCTGACTCGTGACAATATCGGCGTTCAGGTGGAATCGGTGATTCGTCTCGATTCCGCCATGCAAATCGGTGATGTGAGCCAGTCGATTGAGGTGGAAGCCTCGGCCCCCCTCCTGCAGACAGAAAATGCATCGTTGAGCCAGGTGGTCAGCGCTCGTGCGGTGGAACAGCTTCCCATGAATGGCCGCAACGTAATGAACCTGGTCGGCCTGGTTCCCGGTGTGGTTCCGCAGGGGTCATCAGAAGGCAGCCTGACGGGTAAGAACGTATTTGCGGCGGGTAACTACCAGATTGGTGGTGGCTCCGCGAACCAGAGCTCCACCCTGTTCGATGGTATTCCCGTCAACATCACTTATGGCAACGTAACAGCTCTGACGCCGAGTCCGGATGCGGTGTCTGAATTCCGTGTGCAGACCAACAACAACACCGCTGAGTACGGGCGTTACACGGGCGGCGTTATCAACATGTCTTCCAAGGGCGGCACGAACCAGTTCCACGGGACCGCATACGAGTTTCTGCGGAACAAGGTTCTGAACGCAACGGACTTCTTCGCGAACAAGACCGGCGCTGGACGCCCGGCGTTTGTACAGAACCAGTTTGGCGGCGCGGTGGGTGGTCCAATCCGCAAAGACAAAACTTTCTTCTTCTTCAACTATGAAGGGTTCCGAGCCCGGCAGGGTGCGTTCTTCTCGCGCTCCGTGCCGCTGCCGGAACAGATTACCGGTAACTTCACGAACTGGAAGGGTGCCAACGGCGTGACGATCCCGATTTATGATCCGAACACGCAGACCTGCAACACGCCGACGACGCCAACCTGCGCGTCGATCGGGAATCCCACAATCCAGCGGACACAGTTCCCTGGTAACACGATTCCCGCCAGCCGGATCAACCCGGTGGCAGCAAAGTTCCTGGCGTTTCCGATCTATGCGCGGCCGAACACTGCCGGCACTCCGAACACGAACGCGTTCAATTTCGGTAAGAATGCCAGCACCGGTGGCGACAACGACCAGATCAACCTTCGCGGCGATCACCAGTTGAGCGACAAACAACGCTTGTTGGGACGGTTCACCAAGTGGACTTCCTCGAACCTGCCCGTTGATGTGTACGGCAAC
>RGPS01000048.1 GCA_010084195.1 Terriglobia bacterium
TGATTGAACGAAGCCAGCCGAATCGCTCCGCAACTTGCGCGATTCGGCTGGCTTCAAAACTAAACGGCGCCGACCATAGCGGGTTTTCTTCCAAAGCTACCCTCTATGCCCGGCGTCGGTTTGTGCGCCTGTGGACGGCTCAGCTGAACCCGGTGGGGCGATCACGATGCCCGACGCCGGATCGGCAGGGGCCGCGAGAGCAAGGTGGGGGCCGCGTTGAGTTTGCGGCCCTGGTGCTTCAGGCCATTTTTGCGGTGGCGACAGTTTCGAGGCCACGCTCTTCCATTTCGATTTCGCGGATGCGGAATTTCTGGATCTTGCCGCTCACCGTGGTGGGGTAGCTCTCCACGAAACGGATCACTTCCGGAATCTTGAAATGTGCAATCTCTCCACGGCAATAGACGCGGATCTCTTCCTGAGTACACTCATGGGCGGACTTCAGGCGGATCCAGGCCAGCACGATTTCGCCGAGCCGGTCGTCAGGCAGGCCCGTAACATGCACCTCGGCCACGTGGGGATGCGTGTAGAGAAACTCCTCGATCTCCCGTGGATAGATATTCTCCCCGCCGCGAATAATCATGTCCTTGGCGCGGCCGGTAATCTTGATGTAACCGTCTTCGCGCATTACGCCCAGGTCGCCCGTATGCAGCCAGCCATCGGCGTCAATCACAGCCGCCGTGGCTTCCGGTTCCCTGTCGTAACCCTTCATTACCGCGTAGCCACGCGCCCGAACCTCGCCCTGGATCCCGCGCGGCAGTAACTCGCCGGTCTCCAGTGACGCGATGGCCAGCTCCGTACAGGGCAGCGCCGTGCCGACCGTAGAAACCCGAGGCTCCAGGTCATCATCCAGATGGGGCATGGTCAACACGGGGGAACTCTCGGTGAGCCCATAAGCGATCGACATCTGACGGCAGTGCATGTCCGTCTGGACCTGTTTCATGATTTCGATGGGACAGGGGGCTCCGGCCATAATCCCTGTCCGCAGGCTGCTCAGGTCAAATTGTGAAAATGCCGGGTGCCGCAGTTCCGCGATAAACATGGTGGGGACGCCGTAGATGGAAGTGGCTCGCTCTTCCGCGATGGCTTCCAGGGTGAGGAGGGGGTTGAAGGTCCAGTTCGGCAGGACGATGGCGGCGCCGCTGGTGACAGCGCACATGGTGCCCATCACGCAGCCGAAGCAATGGGAGAGCGGGACGGGGAGGCAGATCACGTCGCGTTCCGTGTAGCCCATCTGCAGTGAGATGAGATACCCGTTATTCAGGATGTTGTGGTGCGTCAGCAGCACGCCTTTGGGCAGCCCGGTGGTGCCGGAGGTGTACTGGATATTGGTGACGTCCCACGGGCTGAGCTTTGGAAGCGGCACAGTGTCCGTGCAGGTGCACAGGGAATCCCAGGCGGTGGTGCCGAACAGGACGGTGTGTTTGAGCGCCGCTGTCTCCCCGTTCCGGGCCCCGTGCTCAACCGCTTCGCTCAGAACGGCGCTGTAATCCACGCGAGCGTCGCGTTCGCGCAGGAAGATGGCTTTCATACCGGATTTCCGGAGCACAAAGGCCAGCTCATGGGCACGGTTCGCCGGATTGATATTTACGAGCACGATTCCGGCCCTGGCGGTGGCCAAATGTAACAGCATCCATTCGGTGCAACTGGTGGCCCAGACGCCAACGCGGTCCTCCGGTTGCAAGCCAAGCCGCAGAAGACCATGTGCCAGGCGGCCAGTAGCGGCAAGCAGTTCGGCCCAGGTGAAACGCACCGCCTGGTGACGCGACACCAGGGCCAGACGATCCGGGAACAGGTTGGCAGTCACCTCCAGTTGCTGGCCGATAGTGGTGTTGAGCAGCGGGATGGAGGGGCCTGCCAGATAGCTGAGTGACATCAGCAGACTACTTTAACGCAGATTACTTTAACGCAGGCGACTTTAACGCAAAGGCGCAGCCAGCAATCAGGCCAGAAACTGGCGGGTTTCGTCCACCACCAGATCTAGTTCGTCGTGGTGGACCCAGTGGCCGGCGTCGGGAGCGATGATCAGGCGCTTCTGCGGAATGGCCAGGTAGCGGGGATCCTCGTTCGGCAGAGGCGCGAAACTCTTCAGGCCCCAGAAGAAAAGCACCGGGCTGGTGATTTGGCTGAAGATTTCGGAGGCGTCGTCCAGATCGTGGCCGAGCGGCGGAATGGCGCGAACGAAATTGTCGAACTTCCAGGAGATTGTGCCGTCGCTGTTCCAGTTAGTGCCGTGGAGGGTCAGGTGGCGTGCCACCTCGGGCGACAGGCGGGGATTGGCTTCGCTCATGCGCGCGGCGGCGGCTTCGGGAGTCGGGTAGCTGCGTGGTGTGCGCGTGTCCATGTCACGAACTGCGCCTATCCAGCGGCGCAGGCGGTCGGACGCCGGGCTATGGATCCGGTGTTGCGGCGGAAAGCCGATGCCCTCAAGGGAGACGGCGCGGATCAGCGTCTGGGGGAACAGGCCCGCATAGTGCAGCACAATCATGCCGCCCAGCGAGTGGCCGACCAGGCGCAGGGGTTCGTCTTTGCCCACAATGGCGGCAAGCGTTGTCAGGTCCAGAACATGCTCGGGGACGGTGTACATGCCGCCGCGGGCCCATTCGCTGTTGCCGTGGCCGCGCAGATCGTAGGCGTAAACGTGATAATCGGCCGAGAAGGCGCGCGCGATGCGGTCCCAACTGCGGGCGTGGTCCATGCCGCCGTGGACCAGGATGAGGGGCGGTTTACCGTCCTGGCCATAGTCCCAAAGCTGCAGTTTCAGGCGGTCGGAGTAGAAGAAATGGGAGACGGGTTCCATCAGGCGGTGTCCAGATCGCGGGCTTTGGTTTGCAGGCGGCGCATGCCTCGCAGCCAGCGTTCGTAGTCGGTGGCCTTGCGGTAGAAATACTCGGCGACTTCGGGGTGGGGCAGGATGAGGAAACGCTCCTCGGCGAGACCCGCGATCACGTCATCGGCAACCTGTTCCGGGGAGATGGCGGATTCGCGCAGCAGGGCCCCCATGCCGTCCTGCGCGGCGTCCAGCATGTTGGTCCGGACGCCCTGCGGGCAGAGCGCGGAAACCCGGATGCCCTGGTCGTAATGCGTGATAGCCAGCCACTCGGCAAACGCGAGCGCGGCGTGTTTGGTGACGGAATAGGGTGCTGAGCCGATCTGAGACAACAAACCTGCCGCTGAGACTGTCTGGAGGAGGTAGCCGGAGCCGCGGGCGATCATACCGGGGAGGACGGCGCGGGCCGCGTATATGTGGGCTTTCACGTTGATATCCCAGATGCGTTCCCAGGCGGCGTCGGACGTTTCGGCTCCTCCTTCCAGGATGATGCCCGCATTGGAGCAGAACAGCTCGATCGGTCCATGCTCTGCTTCGACCGTGGTGACCAGCTTCTGAATGTCTGCCTCGTCCGCAACGTTGGTGTGGAAGGCCCCTGCGCCGACTGATTCGGCTACTCGGGTTGCTCCGGCGAGGTCAATATCGGCCACCGCGATGAATTTGGCACCGTCCCTTGCGAAGCGGCGTACCAGCGCTTCACCGATGCCTGAAGCACCGCCCGTAACGACAATGATTTTGCCTGCTGGGGTCACAGCCTCAAGTTAGCACCTTACAGGTTAGGATGGTCCGGGAGGGCACTGGCTTGATTCGCACAGGGGCAGAGTACAGAGAAAGCCTGCGGGGCCGCGGGCTACGGGTGTATTTCATGGGCGAACGGGTTTCTGAGCCGGTGGATCATCCGGTGATCCGACCGTCCATCAACGCCGTCGCGCGGACTTACGATCTGGCGGTGGAAGAGCCGGAACTGGCAACCGCGTGGTCAGCGATTTCGGGCCAGAGGGTGAACCGCTTTCTCCATATTACGGAGTCGGTGGCAGACGTGGTGGCCCAAAACCGGATGCAGCGGAAGCTGGGGCAACTTACCGGGACGTGCTTTCAGCGGTGCGTCGGCATGGATGCCATCAATTCGCTGTTCACCGTAACCCACGCGATGGATGCGGCGCACGGGACCGACTATCATGCGCGGTTCCGCGAGTTCCTGGGGCGAATGCAGCGCGAAAACTACACGCTGGGTGGTGCTATGACAGATCCCAAGGGGGACCGGCTGAAGGGACCTGCGGATCAGGCGGATCCGGACCTGTTTGTGCGTATCGTGGAGCGGCGCGAGGGTGGGGTGGTGATTCGTGGTGCCAAAATGCACCAGACCGGCTGCCTGAATTCGCACTGGATCGTGGTGATGCCGACGATGCGGCTGCGGGCGGTGGATCGTGACTATGCCGTAGTGGCGGCGATTCCCGTCGATCATCCGGGCCTGACTTTCATCTATGGTCGCCAGTCGTGCGACACGCGGGCAATGGAGCCTGGTGCTGCCGATGCTGGAAACATCGAATTTTCCGGCCAGGAAGCAATGATCCTGATCGACGATGTCTTCGTGCCTGACGAGTTGATTTTCATGAATGGCGAGACCGAGTTTGCGGCCGATCTGGTGGAAAGATTCACCAGCTATCACCGGCGTTCCTACGTGTGTAAGACGGGTGTTGGTGACGTCCTGATTGGTGCGGCGGCGCTGGCTGCAGATCACAGTGGTGTGGCCGGGGTCTCGCATGTTCGCGACAAGCTGGTGGAGATGACGCATCTGAACGAAACGATCTTCGGCGCGGGTATCGCGGCGTCGCACGAATCGAAGCAGACTGCGGCCGGGAACTATCAGCCGGACGACCTGCTGGCGAATGTTTGCAAGCACAACGTGACAAGGTTTCCCTACGAGATGGCACGGCTGGCGCAGGATTTAGCCGGCGGTCTGGTGGCGACCATGCCGTCTGCCCAGGACTTTGCAGGTGAAGAGACCGGACCCCTGCTGCGGAAGTATCTGCAGGGCCGCGCGGGTGTGGATGTCGAGGATCGCAGGAGGGTTCTGCGGCTGATTGAGAACATGACGCTCGGGCGAAATGCCGTCGGCTATCTGACGGAATCGATGCACGGTGCGGGGAGTCCCCAGGCACAGCGAATCCAGATTGCCCGGCAGATGAATATCGAAGAGAAGAAGGGCTTCGCCAAAAGGCTGGCGGGAATTCAGGGAGAAGAATAAATGCGATGCTGGCAGGTTAGTGAATGGTGTGAGCCGGAGGGTATGGCCTGGGTCGATATCACGGCTCCTGAGCCTGGGAAAGGTGAGGTGCGGTTGCGCAACAAAGCGGCGGCACTGAACTTCTTCGACATTCTGCAGATCCAGGGCAAGTATCAGGTGAAGCCTCCGTTCCCGTTTACGCCAGGTGCGGAAGTGGCGGGAATTGTGGATGCCGTGGGCGAGGGTGTGGAAGGTTGGGCTCCCGGTGACGCGGCGCTGGCGATTGCGGATGGGGCCGGGTTCGCCGAGCAGACCGTTGTTTCGGCGAAGAAGCTGTTTCGCCTGCCAGAGGGGATGGACTGGGCACAGGCGGCGTCGATGCCGATTGTCTATCACACGTCGCTGTTCGCGTTGAAGGATCGGGCGAAGCTGGTGGCCGGGGAATGGCTGCTGGTGCATGCCGGGGCCAGTGGCGTGGGGATGTCGGCCATCCAGATCGGCAAAGCGATGGGTGCCCGGGTGATTGCAACTGCAGGTTCGCCCGAGAAGCTCGCGTTTTCGCATCGTCAGGGTGCGGACCATGTAATCGACTACAACTCAACGGATTGGGCAGAGGAAGTGAAGTCGCTGACGGGCGGTCGCGGCGCGGATGTGATTTACGATCCGGTAGGCGGCGACGTTTTCGACCTGTCGAGCAAATGTATCGCGCAGGATGGCCGCCTCCTGGTGATCGGGTTTGCCGGAGGCCGAATCCCATCGATTGCCGCCAACCGCATTCTGCTGAAAAATATCTCGGTGGTGGGTGCGTTCTGGGGCGGGCACGTGAAGGCTCACCCGGCCTACCCGGCAGCAACCCAGGCCGCGCTGGAAGAACTCTGGAATGCCGGGAAAATTCGTCCGGAAGTGACCTCAGACTGGACGCTCGAACAGTTGCCAGAAGCCATGAAGGCGCTGGCGGAGCGAAAAGTCTCCGGCAAGGCTGTGCTGCGGATCAGTTAGTACGCACAAACATCGGCCTCCAGGGGAGAATTTCTCCCCCCGAGAGGCTATACCGATCTTGCACAAATCGCGCCAAGGTTGGAACATGCACCTCTGCGGTTCCCTGAGTCCCGGTAGATACTTCCTCGTTTCCAGCCTCGGTCTGGCCATGCTTTTCACTTCCTGTGGCAAGGAGGCGGCCAAACCTGAAGTCACGGCCACTGCCGCCCCGGCCAGCACCTTGCCCACTGGCGTTGTGTTGCTCGGGGCTGATGCGCCGGAACTGAAGCAGATGACGATTGAAGCCCTGAAGACCATTCCCGTGCCGGGCGACGAAGTAGCGGCCCCGGCGAGGGTGGGGTTAAATCCCAATCGGGTCGGTCACGTCATGCTGCAGGTGCCCGGGCGAATCCTGAAGGTTCTTGTAAAACTGGGGGACTCGGTCGTGCAGGGACAACCCGTAGTAACGGTCGAGAGCCCGGCGTTGGCCGAGGCCGAATCTGCGTTTCTGACGGCCGAATCCGGCGTGAAGCAGGCCGAGATTGGCGTCGCTAAGGCAGAAGCAGATCTGTCGCGCCTCAGTGATCTGCTGGCGCACGAGGCAGTCGCGAAGAAAGAGGTCCTGACAGCAGAGACGGCCGTGAAAATGTCGAAGTCCCTGCTGGACCAGTCGCAGAGCGCCCGGGAACAGACCCGGCGTCGTTTGCAGTTGCTGGGGTTAAAGCCCGGCCAGTTCCAGCAGACCGCTACGGTAGTCGCGCCGCTCTCCGGGAAGGTCCTGGAGATCAATGCCGTCGACGGTGAAGTTCACAATGAAGTGAATCAGTCACTGCTTACGATAGCGGACCTGAGCCGGGTCTGGGTGTCATCGGAAGTTCCGGAAAGCATGATCCGCTATTGCAGGGTTGGCGGGTCGGCCGATCTCGAACTGTTGGCCTATCCCGGGGAGGTGTTTCGCGGAAAAGTGACGCGCATTGCGGATACCGAAGACAAAGACACGCGAACCATCGAGGTGACTTCCGAACTCGATAACCCCAAAGGTCGGCTGCGACCGGAAATGTTCGGACGGATGTTATACGCGGACGCGGTTGCTCCCGCCCTGTGGGTGCCGGAAGGAGCACTTGTCCGAATCGATGGCAAAGAGAGCGTGTTTGTGGAGACCGGGCCGGGCAGGTTCCTCGCGACCGCCGTGGAAACAGGGCCAAAACACAACGCCGGTTTCCCCATCCGCAAGGGCCTGACAGCGGGCCAGCGCGTGGTTACCGCCGGCGCCATCTACCTGAAAGCGGGGCTCTGACCAGATGCTTCGCCGATTGATCTTTTTCGCCACGCATCAGCCATTGTTTATCGGCCTGATGCTGATTCTGTTCATCGCGGCAGGTGTAGCTGCCTTCAAAACCCTGCCCATCGAAGCGTTTCCGGACGTGACCGATACACAGGTCACCATTGTGACTTTGTTCCCCGGACATGCCTCTGAAGAAGTTGAAAAACAAGTTACGATTCCTCTGGAAATTGCTCTCAGTGGCATTCCGCACTCCGTGCGTCTGTTCTCCCATACGCAATTCGGTTTGTCTTCCACTTACATCACTTTTGATGATGAAGTGGATAGCTACTTCGCCCGCCAGCAGGTTCTGGAGCGATTGCAGACAGCAGACTTACCCAACGACATCAAGCCCGAGATTGTGCCTCTTTCGAGTCCAATTGGAGAAATCTACCGAACTTTCCTGAAGTCCGATAAATACGACGCAACCGAACTCCGCAGTATTCAGGACTGGACCGTAACCCGCGCGTTGAAACTGGTCCCGGGCGTGGCCGATATTGTCAGTCGCGGCGGGTACATCAAGCAGTATCAGGTGGCACCAGACTTCACGAAGATGAAGTCGCACGGCATCCTCCTGCAGAAGCTCTCCCAGGCCATTGAACACAGCAATCTCAATACAGGTGGCGGGTATGTGGAGCAGGGTGAGCAGCAGGTGATTATTCGCGGCGTCGGGTTACTGCAGACCACGGAGGACATTCGCAATATCGTGGTGGACGCCCACGCCGGGGTACCTGTGCTGGTGAAGGACATCGCAGATGTGACCACCAGTTACCAGCAGCGCCAGGGCCTGGTCGGCATGAACGCGAAAGACGATATCGTCACGGGCACCATCATCATGCGCAAGGGTGAAAATCCCTCCGTAGTCCTTGAAGGTGTCAAGGCGAAGATGAAGGAGTTGAATGACAGCGTCCTGCCCAAGGGCGTGGAGATTGTGCCCTACTATGACCGCGCGTGGCTGATCGACACTACTCTTTCTACTGTCTTTAAGAATCTGGGGGAGGGTGCCATTCTGGTGGCCCTCGTGCTCTACCTTTTCCTCGGAAACCTGCGCTCCGCCGCCATTGTCGTGGTGATGATTCCTCTTGCTCTTCTCGCTACGTTCCTGGGGTTAAAGCTGAAGGGGATACCAGCAAATCTGTTGTCACTGGGAGCGATGGATTTCGGCATTATCGTGGATGGCGCGGTGATCGTGGTGGAGAACATCTTCCGCCGAGTGTCCCACTCCCGTGACGAGAACATCTCGTTCCGCGAACTGGTGGCGGAGGCGGCGTTTCAGGTTGGTCGGCCAACGTTTTTCTCCATGCTGATCATCATCATCGCGCATATTCCAATCTTTACCTTGCAGCGCCATGAGGGCCGAATCTTTGCGCCGATGGCGTACACCATCACCTCCGCCCTCATCGGTTCGCTGTTGTTTTCCCTCACGCTGATTCCGCTGCTCTGCACCTTCATGCTGAAGCGCGGTATGTCGGAGAAAGAAAGCCCGATTGTGCGACTGGCACAGTGGGTGTACAAGCCGACGCTGCGGATCGCCCTCGGGCATCCTGTTCTGGTGCTTGCGTTTGCCGGAACTGCGCTGGTGGCGAGTATTCTGGCGGTGCCGAAGCTGGGGAGCGAATTCCTGCCGGAACTCAACGAAGGAAGCATCTGGGTCAATTTCACGTTGCCGGTCGGGGTCTCGATTGGGGAGGTGAATTCTTCGGTCCACAAAGCACGAATGGCATTACTCAGTATTCCTGAGGTATCGAGAGTGGTTTCGCAAGCCGGACGCCCGGATGACGGGACGGATCCGAAGCCCATCAACATGGTGGAAATACTCGTGGATCTGAAGCCTCAGCCGCAGTGGCCGCCGAACGTTACGAAGGAACAACTGATCGCGAAGATGGAAAAGCTGCTTGACGAGATGCCGGGTATCCAGCCCTCGTTCTCGCAGCCTATCCGCGACAATGTTCTGGAATCCATCTCCCAGATTGACGGCCAGATTGTGGTCAAAATTTTCGGCGAAGATTCCAATCTCCTCAAGAGTAAGATCGACGATCTTCTGAAGATGATCCGGCCCGTAAAGGGTGTGGCCCGGGCGTTTGTGGATCGCGCCGGGCGCACTCCCCAATTGCAGGTTGAGGTAGACCGGGAACGTGCGGCGCGGTACGGTCTGAACGTTTCCGACATCGAAGATGTCCTCGAAACCGCGTTTGGCGGACATGTGGCAACCGAGATCTGGGAGGGCGAAAAGCGCTTCGCCGTCGTGGTTCGGATGGAAGAAAAACAACGTCAGAATCTCTCGAATCTCCGTAACCTGATGCTGAACGCACCCGGCGGGTCACAGGTGCCGCTGGATCAGGTGGCGAAGATCACGGAGCGCGAGGGAGTGATGAATATCAGTCGTGAAGGTGGCCGCAGTACTGCCGCTATCGGCATCTTCATCAGGGACAGAGACATGGGCAGCGTAGTGTCCGAGATGCGGGATATTGTTTCGGCCAACCTGAAACTACCGCCGGGGTACTCAGTCAAATGGGGCGGGGAATTCGAAAATCAGGAGCGCGCGATGAAGCGCCTGCTCTTGATTATTCCCATCAGCGTGCTGCTGATCTTTGTCCTCCTGTTCCAGGCGTTTAACTCCGTGCGGAGTGCCTCTCTGATTCTGCTGAACGTGCCCTTCGCGCTCATCGGAGGGATCTTCGCTTTGCTGTTCACCGGCATTCACCTGAGTGTTTCGGCGGCGATCGGGTTTATCGCCCTGTTCGGCCAGGCGGTCCTGAACGGGGTCGTGATGGTCAGTTACTATGACGAACTGCGGCGTGAAGGGAAATCGGCCCTGGATTCGGTTCTGGAAGGTTCACAAACCAGATTGCGGACGGTGCTGATGACGTCATTGCTGGCGATGTTAGGCCTGCTGCCCATGGCCCTTTCACACGGCATCGGCTCGGAGGTACAGCGGCCCCTGGCGACCGTAATCATTGGCGGCCTGGTCTCGGCAACAGCCCTCACTCTCATCGTCCTGCCGACTCTCTATCTGATTGCGAACCGCAAGGTTCCTGCGGGGGTACCACAAGCATGAGGCGGGTTCTTTTCACACTGGCCCTGGGGTGCCTGGCGGCGTTTGCCCAGCCACCTGGCAAGGTCATCACTCTCGAAGAAGCGGTTCGCGAAGCGCTGGCCAACAATCTGGATCTTGCCGCTGAGAAGTTCAATATCTCCACAGCGGAGGCAAGACAGATTACGGCCTCTCTCCGCCCCAACCCCGTCCTGACGGTGTCGGGGAATCATCTGGACTTGCTCGGGACCGGCTATACAGCCGCGAACAGTGCCGGGCCCAACGAAGTGTTTGCTCACACCGACTTCCTGCTCGAGCGGGGCAGGAAGCGTGAAGCGCGGATGGAAGTCGCCCTTGCACAGAAATCATTTGCCGAACTGGCGTTTCGGGATTCCATGCGTCGGCTCATTCTGGACGTCGATAACGCCTTCGTGGATCTGCAGGCTTCAAAAGAAGTCCTGAAACTGGCGCAGGACAATTACCGGACAATTAGCTCCCTCGCAGCCATCAACGCGAACCGGGTGGCCAGCGGTGATCTTGCAGCCGTGGAACTGAAACGCTCTCAGGTGGCCGCTCTGCAGATCCAGACCACAGTGCGCCAGGCAGAACTGGCGGTCCGCCAGGCCCGCAGTCGTTTGCAGTTAGTGCTCGGCAGAACGTCGCCCATGGACGATTTCGACGCGGCGGGCGATCTGCGCAGCGATGCCGCGCCCGGAAACCAACTGGCGATCGCCGAACGAGCGAGGCTACAGCGTCCTGATCTGTTAGCGGCGAAGCAGGCGATTGAACGCGGGCGAGCGGGCGTTCGTCTGGAGCAGGCACAGGGCAAGATGGACTACACGGTTGGAACGGAGTATGTTCACCAGCAGGCGGCCGGCGGCAAAGGCAATTCATTGGGGTTCACATTCAGTACTCCCCTGCCGTTCTTTAATCGCAATCAGGGTGAGATTCTGCGGGCTCAGCGCGAAGTGGAACAAGCTTCCCTGGTAACGCGGTCCCTGGAAATGAAGATCACTGCGGAAGTGGCGGATGCCTGGCAGCGCTACTCGGTGGCAAAGTCGTTGCTCGAGGACATCGAGCGCAATATGCTGCCACGCGCCAGAGAGGTTCGCGACACAACCGAGTATTCCTATCGACGCGGTGAGGCCAGTCTTATCGAGTTCCTCGACGCGCAGAGGGCCTTCAACGAGGCGGTCCAAAGTTACAACGATGCCAGGGTCAACTACGCCCGGAGTTTGTTCCTGCTGGACGCCGCCGCTGCGGATACGGGGGCTGGCGCGGTACAAACGAAGTGAACGCTTTGGCAACAGATTTCAGAAACGACGCAAAGGTTGATGGCTCCGTAGCGGTGGGGACTGCCCTGACGGGGCCGGTCTCTCACCGAACACTGGTTCGCGTTATCTCCCTGGGGTTTGCCCTGGTGGTGCTGCTGGTTCTTGTAGCGGCATTCTTTGGTTATCGCGAGTCAGTTTCCATTCAGGACAATGCGCAGGATCTGGTTCGGGAACATCTGCTCAGTTCGGATCGTGCGGCGGTTCTGGAAGCGAAGATTGAGAGCGAGTCGGCTCAACTGCTAAGTAATCTGGAGTGGCTTCTGGGAGCCTGCTTTCTGGTTGCGCTGGGAATCTCGGTGTTCACGATCTGGACGACGAATCGCGCGTTTTTGCGCCTGGAATGGCAATCGCGGGAACTGGATCGGGTTTCATGGCATTTGGTAGACGGACACGAGCGCATCAGTCGTCGGTTCTCTCACGAAATGCACGATGAGTTGGGCCAGACTCTGACTGTTCTGAAGACCATGCTCCGGCGCATCGGGGCGGACGATATTGCCACCACGAAGCCCCAGATGATGGAGGTTCTGGACGAAGCCATGCGCGATGTTCGGGAACTATCCCAGCTGTTGCGGCCCGTGATACTCGATGATCTCGGACTGGAAGCCGGCCTGCGCTGGCTTGCGGAACGTTTCGGCCAGCGAACTCAAATTCCCATTCACTGCGAAGCGAATCTGAATCGCCGCCTGCCGGAAGATACGGAAACCCACCTGTTCCGGATTGCGCAGGAGGCCCTGACGAACATGGCTCGGCACTCGGGGGCATCCGCCGTTACAATTCGGCTGGAAGCGCAGAAACAGCAAGTGGTTCTGACCGTTGAAGACAATGGGAAAGGGCTATCGAATGAAGCCCCTGGCAGCCCCGGTTTCGGTATAGTTGGGATGCGGGCGCGTGCCCGGCAAATCGACGCGGAATTGGATGTATGGAATCGACCCGAGGGCGGTTTGCGCGTCTGTGTCCGGGCCGGTCTGCCCGACTTGCAAAATGGTGCCTCGATTGAAAACCAGAATCGTATTAGCTGACGACCATGCCATGGTTCGGCGTGGCTTCTGTCTGATTTTGTCGCGGGAGCCCGATCTGGAAGTTGTCGGCGAGGCGCAGAACGGTCGCGAGGCAGTGGACCTCGTCCGTGAGTTGCGGCCCGATGTGATCATCCTGGACGTCTCGATGCCCGAGTGTAATGGCATGGATGCGGCGCGGCAGATTGGCGAAATCTCCCCGAAAACGAAGATTCTGGCGCTCAGCATGCACCGCGATGGCGTATACGTTCGGGAGATGCTGCGGGCCGGAGCGCGTGGCTATCTGGTCAAGGACGCTGACGACGAAGCTTTCCTCCAGGCCGTGCGGGCCGTGGCCCGGGGGGAAGCCTACATCAGTCCCCTGGTCGCTGATATTATGCTGACGGATTACCGTCGGCACGCCACCAATCCGGTGGACCTTTTGAGTTCGAGGGAGCGCGAAGTGTTGGGGAAGATTGCCGAAGGCCTCACCAACAAAGAAATTGCCAATCTGTTCAATTTGAGTGTCTATACGGTGGAGGCACACAGGGGCAAGATCATGGAGAAACTCAACCTCCACAATACCGGCGATATTGTACGCTTCGCGCTGCGGAACGGTCTGATTACCTGACCGAGAGGGCAGTTTCCAGGTACTCCGGGACGCGGTTGAAAACCGGAATGTCCCGGTCTACGCGCCAGCCCTTGCGTCCTTCCCGAATCACCGCGCGGCCACGCTTGAAATCCGCTGGCTCTTTCGCCCAGTTGATGCCCTTACCGTGCAGGAGGTCGTGTTTCTCAGAAGTTGAACGGCCATCCAGTTCTTCGTGACTGAAGTGGGCTGAAGCCAGCATATTCAGGCTGTTGGCAGAGGCGTCGAGCTGTCTCCAGAGCAGATACTTCTCCACTTCAGTTCGCTGCCCAATCACCAACAGTCGCGAATCGAAGACGCCGGGTTGGTCACTGGCGAAGGCCTTGTTGAAAAAGCCGGTGAAGAGGCTTGCTGAGACCGAGACGATCTTCTGGATGTTCCCCTCGAACCAGAGGGGGGCGGTGGCCGGTTCCATGTCAGAAAGTACGAAGGAATACTCGTCGCTCTGGCCGTAGGCGAAGCGGCAGCCAATCATCTCCTGGCAGAGTTTCAGCGCGGCTTCGTCTAGGGCATCGGCCAGGCGACGGCAATAAGGGCGCTCCAGCTTCGCAGTAAAGGTGTGGAAGCCACGGCCGTCGAGACGAAGGACGACATGGGTCCGTCGCGGCACATAAAGCCGCAGGGCGTCCTCGTAGTCGGCCTTCATTCTGTTTCCAAGTTCGTCCTTCACTGTTCTCCTTATCTGGTCCGCAGCTTCGATTGTGGCAAACTCAAATTTCGTGCGCGTCGTGCTGGATACTAATGTGCTGATTTCGGCCTCCCTGAAACCGGGAGGTTTGGAGGCGGCAGTGGTGAAGGCTGTGCTTGCGGGCGACGTGGAGGCCTGGGTGACCGATCCGGTGTGGGCGGAGTATGAAGAAGTACTGGCACGCCCGAAGTTTGCCGGGGTTCTGGATGCCTCGCAGCGAATGCTGGATGGCTTACGTACGAGGGTGCAGCGCACCACGGCGGAAATCGTGGCCAGCGCAGCTTTGGATGAAGACGACAACAGGTTTCTGGAATGTGCGGCAGCGGCTGAAGCGGCGTTTCTGGTGACGGGCAACCTGCGACACTACCCCGCAGAGTTTGGTTGCACGCGTATGGTGAATGCCCGTGGCTTCGCTGCGGCGAGCGGTCTGCTGCAGGAGCCTGCATGAAACCTTCCCTGACCGACCATCGAACAATTGCGCGCCACGACAGGTGCCACCCTGCGTTTCTGGTGACGGGCAACCTGCGCCGCTACCCCGCAGAGTTTGGTGGCAGGCTTATGGTGAAGGCCCGTGGTTTGCTTCAGGAGATCGAGTGAACCTCAGCCACCACCGCACCGTTGCCCGCCTCTACTTCTGGCTCTCGCTGGGTTCCGTGCTGCTGGGCGTCCTCCTTTCCCTGGTGATGCGGTTCCACCTGGTGTACCCGTCAACCTCGGTGAAACTATTTCAGTTCCTGTGGCCTACGCGTGCCCAGGGCGGCGTCATGACGCCGGAACTTTATCTCTCTCTGCTGACACTGCACGGCACCGTCATGGTGTTTTTCGTGCTGACCCTGGCACCAGTCAACGCCTTTGGGAATCTGATGCTCCCCAGGCAACTGGGGGCCACCCATATGGCGTTCCCACGGCTCAACCTGCTCTCATTCTGGGTGTCATTGGCTTCGTTTTTTCTGCTGGTGGGTTCGGTTCTGACGGAAGATGGCGGGCCGTTATCGGGTTGGACGGCCTATCCTCCGCTGAGCGCACTGGGGGCCATAACCGGCCCTGGCGAAGGTCTTGGCCAGACATTGTGGTTCTTTTCCATTGCCGTTTTCTGCATCGGCGCGTTGCTCAGCTCCATTAACGTGATCGCTACCGTGATCGACGTCCGCTCGCCCGACATGCCGCTGATGCAAATGCCTCTGGCGGCCTGGAACTGGTTCATTACCGCGATCCTCAGCCTGTTGTCGTTCCCCGTTCTGCTGGCCGCAGGCCTGCTGATCCTGCTGGATCGCCTCGCAGGGACCAGCTTCTTCATCCCCACCGGCCTGTTGATCGCCGATTACAAGAGTCCCCACACGGGCGGCTCGCCGCTGCTCTGGCAACATCTGTTCTGGTTCTTTGGCCACCCCGAGGTCTATATCGCGATCCTGCCGGGCATGGGCATTGTCTCCACTGTGCTTTCCGCATTCTCCGGGAGGCGGATTTTTGGGCGTCGTGCCATGATTTTCGCCACCATGTCCATCGCCCTTCTCGGGCTTCTCGTCTGGGGCCACCACATGTTTACCAGTGGCCTCAATCCCTGGTCGGCGATCGCTTTTTCGGTGCTGACCATGGCTATTGGAGTGCCTTCCGCCGTCAAGACTTTCAACTGGCTGGCGACGTTGTGGCTGGCACGGGGCAATCTTCGGCTGACGACCCCAATGCTGTTCGCCCTCGGCTTTGTCTCGATCTTCGTTACCGGCGGCTTATCCGGGCTCTTTCTGGGGCAGCCCAACCTCGATGCCTACTTCCACGACACCTATTTTGTGGTTGCCCACTTCCACATCATCATGGGCGTGGCGGCACTCTTCGGCATCTTCGCCGGCACGTTCTACTGGTTCCCGCTGCTCTTCGGCAAGATGCTGAACGAGACCCTGGGCAAGGTCCATTTCTACCTGACCTTCATCCTTTCCTACGCGACTTTCCTGCCGATGCACTTCGCCGGGTTTGCCGGCAATCCCCGGCGTTACGCCGATTTCACCAGCTTCGATTTCCTCGCCCCCATCATCCCCTTGCAGAAAGGCATCACGCACGCGGCCTTCGCCCTGGCTGCCGTACAGGTGATTTTCCTGTTCAACCTGGTCTGGACACTGTGGCGTGGTTCTGCCGCTCCGGAAAATCCGTGGGGTACCAACCCCGATAATGGAGAGGCGTACTGAAAACATGCCCTCCCTGACGCAGTCCAATATCGGCGGCACTCCCCCGATAGATCCCGAACTGCCTTTCGGCGGCCGCGGGGACGGCGACAGCGGTCGCGGTTCTCCGAATGACGGCAGTACCCGCGCAGCTTCCATGACTGCCATGGTGGTTGTGATGTGCGCCAGCGTGATGACGTTCGGGGCTTTACTTTCTGCGATGGTGATCCGACGCGGGCTGAGCCATGACTGGCACAAGCTGCCGCTGCCGAAGATTCTCTGGTACAACACGGTAGCCCTGATCCTCTCCAGCATCCTGCTGGATCTGGCACGTCGGATGCTGCGGAAGAATAAGCGCCGCTACTTTAATCCTTTATGGACGGCGGGTACTGTGTTTGGGACGCTGTTTCTGGTGGGCCAGTTCGTCGCCTGGGAACAGCTGGCGGTGGGTGGCTTCTATCTGGCTGGCAATCCTTCCAGCGCCTTTTTCTACGTGATGACGTGGGCGCACGCGGCCCACGTGGTGGGTGCGCTCCTCGCGGTTTACTACGTCGAGTTTCTGGCGCTGAAGTACGAACTTGGAACCAGAGGCCGGACGTGGGTTTCAGCCAGCACCCTGTTCTGGCATTTTCTGGATCTGATGTGGCTGGGCATCCTGGCTCTGTTTGTGTTCTGGGCATGAATCGGTACATCGCGCCCTATTTCGCTACCCGCACGTGCCGTGTCACGGCGATCGTCATCGTGGCGAATTTCGCCTTTTTCGCAGCCCTGCTGGGCGTGATGTTCTACCAGCGATCGGTCGCAACGGTCTGGCCGGTGGCGTTCCATTTTCCCTCGCTGCTCATGTCGACCAGTCTGGTGATGTTCGGGCTGTGCGCCAGTATCACGTTCGGCATAGGTGCCAGCCAGGCGCATAAGGAAGACCGGGAGCCGGCGGTCCGCTGGATCGCGGTGGCCATCTCAAGCTGGTTCGTTTTTCTGTTTCTCGAAATTGTGGAGTGGGTCCGTCTCATCTGGCTGGAGAGACTCGGGTTCGATACGCCGTTTGGCGGAACCTTCCTTATGCTGGCAGGGACTCACTGGATCGCCGCCACCGGCTGTGTGGGTTGGTTTGCCTGGGGGGCAGTGGACGTGGCGAAGCGCGACCTGTTTGCTGCCGCTCTTTACTCGCACTTCCTCAACTTCTGGTGGATTATTCTTTGGATAACGCTCTACTTGTCGAACGGCGACCTGGCGGGGTTTTAGCATGCTCAGCGCTCTGATTGCACAATGCGTCATGTGTTCCCGGACGGCGGCGGCCCAGCAAGGCGGGCGGTCTGCGGTTTTCAACTCCGGGATTCTCATACTCCTGGCCGCACCGCTGGTCGTACTGGCTGCACTGGCGTTTCTGGTGTGGCGACGAGAAGTACGTCGCCGGGAGCGATTTCGATGCGAACACTCAGTCTCGCTCTAATCCTCGCGATCGGTGCTCATGCGGAGGACGTCAACCCGGTGACCCGGGTTTGGCGCGTAAATTCCCAGGCAGCGGCCATCCGGAATCCGGCCTTGCGTGCTGTTCTGCCGGAAGTGCATTCGGTCACCCTCGGCGAGAAAGCGGTGCTCGTGGAATCGGCTGGTCTGGCTCTCCAGCCGCTGTCGCCACTCGATGTGAACGCGATCAAGCCCGCAGTCGGCGTGCGGAAATTTGGGTTCGAATTTCCGCTTGTGCCCACGAAGGCTGCCGGATCGTCTGTCGCGACGCCTTACGGTGTGGTGGGGGCCTTCGTGAATGGTGTCCCTTTGTACAACGTGGCCTCCGCAGTGTCGTGGCGTGACCAAAACCTCTGGCATCAGGATGCCGTTGCCGGGGCTTCCATAAGCCCTCTGGTGCAATCCCTGCTGGCTGGCAACGGGCGGCATTCGCCGCTGATCGGGTATGCCCTTGACGGCTTTCCCATTTATGGCCCGTGGGGCTTTGATGCGGCCGGGGGGCTCCGCCGTTTTCGATCCGGCCACCGTTTGCGACCCCTGGTCAAGCGTGATGTTCTGCCGGACGGGACCAGTTTGGGGCCGTCCCAGGAAGGGCCTCCGGTGAGCGCTCTCTATCCAGCAGGAACGTTTGTTGAGGATTACGAATTCGTGCCCGGGGCGGGAGATCTGGATGAGCACAACGGCCGATTGGGCAAAACGCCGGAGTATCCACAGGGCACGTACGCTTACTTCCTGGCCACGGACGCCGCCGGTCGGATGGCATATCCGTATCTGGTGGGTGGCCACTACTATGGTGAGGTCCGGCGGGAGCCCCCCTCCCAGGGTCAGAGCGCCACGATTCAAGGGCCAATCACTCTCTGGACATCGCCCTCTCCCTCAGCCGGCCAGCCGGAGCAACTGACCTTCGCCATCACGAACTCACAGGGTAAGCGCGTGCGTTTTCCGGAAAGGGTTCACGAGAAGCCGATCCACCTCCTGGTGGTTTCGAAGGACCTGCGGGAGTTTGCTCACATCCATCCCGAACTCCAGCCCGACGATACGTTTGCGGTGGCTCACCGCTTTGCCCACGGTGGCCAATACTGGCTCTATGCCGACTACACCATGCCCGGTCAGGCCCAGTCCATCTCCCGCTTTCTGCTGAACCTTCGGGGGCCGGAGCGGAAGCCCGAAGCGCTGGTCCCGGATACTCAACTGACGAAATCGGGCGAAGGCCTTCAGGTTCGGATGATACCGCCAGCCGCGATCCGAAGCGGTCAGGATCTGTCATTCCGCTTTGAAGTGGCAGACGAAGAGTCCGGGGCCCCGGTAACGGATCTGGAACCCTACCTGGGGGCGTGGGCACACGTCATGATCGTGTCGGGGGATGGGCGGCGGTTCATCCATGCGCATCCGCTTGATGACGCTGCCACACCAGTCGCGGAGGACCCGTGGAAGCACTCGCACGTGGTTCCAGGTCCCAGTCCCTCGTCTGTCACTACTATCACCGGCTTCGACTCGCCCGGCCTCCATCGCCTCTGGGTTCAGTTCCAGCGGGGTGGCAAAGTGATCGCGATTCCGTTCACGTTTCAGGTGCAGAAGGGCCGGTCGGCCAGACCCCTGACTCCGACCGCTGATGCCATCCGGGTTGAAGTAACGAGGGCGGGATTCTCACCGGCCCGGATTGCGGTGCCGGCAGGGAAGCTGTTCCGCCTCGCCTTTGAACGCCGGGATGCTGAGAATTGCGCCAGCAGCGTGGTCTTCCCGGAACTTTCCCTGAAGAAGGACCTGCCCGCCGGAACCACAACCGTGGTGGATCTGCCCGCCCTGAAGACCGCCGAACTCTCATTCAGTTGCGGGATGAAGATGTACCGCGGGGCAGTGGTCGCGCGTTAACGAAGTGTCTTGTTCAGCCACGCAGGAAGCTCCTGCTTCCAGTGCTGCATTTCCGGCGCTTTATCCCAGCCGCCCATGCCGTGCTTGCCGCCCTCAATGGTGATCAGGTCGCATTTGTTGCCGAGCTTCGTCATGGCACTGCACAGAGCGGGGGAGAGTTCGTATGCCACCTGATCGTCCAGCGTGCCATGAATCAACAGCATCGGGGCCATGCCCTTGTGCACGGAGGTGATGGGCGAAACCTTGTTCAGGGTGGCGATGCCTGCCGCGTCCAGTTGTTGCACCTGGAAAAAGCGAATGCCGCCGCCGTTGGCAAGGTGGCGGTTTGCGGAAGTCATTTCGAAACGCTCGGGATGGTCGCGGCGAAGTTCCGCCAGCAGGCGATAGTTCGAGGGTGCATAAAAGTGGACGCTCGCCGGGACATGCGTATCCGGAGTGTCGTGCGTTACCGCGTAGGTGGTCAGGTAAGCCCCGGCTGATTCTCCGATGAGCGCCAGCTTCGCGGGGTTGATGTGGTACTCAGCGGCATGCTCCTTCACCCAGCGGACAGCGTTGTTGACGTCTTCGACGGGCTGCGGAAAATGGGCTTCCGGAGCGAGGCGGTAGTCGATGGAGAACCAGGCGTAATTCGCTTTGGTGAGGACCTCCAGCAGGGGTGGGACGTAGCTCCGTTTTGTGCCCTGATCGAAGCCACCGCCATGGACGACGATGGCAGCGGGGAATGGGCCTGGTCCCTCAGGCGTGTGGATATCGAGCAGCAGGGGTTTGCCATTCGGACGGGAGTATTCGACGTCGTTTTTATCGAGGGCAGCAGCGGTTTGCAGACTGGTGACCAGCAGAGCCGCGAACAAGATGAGCTTACGCATTCGGGGGTAGCTTATCAGGCGACCGCAGGTAGTCAGCAACTTCTGTCTTGCCGAAGTAGTTGGCCCAGCCCAGGGCGGTCATCACCGGTGAAACCCATTTGCCGGTACCTGCACCGTCGGGCGACGCTCCGTAGTCGAGCAGAAGTTCCACAAGCGGAATTTGGAGGCCTGCTTCAGCCGGGTGGGCACTGGATATCAGCATGCTCAGGGTAGTGCATTCGCCGCTATAGAGATACGCGAGCGCATCCGGCTCCGCCCCGGCATCCAGCAACATTTTCATGATCCCGACCGCATTTTGTGGCGTGCGCTGCCGATAGCCTTCAAAGCCATTCGCTCCCAGGTAGTGGAGGAGGGTACATGCGTGGACAGGCGGGTCATGAGGTTCCACGCGAATGGATCGCCCATGGACGAGGGCAGGCTGGCATTGCAGGAGTTGCCGGAGGCCATCGCCATCGATCACCGCTTCCGCCGCAGTTTCGAAAAGAGCGACGAGGGATGTCGGGTCCGAGGCAGCAGCGGCCCATTCCAACAGATTCTGCCAGGTCTGGAAGCAGTACCAGCGGGCGATAGCAAGTTGAGCCGCCGCCAGATCACACGCGAAGGGCAACGGGGCATCCTTCGCGAGCCCTGGAATCTCATCGCTGAAGAAGTGCGGGTGGCTGGACGAGATCAGCGCCATCACCTCGGGATCGCGTGCGAGAACACCAGCGAGGACGGCATCCGCCTGGGCTGCGTATTCCGCAGGTTTGGCGTGGAGCGGGAGTCGCGTCAGGAAGGTCTAGTGTTCCATGGGCACGCCGAAACAGTAGAACGTGCCGTCAAAGGTCCCGATGTAGACGCGGCCATTCGCGATGGTCAGGCCATAGTAGTGGGTGAATGACGACATGGCATCTCCACTGTTCCACAGTTCCTTGCCGGTCCGCGCGTCCAGCGCGTAGAGGATCGCCTTCGAAGAAGCCTTGGCGCGTTCTTCGGCGGAATAGAGACCAGCCGAGCCGTTGAGGTAGGCCTGCTGGGTGAATTCACCAGACGCCAGAGCCCATACAATTCCGTTGGCAATGGCGACCGGGGCGGGGGAGAGCATATCGCGCGACTCCCAGGCGGGCACCAGCGTCGTCTTGCCGTTCTGCTCTTCCACCTTGAAGGCCGCGATGGAGCCCTGCGGATTCGCTCCATTTGACACCGGGTACTTATAGTCGGGATGCCGCGGACCCCAGACGGGAGCGAGCAGCCAGCGGGTTCCGGCATCTTCCCAGGTGGACAGCGCACCCCAGACGCCCTTCGACTGAAAATCGACATCTTCATTGGCGATCAGCGGCGAGCGGAAGAGAGGAGTTTCATGATCATCGCCGCCGAGCGATTTCGAATCCAGAAGGTAGATACGTCCTTCCTTGCCCGAGCCTGCGATCAGATCACGGCCTTTGAAAGGGAAGACCACCGGGGTGACATTCATGTCCAGATCGCGCTTGTAGATCCATTCCCAGTTTGTTGGCGTGTACCAGTCCTTCAGTTTCAAGTCTTTCGCGGACAGCGCGACGAACGAATTGGCATAGCGGTTGGAGGCCGGGTCTGAGGTTCCGTCCCCGGTTTCCACATAGAGGGTGGCTTTGTCGGTGGACATCGCAGTTCCGGCCAGTCCCCAAATACCTCCGGAACCCGTTTCGAACTTCGTCACGGCCTTTGTCGGGTCAGCCAGATTGATGGCGTAGATGCCGTTCGGGACCGCACCGCAACCCTGTCCGGTGGCTGTATAAAGGACGCCATCCACCAGATTCAGAGAGTACGGCTTGCCGTTGCCTTTCGGGACCATTTGCACGGGAGGGGCGAGGTCTTCACCGTTAGCGAGATTGATCTGGCGCAGCATGCCGTCGCTGGCGAGCGTATAGAGCGTCGGCACTGTCGGGCCCGTTGCCACCCCCGGGCCACGACCCGCCGGAGGCGCGATGACGGGCGTAGCCGTCAACCCTCCCGGGCAAAGCCAGTGCGAACCTCTGCCCCCGTTTTCACCGCCAGCGGGCGGTGGGACCTGAAAGTGCCTTTTCCAGACGATGCGCCCCAGGTCGGCATCGAGCGCATAAATATTGTCATCACTCCCCGCCACAATGGCGAGCTCTTTGAAGCCATGCGGAGTGATGGCATTGCCAAGAATCAGCGGTTCGTGGAGAGAGTGGAGGGCTTTTGGCTGGTTTTCCAGCTTGATCTTCCACAGGAGCTGGACGGTTTTGAGGCCGCTCGGCGTGAGCTTCGTTTCATTCCGTTGCCAGCCCGTTCGCTGGGGGTCACCACCCCAGGTGGTCCAGTTGGTGCCGCGCTGGGCGATGAGGGGCAAAGAGGTAAGGACAACAGTTATAGCCAGCAAACGGCGTCGATTCATGTATCAAAGTTTACCTGCCGGGGCCGGACAAGTAAAAAAAATACTTTACACAGGGATTCACTCGGACGCAAAAAAATGGTATACCGGTATGGATTGAAACGTTAAAAGGTTTGGTCGAACTGTCTCTCGGCCATGCTGCTTTGGTCCGTCGCGTGGGCGACGGGAAATCGGTTGAAATAAACACACGGAGTCTCAGGGGGTCCGTTGAACCATGAAGTTAATGAAAATCGCTAATTATCTCTCCATTCTGCTGCTGGCCATGGCGCCAGCGGCGTACTCACAAACCGTCACGGGTTCCGTTTCCGGAACTGTGGTCGACTCGGGTGGCGCAGTTGTTGTCGGCGCGTCCGTCACTCTGACCAACGATATTTCCAAACAGGCTCGCGACTATAAAACCGATTCCACCGGTGAATTCAGCTTTGGTTCCATGATTCCCGGAACCTACACCCTGAAGATCTCCCAGGCCGGCTTCAAGAGCTACCAGCAGGCGACTGTCAGCATCTCCTCTCAGGAACGTGTTGACTTGCACACCATCAAGCTCACCGTCGGTGACGTGGCAACCTCTATCGAAGTCCAGTCTGAAGCGGCTCACGTCGCCACCGACTCCTCTGATCGCTCGCAGAACGTCAACCTGCAGATGATCGCCGACACCCCAACCCGTGGCCGCGACTTCAAAGCGGTCATCAAGAGCCTCCCGGGGGTACAGGACCTTGCCAACCACGATTCGCGTGGCTGGGGCGGCGACCTTCCCACCGTCAACGGTGGCCAGTCCGGCCAGGTCGTCATTACCCTCGACGGTATTGTCAGCCAGGATTCCGGCAACTATTCGATGAACAGCACCCTGTCCCCGAGTCCCGATGCCATCGGTGAAGTCAAGCTCCTCGTTTCGAACTACACCGCTGAATATGGTGCCCGCAATGGTGGTCAGTTGAACGTCACCATTAAGAACGGTACCAACCAGTTCCATGGCAGTGGCTACTATGACTGGCGTCATGAAACCATCAACGCCAACGAATGGTTCAATAACAAGCTCGGCGTTGTGAAACCGAAGTATCGTTACCAGAATCCGGGCTTCACGCTCGGTGGCCCGGTCACAATCCCTGGTGTCCGTTTCAACAAGGACCGCAATCGTCTATTCTTCTTCTTCTCATGGGACAAGCTGAATAACCATGGCGTCGCCGGCCCTAACCGTTACACCATGCCGACCGTCGCCGAAAAGACCGGCGATTTCTCGGCTTCAGTGAATGCCAACGGCTCGGCCATCCTGATCCGCGACCCCAACACCGGTGCTGCCTGCGCCGCTGCCGGCGGTCCGGGTTGCTTTACGGGCAACAAGATTCCCGCCAGCCGCATCAGTACGATCGGCAATGCCATGTTGAGCCGCTTCCCGAATCCCAACACGGTTGATCCCACGGGTGCCCGTCAGTACAACTCGATCTTCCAGTTCACGAACACGCAGCCCCGCGAAGACAAGATCCTCCGCGTCGATTACAACGTCAGCCCGAAGGACACCATGTTTGTCCGCCTGATCAAGGACAACTTTGAGAACGCCGGCTTCGGCGCCATCCTCGGTGCCATTGGCGACGGCTGGGGCCAGTTCCCGCACAGCTACCACAATCCGTCGAAGGGTCTGGCGGCGACGTATATCCACACGTTCCGTCCCAACCTGATCAACGAACTGACAACCGGTATCAATTACAACCATCAGGGCAACTCGCCGACGGAACTCTCATCGTTCGCAGCCAGCCAGCTGCCACTCAAGGACGCTTCCGGTGCCACCCTGGCCCTCCCGAACCTGTTCGGAGCCAACTACCTGAAACTGCTGCCGCAGGTCAACTTCGGCCTGCCCTCGGGCTTCACTGCCCAGTCTGCTCCCCTCGGTCTCCCCAGTCTGCCAGGCTTTGGTTTCGACAGCCGCTGGCCCTTTGACGGCACGGACGAGTCGCAGAACCTGAACGACAACGTGACCTGGATCAAAGGAGCCCATACCCTTAAGGGTGGCCTTTACATCGAAAAAGAAGCCCGCAATGTATCTGTTTACTCGGTCTACAACACTGCCGGTACCTACTACTTCGGTTCCGATCTCGGCAACCCGGTCGATACGGGTAATCCGTTCTCCAACGCCCTTACCGGCAACCTGTACGGTTACGGTGAAGACAACAAGAAGCAGATCAACCACGCCCGCTACACGCAGGTGGAATGGTTCGCTCAGGATACCTGGAAGCTCAACCGCCGTCTGACCGTTGACGCCGGCGTTCGCTTCCAGTTCATCGGCACCCTCCGCTCGCAGGGCGCAACGCTGGGTTCATTCAACACAGCCTCTTACAGCGCTGCCACCTCGGGGCAGTTGCTCTATCCAACCTGCACCGTGCCGGTTGGCGGCAGCGTGAGCTGCCCGACTGCGAACAAGGCCTCCATCAACCCAGTCAGCAAGCGGATCTATCCGTATGCCCAGCAGGGCACGTTTGACCCGGCGTCTTATGCCAGCAACGCTCTGCCTTTCTCTGGTATCAAGACCGCCAACACGATGTTGTTCAGCAACCCGCCCATCCAGGTTTCGCCCCGCATCGGCCTCGCCTGGGATGTCTTCGGCGACGGCAAGACGGCCATCCGGACCGGCTTTGGTATCTTCATCGGTCGCTCCTTCACGGTGGACACCATCGGTGCAACCGGCGTCGGCGTCGGCCCGATCGCTGCTCCGCCAAACTTCGTGGCTCCGCTGATCCTCAACACCAACATCAGCAGCCTCATCGGCTCCCCTGCGACCTACACTCCGCAGGCGACCACCGGTGGGTCGCTTGACCTGAAGCCGCCATCCACCTACAACTGGAGCTTCGGCGTCCAGCACGATCTGAGCCAAGGTTTTGTCCTCGACGTTTCCTACATCGGCAACGTCGCTCACAACCAGTTCAACCAGGGCCGCATCGACTTCAACGCCGTGAAGCCCTATACGACCTGGAACCCGACCTCAGGTGTGAATCCGAAGTACCTCGACCCCACCAGCGGTAGCGGTGGCACGGCCGGGCTGTACTCCACCAACCTGATCCGCTCTCTCTCGGGCGGCTACAACTGGGGTGCCATCCAGGGTTACACCATGGACGGCTCATCCAACTACCACGCCCTGCAGGTTTCCATCAACCGCCGCTTCTCGAAGAAGCTGCAGCTGGGTGCGAACTACACCTGGTCCAAGACCATCACCTACAACCGCAACCAGTGGGTTGATGACAAGCTGTTGAAGAACGTCACCGGCAACCGTCCGCACGCCGTCAATCTGAATTGGGGTTACGATATCCCCAGCCTCGCGAAGTTTGTTAACAACAACGTTGTCGCGAAGCAGATCTTTGATGGCTGGCACTGGTCCGGTATCGCCACCTTCTTCTACGGTCAGGCTCTCGCTGTCAGCTGCTCCGCCAACGGTGCGCCCATCGGTTACTGGACGGGCACTCCCACCGGCGGCTTCCCCTTCCGTTGCCAGCAGAACGGCAACCTTTGGCTCGCGGACGGTACGACGCCGTCTTCGATCTACACCGGCATCAATGCGGGCCAGGCGTCGCAGGATCCCCGCCTGTGGTACCCGTTCAATCCGTCCAGCTTCGTCCTGCCGTCCGCCACATCTTATGGCATCGGCAATGCGCAGCCGACCATGACCTATGGTCCGGGCGTGATGAACTCCGACATGGCGCTCCAGAAGGAAGTTACGGTTTCGGTGCGCGAGCACCCGATCACCGCCAGCTTCAAGGTGGAAGCGTTCAACGTGTTCAACCACTTCAATCCCGGCAATCCGAACACAACGCTGAACATTAATTGCGCAGCGTCCAACGGCAATTGCACGGCTCCAGCCAGCTTGTCCGCCTACACCAACACCAACTTCGGTACCATTACAACGGCTCAGGTGCAGGCACGTCACGCTTCAATCACCTTCCGCGTCCGGTTCTAACCAGTCGCGTTCACCGCCAACCAACAAACAACGGGGCCATTCGCTGAAGAGCGAATGGCCCCGTTGTTGTTCGGTTGCAAGCTGCCGTAATCGATATATGATGGAGGGACAATAATATGGACTCAACCCGACGCACCGTGATTGCAACCGCAGCCGCAGCAACCACTCTCGCCGCCGTACCGCAATTGTTTGCCCAGCAGCCCGGACAAGGAGGAACTGCCGTGCCGTTCTACGAAAAAGGTCCCGTTCGCATCCACTATCAGGAGGCTGGTTCCGGCTTCCCTTTGCTCCTCATCCCCGGTGGCGGGCTCAGCTCCGTGGCGTCCTGGTTCGGCAACGGCGCGCCCTTCAACGCCATCGATGAGTTTAAGGCCGAGTACCGTTGCGTCGCCGCCGACCTCCGCACCGCCCCGGATGGCCAGTCCTCCGGGCCGCTGGAAATCGACCGCCCCTGGGACTCGTTCGCTGATGACCAGCTCGGTCTGATGGATCACCTCGGCATCGACAAGTTCATGGTCATGGGGTTTTGCATCGGAGGCCCCTTCATTTGGAATCTCCTGCGGCGGGCTCCCGATCGCGTAGTTGCTGCGGTGCTGGCACAGCCCAGCGGATCCAGGCCCGAAGCTCGCGAGCTGCCCTATGAAACCAATTCCAAGGGTTGGGCCGTGGAAATCGCCAAAAGACGTCCCGAGCTTACTCCCCGGATGACGGACCAGTTCCTCACAAAGATGTACCGCAACAATCCGGACTTCGTATTTACCGTGACACGCGACTTTGTCCGCAACTGCCAGGCCCCCGTACTGATTCTCCCGGATGATATTCCGGCCCATCCCTACGCTGTCGCCATGGAAGCGGCTATGCTCGCACCGAAGGCTGAAGTCAGCATGTACCCATGGAAGGACCCCAAGGAGCGGATTCCGCTCGCTGTCCGTCACATACGGTCATTCCTCCGGGCACACCGCCCGGCATAGACCGGACCACAGACAGGTCTCCACTTAGTTGCGCGGCTTCCCTGCGGAATGCCCGGTGATTGCCCTTCGCACCCCAACACGGGCCGGTTGCTCGAACTTCTCCATTGTCAGGCGTTCGATATAAGAGTCAGTCTTCAACCGGGCCGCCTGGATTCCATGCCGGATACGCCTGGCCTCCGCGTCGAACCGGAGGGACAGTGGCGAGGTCGATTGCAGTCTGGCCACTGTAACGCTTTGAGGGAGTGTGTTTGATCGCATGTTTAGGAATGTGAGAAAAGCAGGTTTTGTGACCAACATTTCTTTCCGGCCATTCTGCATCCTCCACGTTCCTGCGGTCACCCGGGTGGACACCATCTCCGGTCGCGAGTGGGCAGGCGGTCCTGGCACTGGTTCCAAGGTAGTCAACTATCCCCGCAGTACGTGGCTTTCGCCGCTGAACCGCAGGGATACACTCGTCCACCTCACCGACCCGGACACGCTCCAGCGCGGGGGGCAGTGGCGAGCCCCTCTCGCCACTGCCGCTCACTACAAATTCACTGACGCTCCCCGACCTGTCATCGACAGGGCTGTCGTTAACTTCGAATTCACAGGCATGCTGTTGAGCAACTATCTGATGAACAACACCCCGGCGCGCTAAATTTGAGGAACCTCTTCCGGTTCTTCCTTCTTCGGCTTGAAGTTCAGCTTCGCCGCGATCAGTGAGGCTCTGGCTTTATCCCATTTCGGGGTGCCGGGTTTGGCACCCGTGGCGGCCACTTCGTCATCCGTGATTTCTTCCGCCAGGGGCTGATACTTCTCGAACCAGGCACGGATTCTGTCGTGGACAGCGCGAGTGGTGGAATGCATCAGGACTGTCATTACTACATTGACACTGGCGTCATGCAACACCTCCCAAATATTGGAGTGTCGAGACATGCGGGGCGACTTCAACTCCGCCTCCAGGGCTTTTGCCTTTGCATCGAGCTTCTTTAGCTCGGCGGCGTCAGCGGAAGGCAGTTCGAAAGCGACCAGCGCCTCCGCACGGTCTTTGGCGCTCAGTATTTCCACAAGTGTCAGCAGAAAGGCCAGGGTTCCTCCGGTCGTTCCCGGGGGCATAACTGACTGGAACAGCTTCTCGAAGCGGTCGAGTCCCGCAATGTTCAGGGCTGGTCCGGTGAGGACTTTTGAAATGGACGCCAACAAGCCGTGGCTATCCAGTTCCTCCAGCATGGGGGCCAACCCCGGGTCGAGGGCCATTGCCAGAATCTCCCTGGCGATCTGGTTGGCCGGCACCGTTTTCTGGACATGCTCCAAAATTGCGTTCTCGAATTGCAATTGCGCTCTGGGAGTTGGCTGGAAGCCCAGCGCGTGGCGAAACCGGATCAGGCGAAAAAGGCGTCCCGGATCGTCATAGTAAATGTAGGGATTCGTCGCCCGCAGTTCCCGGTTCAGGAGGTCCGCTTGGCCGTTGGTCGGGTCAATCAGCAAACCGCGGGAACCCCGGTTCAGGGAGAGTCCAATCGCGTTGATGGTGAAATCCCGGCGATGCAGATCTTCGTGGATGGTGGCGGGGGCAATGGTGGGCTTGCCACCGGGTTTAGCGTATTTTTCCGTTCGGGCGTTCGAGACGGAGAGCCGGATGTCATCCAGGACTGTCAGCTCGGTCCACCTTTTGTGGGTGTCCTCCTGCAGGATCTGGCCACCCAGCTTCGCTGCGAGAGACTTCGCCACTTTCTGCGCGTCCCGTTCAACGGTAAAGTCCAGGTCGCGGATTTGCGCGCCTCGCAGCATATCGCGCATTGCTCCTCCCGTCAGCCAAATCCCCATCCCAGCGTCCGTGGCGATGCCCTGCATTTCGGCAACAACGCGGTTTTGGCCGGTATTCAGGTGGCTTTCGAGAACAAACATGAAATCGCTCATAATTGGATAGTGCTCATGTTTCAGGCCCTCGGGTGGTGTTCGTCGAGCGTTTTACGAAGGCGCGACCTCACCACATGTGTGTAGATTTCGGTTGTGGAAAGGTCGACGTGCCCCAACATCGTTTGCACGCTGCGAAGGTCCGCCCCCCCTTCCAGGAGATGTGTTGCAAAGGTATGTCGAAGAACGTGGGGCGACAGATTGTGGAAGATACCGGCGCGTTTGCCATTCATTCGCACCGAAGCCCAGAAACCCTGCCTGGTCATCGGTCCGCCCCTTGCCGTGACGAACAGGGCTGGAGAGGTTTTGGTTTTCAGGAGCGTGTTGCGGCTCTCGGCCATGTAATCTGCAATTGCCCGCAGAGCGCCTGCGTGGACCGGCACAATGCGCTGTTTATTACCCTTGCCGGTGACGCGAACCAGCCCCAGGCCGGTGTCCAGGCTGGAGGTTCGCAGATTGACCAGTTCGGAGACTCTGATTCCGGTTGCGTAGAGCAACTCAAACATGGCTTTGTCGCGGAGCCCGCTCGGTTTGCCGGCGTCCGGCGCTGCGATCAGGTTTTCGATCTGTTCGCGATTTAGAAATTTGGGGATTGTTGCCCATTGCTTCGGGCTGGCAAGGTGTTCGGTGGGATCGACCCCGACCTGGCCTTCCGTCAGCAGATATCGAAACAGCCCGCGTACGGAACTGAGGCGACGAGCAATTGTCCTGCTGCTGAAGTTCTTTTGATACAGCGAGTTCACCCAGGAAGCGACGAGGGTCGCATCCGGCATTTGGCCGGGAGCCGCCGTATGGGTGAAGCTGGCGAACTCCTCAAGATCGGTCTGGTACGCCGCCAAAGAGTTGCGCGCAAGGCCCTTCTCCATCCGGCAGAAGCCCAGAAAAGTCCTCACAGCCTGAGCCAAAACAGACTGGGCGTGTACAGAATCGGCTTTATCTTCCGTGCCGGTCATCCTTTGGACTGGGCCGTTTTCGGTTTAACCACTACTCGGCTCTATACTGCTAATGATACAATAACGTGAAAAATGTTTGGGAACTCGTTTCCCGAACGCCTAACCGGCAGCGAGGCGTCAGTTGGCCAGTTCCACAGCCAAGAAAGTCATTGTTCGACGGTTTGATCGCGAAACCCTGACGGGTTTCGTTAATCTTTACAGCTACTTACAGCCAGCGTGGATAGAAGTGTTGCGCCAGGACGGAACGGTCGCGCAGTTACCCTACGGCGAAGTGAAGAGCGTTTCCTTTGTGAAAGATTTCCATGGGGATCCCGATTCCCGACGGGTCTTCCTCGCGCGGCCCAAGCTGGAGGGCCTCTGGGTGCGTATGGTTTTCAACGATGGCGAAACCCTGGACGGTGTGATGGCGAACAACCTGCTGAGCTGGGAAATCGCCGGTTTCACCATTACCCCTCCCGAGCCGGACTCCAATAATCAGCGTATCTTCGTCCCCAGGCAGGCTCTTCGGACGATGCAGATCCTGGGCGTGGTGGGCAGTCCGCTGCATGCCAAACGGAAAAAGGCTGCCCCAGGTGTGGAGCAACCCTCTCTCTTCTAATAAGTGCGCGGAGCTGACAGTGGGGTCAAAGCGCCAATTTGCCGTCGAACATCATATCTTTCGGGTCAAACTTCGCCTTGGCTGTCACCATTCCGAGCTTGATCGTGAACAGGATGTCTTTGTCCGCTTCGGTGAGCGGCAACGACTTCCTTTCAAAACCGAATATCAACGCCTGAGAGGTCTTCGTCTGCAATACCGTCACCGCTACCTGCGGATCCCGGCTCTTTGCCGTCAGGGTTACCGCTTGCAACAGTTTGGCAACCATTTCCTTTTGGCGAACGGCAGGATCCACCGGAGGCTGGTTTTCGGGAGGCGCTGCCGCACCTTCGCGTCCGCCGCCATCTCTGCCACCTCGTCCACGCCCGCGACCACCGCCGCCGGAAAGAGCCATGACCAGCATTTGTGGCGGTATGCCGGTAACGGAAATTCCGTATAAAGCCGCGAACGCTTCCGGCAGTTCGAGACGGGTAGCCGCCTGAATTGGCGCTGCGGTCTCCCAAC
>RGPS01000471.1 GCA_010084195.1 Terriglobia bacterium
CCGAACCGCCATGCGTCAGCATGCGGCCTGTTCAGGCTTGTGTCAACGCCCGCTGCTTTCTCGCACGACTCTCTCTCCAGTCGCACCACGACAATTCCGAAAATGCAGGAAGGGCCGCAGCACACCAGTGCCACGGCCCTTCACAAGTCTAAAGCTCAGGAAAACTACAGCGTTTTCAGGTAAGCCAGCAGGTTCGCCTTCTCCGGCGCGCTCAGCATTTCCTTATACGCGGGCATACCGCCGCCACCCTCGTCAATCTTGCCGCCCACAGTTGCATCACTCGGTGCCTTACCCGTGGACTTCATCTTGGCCGCCTTGTACAGACCCTTGAGCCCGGGGCCCATTTTCTGCTCAGCGGAATCCGCGTTGTGGCAGACAGCACACTGCTCGAATACTTCCTTACCTTTGGCTGCATCACCCTTTTGTGCATAGGCCTGGACGGACCCGGCGATAAGGGCAATTGTGATAGCTAAATATTGAGATTTCTTCATGATAGGTGTCCTCTCCCTGCTGACATTCTACAGGAAACCAACCCCTGAGTCGAGAGCCCGGACCCCAACTCTGTTGCAGGCTCGTCTCCGGCCCGAACATCCTGCCGACCCGCCGCGAATTCATACCCGGATCCCTCATTTGTGATACAACAACCGCCGGCGGCTACCCTTGCCCCTGACCATAGGCGCTGGAAGGCTGTCTCTCGCCTGCTTTCCGGAAGATTCAGAACTTGGACCTCCCGCAGTTTATACAGGCATCGCTGGCTGAACTGGCGAAACGGATACGGCCAGCCGAACTACTACGATCACGGTTTTACGTAGTGAAATTGTTGAAAATAAATGACTTTATTTGAACTTTTCGGAAACTTTTTGAGGGTTTGAAACACACTAATATAGTGCAGGGAAAAGACGGTCGAAAGGCTGTCGTACAGTAAGGGCGCAACCGTCACGGAATCAACCGTGGCTTCCAAAGGAAGATGCCAGGACTAAACTCCTGGAAAACCGAAAAAGCGTAGTCAGGCCTTTCGGTGAATCATTTCGGTACTGGCGCCGGGAATGGGTATGGACCCTTGCCTAACGCCGCAACATCCTCGGGGAAACCTCTGGTAGCGGCTATGGAAAGCTGATTGCGGCGTGGAAGCGTATCCAAATTGAAAACTCCAAATTAAAAACTCCACCACCAACGCAAAAAAGAGGCCAGCGTCGCCGCCAGCCTCTTTCCTGTTTTCGTGCTTTACAGCGTCTACTTCAGTGACACGGTTGCCGTAGTCTGGGTCGGCGTCCCATTCACAGTCAGCACAATCGGCACTGCAGTACCAGCTGTCAGGCCAGCGGGGATCTGCAGATTGAACTGTTGCAGGCCATCAGTGGCTCCGGGCGTGTTGCCCGCATAAATGACGGTTGCATCCACGCCGCCGATTGTCGCCGTCACAGCTCCAGCAACAGTGCGCAGGCCATTCGTCCCGGCTTCATTGAAGACGCCGAAACCGGTCCCATACACCGACAACCAACTGCCTCTGGTGGCCGGATTCGTGCCGCCATTGATAGTACCGTCACTGTTGACGACAGCCGCCTGACCTTTGCCGGTGCCCGTCAGGGTAAAGATGCCGGGCACCACCGCTGCGGTCGTCAGCCCATTGAAAGTCCACGCCGTAGTCCCGTTACAG
>RGPS01000472.1 GCA_010084195.1 Terriglobia bacterium
GCTTTTCGGCAAAAACCGAGAGTTTGAAGAAGTAGTTTTCTTCGGTGATGGTTTCGGTAAGGCGGCCGCAGGTGGGGCAGTTGTCGCCGGGCTTCGCGTCGTTGACGTAGAACTCATCGGAGACGCAGTATTGGCCGGTGTAACTGCCTTTATAGACGTAGCCGTTGGCTTTGCAGAGTTGGAACAGCCAGCGCACGGTCTCGTGGTGGCGAGGTTCGGTGGTCCGGATGAAGTGGTCGTACTGGATGCCACAGCGGTCCCAGAGGGCTCGGTATTCGCTGGAAACGATGTCGGTGAAGGCCTCGGGCGTGAGACCCATGGCCTGGGCGGAGCGCTCGACTTTCTGGCCGTGTTCGTCGGTGCCGGTGGTGAGGACGGCCTGATAGCCCTGCATGCGACGCAGGCGCTTGATGCTGTCGGCGGCAAGGGTGGTATAGGTGTGGCCGATATGGGGCGCCGCATTGACGTAGTAGATGGGCGTTGTGAGGTAGTATTTCATCGGGATTTTAGATATTCGTGTGCGGTCTCAGAGAGGACCATCCGCAAAGGTACGCCGGCTTCAATGGCGATGCGGCGTGCATCTTCGTACTCGGGGGCAAAACCATCGGCGCCGATCTTGACGCGGACAACACCGTAGCGAGTGGTGACATCGGCAGATTCACGGGCCTGGACGCGGCGCTCGGCGGTGTAGAAGCGGAGGCCGAGGGTGGAGGTTTCGCGGAAGATTAAGGCGGCGAGGGCTTCGCGCTGCTGCGGGTGGGCGATGACCTGGAGGATGACACCGGGGCGACCCTTTTTCATCTGCACTGGCAGGATGGTGACATCGAGGGCTCCGGCTTCGAGGAGTTTTTCGGCGGCAAAGGCGACGACTTGCGGGGAAGAATCGTCGATGTTGGCTTCGATGACTTCGACGGTAGTGGCTTCGACGGCACCGGACGGTTCGCCGACGAGGACGCGGACGACGTTGGCGTGTTCGCGGAAGTCACGATCCCCTGCCCCGTAGCCGGAACTGTGGATCGTCATGGGGGGCATGGCTCCAAAACTCTCGGCGAGCGCGGTGACGAAGGCGGCTCCGGTAGGGGTGGTTAGTTCCATGGCGGGACCTCGGGCGTAGATGGGACGGCCTTCGAGGAGGCGTGCGGTGGCGGGAGCGGGGACGGGCAGGACGCCGTGTTCGGTATTGTATTTACGGTTCCGGAGCCGACGTTGATGGCGGAGCAGTAGAGTTTTTCGACGCCGAGGAGTTCGAGTGCGAGGCAGGCACCGACAATATCGCAGATGGAATCGACCGCGCCGACTTCGTGGAAGTGGACACGTTCGAGGCTGACGCCGTGGGCTGCGGCTTCGGCCTTTGCGAGGGCCTGGAAGACTCGCTCGCTATTGGCTTTTGTTCGGGCGGGCAGGTCAGCCGCCTGGATCATTTTGAGGATGCCGGTGAGGTGGCGGGGACGCTGGGGTTCATCCACGGAGACGCGGAATTTTGTGGCGGCCAGGCCACGACGGCTGACAGTGTCCCAGGTGACGGAGCCCCCGGTGGCGAGGCTGGTGAGGGCTGAGGTGAGGGCGTCGCGACTGGCACCGGCATCGGCGAACGCACCAACCAGCATGTCCCCGGCGAGACCGGCGAACGCATCGATATAACAAATTGCC
>RGPS01000473.1 GCA_010084195.1 Terriglobia bacterium
GCCTGGACCATCTTCAGGAGGCCAAGTTCCAGGTGGAAGCGGGGCTGGAGGGAGAACTGGAGGTCGCGGAAGAGGTCGAGCGAGAACTGGAGGTAACGGGTGAGGTCCTCTTCGCCAAAATCCGCGACGATTCGCTCCATTTCGGTGCGTTCGGCGGGGCTGGCGGCCAGAAGCCTGGATTCCTTGCCGGCGATCTTCGTGACCAGCAGATTGCGGAGGTAGCGGGAGAGTTCGCGGGAGAAATGCTGGGGGCTGCCTCCGTTGCGTTCCAGTTCGTCCACGAGGCCGAGCATCGCGGCGCCATCCCGAGCCGAGAGCGCGGTGGACACCTGAGACATGGCGTCAATTCCAAAGGCCCCGAGGAGGGTTCGAACGGAAGCGGCGTCGAGGCGGTTGCCACAGCAGGCGGCCCTCACCGGACTGCGCGATGACGGCGAGAGCTTCATCGTCAGCATCCACGCCTTCTTTGACACAGATTTCGCGCATGCGGTCAATCAGGTCGTTGGAATCGACGGACCGGAAGCTGAAATGCTGGCATCGGGAGGCGATGGTGGCCGGGATCTTATGCGATTCGGTGGTGCAAAGAACGAAGACGGCCCACTCGGGTGGCTCTTCGATGGTCTTCAGCAGCGCGTTGAAGGCTTCATTGGTGATCTGGTGCGCTTCGTCGATGATGAAGATTTTGTAGCGGTCGCGGGAGGGCTGGTAGCGAACGTTTTCGCGCAGCTCACGCATTTCGTTGATACCGCGATTGGAGGCGGCATCGATTTCGATGACGTCGGGCGAGCCTCCGGCGGTGATTTCGAGACAGCTGGCGCAGACGTCGCAGGGGTGGTCGGTGGGGCCCTGAACGCAGTTGAGGCAGCGGGCGAGGATGCGGGCGGTGGTGGTTTTGCCGGTCCCGCGCTGGCCGGAGAAAATGTAACCGTGAGCGATACGCCGCTGTTCGATGGCGTTGCGCAGGGTGGTTTTGATGTGGTTCTGGTCCAGGAGATCGTCAAACGCCTGGGGGCGGTATTTGCGAGCAATAACCTGATACGGCTTGCCGGCTGCAGGCGACGTGCTTGATTCAGGCGACATGCTTGACATGGAGGACCTTAATGTCGAGCCCCGGGTAATCCGCGGCACACAGGCTAAACCACTACCGTTGCTTCCTTCCGGACCTGGCGGGGTTTGCAGCCGCCCATTGCACGGAGCCCGAGACCCGACAAGCTTCAGGGTAGCATTGCGCACAGAATGCGACTGCAAAATGGATGGAGAGACCGGGCAGGCACACGTCGGGTATACGGGCTGGAGAAGGGACGTCATTCGACCTGATCAGGCGGTGGGTTTGAGGCTGCGGAGCCAGTCGCCGGGCACCGGGGGGGCGTTTTTGCCGCAGCAGCGCTTGAATTTTTCGCGGGAGCCGCAGGGGCAGTCGGCATTGCGGGGCACGATTTGGGTTTGTTTTTTCAAATCCGCGTGCGTTGCGTGCATGGCCTGGAGCTCGGCCTCCCCGGCCTGGGTGGTGGGGGTGGGTTGTTGGGTTTGTTTTTTCAATTCGTCTTTTTTCAAGTCGTCTGTTTTCAATACCCAGGCCGGTGCGGACATGGCCTGAAGCTGGGACTCAACTTCTTCGTCAATTTGTTTGGACAGGCGGGCTTCCATAT
>RGPS01000474.1 GCA_010084195.1 Terriglobia bacterium
AAACTTCGCCCACTTCCACCACGAAGACTGGTTCGCCGGCGGGCCCAAAACCCGAACCCAGCTTCGCGACTTCGGCACCTTGTGGCTCCGTACCAGGCGCTAATTAAAGCAATTCCCAGCGGTTTCGGCGGGCATGAAACATTTGGGGGATCAGGACGCGAATGAATCCGGAATACGATTTCACCCAGGGTGAGCGTGGGAAGTTCTTTCGGCCCGGTGCGGTTGTTCGGGTGTCTCCGGTCTCCCAAGATGCTGCGCCAGGCTCAAATAGGCCAGGCAATCATGCGGCAAAAGTCGAAAAGTGTCGACCATCAGGTGCCGTTACCACGACGGAGTCGTGTGGGCAAGTTGTTCGAAAGCCCAAGCTACGGAAGTACCTACTCGTTGGATATGCGCATAACCCCGAGTAGCCACGCCGGAGATGAGTCCGGCGCGGCTAGCCACCTCGACCTCCCCTCATGCATTAAAGTTGGTGGAGAGCTGGGGAGTTGCTTCGGTGCGGATTCAGCCGCAAGTGCTGAGGATATCAGATCAAGAGGAGAATTTGGAACCGATGACGACATTGGCTGCCTGGGTAGGTGTGGACCAAAGACAACCGGCTTCCCTGTATTTAGTTGCGGATAGCCGATTCACTTGGCCAGGAACTGATAACCGATGGGACTCTGGACGAAAGCTTTTCGCTTCTCGAAAATACCCAGTCATGGTTGGTTACGCCGGAGACGTACTTTTTCCGACCCAGATTCTCGGGCAGTACTTTGAGTCAATGGACGGGGGCGTCGTTCCGAACTACCTAGCTGATTCGGAAGCCCAGTTGGCTTCACTGGTTTCGGCGATCGAGATAGCTGCTCGCAGCTATCCTCCCTCAATCGACCACGACTTCAGCGTTCTCTTCGGTATGCGCGTCGGAGATCTCATGGATTCTACTTTTACTCTGTCGGCAATAACATTCACGAATGGCCGCCTCGCGAATCGAACGGACCACGATATCCCCGAGCAGTCTGCATTGATTGCAGCTGTCGGAAGCGGTGCCGATAGGTTCAGAGATGTCTTGATCCAGTGGCAAGCCCGCGATTCCGGAGGGACAAGCCGTGCAGTATATTCTGCGTTTGCGGAGCATTTGGTCTTGGGTGGTGACCCTCAGAGCGGTGGCCCGCCGCAGTTGGTTGGGCTAATACGAAGAGGTTCGGCCAGGATGATTGGAGTTGTTTGGCAGCAGAAGCGGTATTTTTGCGGCATGGAAATTGCCGAGTCGGCAACAAGCAGCCCTATTCGCTGGCACAACGATTTGTTCGAACTATGTGATCCCGGAAGAACCGGACCCACCCAACTTCAGCCATTACCCAGGAATCACAGAGAAGACCTTGCCGTCTTTCGAAGGCGACGTTTGCCACTACCGTGACAAGGCAGAACGGTGGGCCGAAGTTCAGAGGTTCCCAGCACGACATACGTTGCTGAATGTTGATTTGATATGCGTATTGGGTTTCGCTGAGAACAATGGAACGGCTCCGGCCCACGCTATCATCTCCCCATTGGTAGCGCAAAGGCGATGTAGCTCTTCGAGATCGCGGGTGGGGTTACTCCGCCTGGTGGGACGTAAGCTCCGGCGGGGTAGGGGTTCCCTCCGGCTA
>RGPS01000475.1 GCA_010084195.1 Terriglobia bacterium
TGGGGGGCATGCCCCCCATGATCTGATTGCCTGATCCGCCGATAGGCCTCGACCGGGGTTCTCCCGGCAAGGCCCGAGTGCGGACGCTCGGTGTTGTAATAGGTGATCCACCGGGCAAGGCCAGCCCGTAGCTCCGAACCGGTCTCGAAGGCATGGAGATAGACGCATTCGTACTTCAGGGTGCGCCAGAGCCGCTCGATGAAGACATTGTCCATCCACCTGCCCCGGCCGTCCATGCTGATGCGGACCTCGGCCTCGCGCAGCACCGTGGTGAAGGCCTGCGACGTGAACTGGCTGCCCTGGTCAGTGTTGAAGATCTCGGGCTTGCCATAGCGGGCCAGCGCCTCCTCCAGTGCCGCAACGCAGAAGCCGGCGTCCATCGTGTTCGACAGGCGCCAGGCCAGGACCTTGCGGGTCGCCCAGTCCATGATCGCGACTAGGTAGAGGAAGCCCCGGCGCATCGGGATGTAGGTCACGTCGGCACACCACACGTGGTTGGGCCGGTCGATCACCAGCTTGCGCAGCAGGTACGGATAGACCCGGTGCTGCGGATGGGGATCGCTGGTGCGCGGCCGCTGGTAGATCGGCGTCAGGCCCATCTTCGCCATCAGCCGTCGTGCCCGGCGGCGACCGATCTGGTGGCCTGCACGGCACAAGTGCCGCGCCATCTGGCGGCTGCCGTACCACGGGCAGTTCAGGAACGTCGCGTCGATCACCGTCATCAGCGCCAGCGTTTCATCGGTCTCCGGCACGGGCGCATAGTAATAGGACGAGCGGCTGATCCGCAGCAGGCTGCACTGGGTCGAGATCGACAGATGGTGGTGAGCAGGTTCGACCATCGCCCGCCTCCGATCCACGCTCATCGACCGAAGGCTTTCGCTAAAAAATCCCGCTCCACCACCAGTTGCCCGATCTTGGCGTGCAGCCGTTCCACCTCGCTGTCGCTGGCCGCCCTGGCGGCATCGCCAAATCCGCGCTGTAGCGCTTCCTCGTCGTCTTCATTCCCGTACCAATCCATCAGGTCAGGAGTAGCTTAACACCCTGTCCAGATTTCCGGCACCACCTCACAGTTTCCTGATCCATTGTAATTTCCCGCATGATTTAGACCTAAGGCATGGCCGATCTCATGAATAACGCTAATAAAGCCATGTTGGCCAATAGTCGGAGAAACAATGTTATTCGTCCCTGATGAGGCGCCGTAGATGGGATTGAACCATATACTGCCGACATTTGGAAAATTTGCCCAGGCATAGCTAGGACCAGTCGTTGTCATGCCAAATTCAAGGTCGCTACTAACGGAACTTGAACCGGGTGGGATTTCTTGAAAGTCGGCAGTTATTAGGTCATCCCACAAGGAAATCGCCAAGCGCGCAGCCACTTGTCCACTCGCAAGCATAGCCGTAAAACCTGGCCCTTCACCGCTGCTGGTGTTTAATCCGTCGGAAGTTACGGGAAATGAATATGTGATGACTGAGGAGCCCCAATTCGACCCAATATTGAGCTGGTCGTAGACCTCCTGTTGCGTAGGGTCCCGAAGTGGCATCAGCTAAAATCCCTTGTAAGGTTGACGATCTAGCGGGACATCTGGTGCGTGAGATTATAGGCGTTCGCGGAGAGCTTCATAGG
>RGPS01000476.1 GCA_010084195.1 Terriglobia bacterium
CGACCTCGTGCCCTCCCCCGTCGGCATAGGGCCTGATGTGTGCGGCCTCGAGAACCGGAAGGGTCTTCTCTTCGGTCACGGCGCAGCGACGGTCATAGGCATCCAGGACGGCCACCCGGAAGCCTGACTGGCCGAGCCTAGGCTTGGCCATGTATGGCTTCCCGTATCGGTCCTGCTCCTGCTCGACGCCTGGGGCTACGGGACGGGCTCGCAAACGTTCCTGAATCCGCGCCCAAAGCTTAGCCCCTTCCCCCGCTCCAGGCTCATAGCACTTCCCCTGAACGATGTTCGGGGACCAATCAGCCGGCTGATCAATCCACTGGTCTTCCGGCAGCCAGAAGCAGTCCGTAAGGAGGGTGCAGCCGATGGACTCATTAGGGCCGGTCTCTTTACCCATCTTACCACGCATGCGGGTGATGTTTTCGCGGAATATGGCCAGAGTCTCTGCACCGTTGCCTTTGCCATAGACCTTCCACGCTAGCTCCAAGGGCAAGACCGTGCTTTTCAGGAACCACCCGCCTCCGACAATCCTGTTCACCGGAGACTTCAGCTTGAACAGGAAGAGGCCGCCCTCGGGGATGGCTCCAAAGCTTCGCTCGCCGCCGGGCGCCCAGAAGTTCACTTCCACGGACTGGTTGGCGGAATGGAACTCGAACCAGGATCGGTCCGTGACGCCGACCCAATACTCGAGCTTCGAAAGCTTGGCGGAGGACAGGCCCTCGAACTTCTCCGTGATCAGGAAACCTAGCTCGCGAAGCCTGCGGAAACAGGCCGTTCCTTCGCCGCCTCCGAAATCGTCGCCGGTGACGACCTTGCCTGTCGCGTGCTTCAACGCCAGCGCGATGAGCTGCTTGGGCGGATAAGGTCGCCCTTGATGGATTACGTCGTAAGTCGTCGAGTCCCTGAACCCCGCAGGTGACACTCCTGAATCAAGGTCTGCTAAGGCCTTCTCGACGTGAATCCTCTGAACTTCTGCGAAGTCCATAAATGCTCAGATTAGCATGTCTCCGAGATCTCGAGCAGATTTAAGACGAGACAATGTCGAATAACGAGCTCCCTGTATGCTGCCTTTCTTGGCTGTGCCGAAAGGAATCGGGCGTTCGAGTTTCATAGCCGGCTGGGCGAAAACTATCTTGTACTCGCCGTGCTCGCCAAACAGTTCGATGCGTCCTACGGCTGCGACATGTGTAATCGCTGATATTGGTGCGACCTGATAACCCGCGCACCACCTGATCTGACCAACCTTTCCTGGTGCGATGCTGACATAATACCAGCAATTATCCCCAAGAAATACTTTGTTGAATCCCTCCTCCCGACATGGAACCACGATCACCAGGTCGTCATCCTGCGTTGCTGATTGACCGGGAGCTTCAGCACCTAGTGCCAGCGCAGCAGCCACAGTGGCCTGGGTCACCGTCTCGGACTTGGCAACAACATGAGCCTTGGGCTCCTCAAAGACGTTCAGGTCAACCAGGGGCAGGATCCGGAGCATCTGAGCGAGGAAACCATCGGCGTCAGCGCAGTCGCTCGCGGTCATCGGCGGCTTGCTCGGCTCTGTGCCGTTTTCAACGATGCATCGTTTGTACTTCTTGGCCCTCGAGATGAGCATGCTCTCGATGTA
>RGPS01000477.1 GCA_010084195.1 Terriglobia bacterium
CTACCTCCTCACCGCCAACGCGTTCGCCGTCTCCAACGTCTGGACCTACCTCGCCACCCCGCTGGACTTCAACACCACCGTCTGGCTCGCCGACGCCCAGGGCCACGCGCTCATCGCCGTGAAGAAGTTCGCCGATGGCCGCGAGGTCCTCTCGATGACCTTCGACAACGCTCCCTGGCTCCTCCACTCCACCGTCCTCTCCCACGGCCTGGTGACCTGGGCCAACAAGGGCCTCTTCCTCGGTGAGCGCCACACCTACCTCTCCGCCCAGATCGACGACGTCTTCCTCGCCGACGAGATGTGGCCCGCCGGCGAGTTCCGCCAGGGCGCCAAGGACTGGGCCGCCACCATCACCTGGCAGAAAGGTTTCAACACCCGCACGCTGGGCAAGAACTTCCGCTACGACATGGCCTTCAACGGCCTTGGGACGGTGGCCGGCGAATACGAGAACGACGACCTCACCCCCTATGTCCGCACCAACAAGGCGATGTTCAAGTGGATCAGCCACACCTACACCCACCCCTACCTCGACGACCTCACCTACGCCGAGTCGCTCACCGAGGTCACCAAGAACAACCAGGCCGCCACCGGTCTGGGCCTGCCCAACTTCTCGAAAGCCAACATGGTTACCCCCAACATCTCGGGCCTGAACAACCCGCAGTTCATTCAGGCCGCCTACGATGCCGGCATCCGCTACCTGGTCACCGACACCTCCATCCCCAGCCATCGCCCCACCTCCCCCAACACGGGCATCCCCAACTGGGTGGACCCCCGCATCCTGATGATCCCCCGGCACGCCAACAACCTCTTCTACAACGTGAGCACCCCGGCCGAGTGGGTGAGCGAATACAACTCGATCTACAACGCCTACTGGGGCCGGGACCTGAACTACGCGGAGATCCTGGACAACCAGGCGGAACTCCTCCTGGGCTTCCTGCTCAAGGGCGACGTGAGCCCGCTGATGTTCCACCAGCCCAACCTCCGGGACTACAACGGCGCGGGGAATACGCTGTTGGGTGACCTGCTCAACAAGGTGGCCGACAAGTATGAGAAGCTCTACAACTTCCCGGCCCTTTCCCCGACGATGAACGCGCTGGGCACGACCCTGACGCAGCGGATGGCCTACAACGCCTCAGGCGTGGTGGCCACGCGCAACGCGGACAGCACGGTGACGCTGACGGTCGGCACCGTGGCCCCCGTGATCACCGCCGAAACCTACGCCGGCCAACGCATCACCTACGTGACCCTCGCCCCCGGCCAGAGCGTGACGATCAAGAAACTGTAAGCGCAGGTAGCGGACACGTCTCAACCCCAAAGCATTTCCAACCAATACGAACCCGATTCGATCTAATCCCAACGCGACTCAGATCAAGTTGAGTTCAGTTCGGTTCGAGTTGTATTGGGTGTGGTTCAGGCGGGACGGGTTGCACTGGAGCCGATAAGGGTTGGATTCCAGGGAAGATCGTAGTGGAGGACTGCATTAAAATGCTGCTGGAGATTTACGCCTTCGCTGAGGCAGTCGGTCGCAATCAAGACGCGTGGTCGGGTCCGATCCGCCCCCATTTCCTCAATTCGTTGCTTGCGGATTTCATCCGGCAGTTCGCTGGTAATAACCTGAATA
>RGPS01000478.1 GCA_010084195.1 Terriglobia bacterium
TCAGGCAGCCTCCTGTTCGTTGCAGTCCTCATGACCGTTGAGCTGGCGGACGAGCTCAAACCACACGTCCCACAAAACCTCCACGTTGAACTCGGGGTCGAACGGCCGGCACAAACCTTCCACCGCCTCAACGACGGTGGGCGCGGAGAGTTCGAGCCAGACGGCTTTCGCGAGCGCTGCCACGGTGGATTGCCGGCGACAGTGGATGTGCCAGTCCAGTTCGGCGACACAGGCCTGCCACTCGCTGAAACGGTCCTGACCGGGCTGATGAAGGCGGATGAGATTCATGGGGTGATTCGTTAGAAGGTTGATGGATTGGGTCTTTGGTGAGGAAGGGCTCCCCCGGCCCGGAGGCCGGGGCGGAAAATCAGCAGCAGCATAAACGCTGCGCCACACACCCCGGCCGTGACCTTGTTGGCCGTGGCCAAGCCGGAGAAAACCCCGCTGGCAAAGGCCCAGCAGACATGGCGAGCGAACTCGGGCCGCCGCCAGGCGACTTGAAAAAAGGCCACCCCGAGGGCGCAGAGGGCGACATTCAGGTGGTAGTAATCGGGCCAGAGGCTGAACTGGAAGCCTTGCCCCGTGGTCACATACATGGGGCCCACGCCGACCAGCGCCAGCAGGACCCGGTCGGTCCAGTCGGGGCCGCGCACGAAGGAGACGAGGGCGGCCGCCGTGGCGAGCACGGCCAGGTTGAGGGCGAGAGTGGACCAGGAGAAGACTTGGAACGCCCAGCGCAGGTCGGGTTCGGCCGCGCTGGCGGCCCCGCTCAGGAACAGGAAGGCATTCTGAGCTGCGCTCACCAGGTAGCCTTGCAGGAACCAGATGTTGCCGCCCTCGCCATGGAGCATGCGGTAGCTGTAGAAAAAGCGATAGGCCAGTGACTCGCTGGCGATCGCCAGAATTTCGGCCCGCAGCGCCACGACGAGGATCAGGGGCAAGCCCGCCATCATAGCGACGGCCAGCCAGTACAGGAGGGGAGGGAGTTGGGAGTCGGTTTCCTTCAAGGCGGAGCCAGAGTTGCATCCTTGGTTTTCGACGGCGAAGGCCGGCCGGGAAACCGGAGTTGCGGAGTCAGTTATTACTGTTACTGCCATGTTATCTCCATGGCTAGGAAAAATTCTGGCGGCTCCGCCACTTGCACTGATCGTCCTCTCTCCCGTCATACAGCTTGCATGCCGCGATGGTATTGCAGGTGGAGAATCACCGTTTCGCTGGCCCGCCCCGCGGCCCCGCTCGCATGAATGCCCCTCCTAACCCGCGGAACGGGTGGCAGACCCGGAGCCTGCTCTGGCTGGTCCTTGGCGTGGCGATTCTGCTCGTGGTGTCGGTCTGGCGCCGCGGAGGCTGGTTGCACTCCGAACTCATTCCCGTGTCGCAGGCGATCTGGGCGCACCCGCACAACAAATCGGTCCTGACCCAGCTCAAGGCCACCTTCGTGGACTGGCGCCTGTTCGAGTCCAGCGCGCACCGCCTGCGGCCGCTCAGCGACCTGACCGAGGTGGTCGACGCGATCCTGCGACCGCTGAAGGTGTTTGGATTTCATCCGAGCCTGAGCATCACCGGCGTCCTGCTGGCGGCGGGCACGGCCGCCGTGTTCTACCTGGCGTTGCGACGATC
>RGPS01000479.1 GCA_010084195.1 Terriglobia bacterium
GCCGGTTTCCGGCCCGAATGGATCCGCCTTCCCAAAGAGGGCTCAACCTGCCCCTTCAGCGGGCTAAGCCGGTCCTATCTAGCGGATCTGGTCCGTCGCCGCGAGGTGCCCAGCAAGGCGCTCCGCCGGCCTGGAACCGTCCGAGGTGTCCGGCTGATCTGCTACGAGGGCCTCATGGCCTTCATCCGCAACTCCAAGGGGGAGACTGCCTGACATGGACGCTGACCTTAATCTGCGGCTGGCATCGGTCCGTATCGCTTCGGTTGCTCGCTCCTACGGGATGGAAATCCGGGAGCGCGGCCTTTCGAAGTGCGTCTTCCACGATGACCGGACCCCTTCGTTGTCCGTGACGCCCTCGGGCAAGTTCGGGGCCGACCTCTTCAACTGCTTCGGCTGCGGAGCAGCAGGGGATGTCGTAGGCTTCCTCGCCCGCCTGGCCGGAGTAGACCGGCGTACTGCCTTTAAGGCGGTGCTCAACGGCTTCACGCCCTCGGCATTGATGCCGATCAAGCCCAAGGCCAAGGTGCGACAGCCCGAGGCCATCTCGCGCTTCGCTGAAACCGCGCTCGAGGAAGGGGCTGAAGCAGACTTCCGGACCCTGTCAGAGCTTCGCGGAATCTCTGAAGCGGGACTTCGCCTGGCTGCCGATCGGGGATTCCTCCGGTTCGGCCGCTATTCTGGTGAGCGCGCCTGGGCCGTAGTTGATCCTGCGGCGAAGAGCCTTCAGTTCCGTCCGCTACGGGCCGGCACCTGGTTTGGGGACCGTAAGGCTATGTGCCCTCAGGGAGTCTCTACCCTTGTGCCACTTGGCCTTAGCCAGCTAGATCGTGCGCAGCGGATTCATCTCATGGAAGGTGGGCCGGATTTCCTGGCAGCACACCAGGTGATCCTGGCTTTGGCTGACACCCAAGTAGATAGCTGGGCGGCGATTGGCTTCCTTGGCGCCAGTATCGAGCCTTCCCCGGAGGCTTGCCACGCGCTGACTGACAAGGACGTCGTGATCTGGGCACATGCCGATGCGCCTGGTATCAAGTCTGCATTGCGGAAGCTGGAGCTCATCACTCCGCACGTCCGGTCTGTGTCGGTCATGGTTGCGTCGGAACTTATTCCCGCGGCCAAGGACCTGAACGATCTCATCAAGAACCCTGGTGGCATTGAAGCCATCCTCGCCCGACGGGAGGTGTTCCATGTCTGAGGATAATATTGAGGATCCGGCAGCTGAAGGACAGTCCGCGGCTCCGGTTTTCCCGATCGAGAGCCTACCTCGCACCCTTGGTGCAGTGGCTAAGGCCATGGTCGATCAGTTCCAGTGTGGCCAAAATCTGCCGTGTATGGCTGTTCTCGGGGCCCTGAACGCTGCTATCGGCACGCGGTTTGTCGCTTGGAATCCGGTAATCCACAAGGCCACTCCTGCTAACATCTTCCAGATCGCCGTAGCTAAGAGTGGCGACGGCAAGTCTCAGGTCATGAACTACGCGTTCCGCCCAATCCAGGAGCATGAGGATGAGGTGGTGACGCACTGGAAAAATGTCGTTCGGCCTGAAGCGTTGGCTACTAAGCAGCTGATTGAAATGGAGATCGCCCAGATCAAGAGCGATTATAAGGCCAAGATTAAGAAA
>RGPS01000480.1 GCA_010084195.1 Terriglobia bacterium
ATGTACGACCGTATGGCCAGCTTCAACCCGACCCAGGAAAACGCTCTGTTGAAGGGCACCCTGGTGAATGGCAAGCCGGTTCTGGGCAACTTCAACCTCCTCAAGACCCCGGACCATCCGGAGTCGACTATCAATCCCGAACATTACGGGCTGATTGCACCTCGCCTCGGCTTGGCATATCGCTGGAGCGACAAGACCGTCATTCGCGGTGGCGCAGGCGTTTTCTTCATCCCTTCGAACGTTTCCTTCACACAGGGACCGTACGCGAGCCCGGTGAACTTCTACAACAACAACCAGAACTCCACTGTGGATAGCGGTGTGACTTTTGCGACCACGTTGAGCAATCCCTTCCCGAATGGCCTGATTGCTCCGGCCGGACGGAATCCGGACTTCAACGCACGTCTGCTGGGCGGTGGTCTCGGCGGTCGCGCCCCGTTGCGCGCTGAAATGGCTGGCTACACGAACCAGTGGAACCTGACCCTTCAGCACCAATTCAAGAATGACCTGTCGCTGGAAGCCGGGTATTCCGGTCTCCGCGGTATGCGCCTGCCACTTGGCAAGCAGTTCAATCAGCTGGATCCCCAGTACCTCGGGCAGGGTGCAGCTCTTCGGACCCAGGTCACCAACCCGTTCTTCGGCAAGATTGCCCTGGGCACTTTGGCTGCGCGCACGGTACAGGCCGGACAGTTACTGCTTCCGTTCCCGGAATACACGACTGTTTCACCACCAGTGACCTATGCCGGCGACAGCAGCTATCACTCGCTGCAGGTTAAGGCGGAGAAGCGCTTTGGCTCAGCCGGGGGCGTCCTGCTCGGGGCTTATACCTTCTCGAAGCTGCTGGCTAACGTGGAATCGCTCACGACCTGGCTGGATGGCCCGATTGGCGGTGCTGCGGGTTACCAAAACGTCTACAACATGCGCAATGAGAAGGCTATTTCCAGTTTCGACTCGCGCCAGCGTCTAACTGTCAGCTATGTCTACGATCTGCCGTTCGGTAAGGGCAAGATGTTCTTTTCCGGCGTCAGCGGTTTTGCTTCCAGGGTTGTTTCCGGCTGGGGCATCAACGGTGTGACCACCTTCCAGAAGGGCTTCCCGCTGGGCTTTGGTGTGGTGGGTAACGCCAATCAGGTCAGCGGATTCAATGTGGGCCTTCGACCGAATGAAGTTGCCGGCTGTAAGAAGCAGATTGATGGTTCAGCACAATCCAAGCTGAATAGCTGGTTCAACACCGGCTGCTACACAATCCCGGCTGCTTACACGCTTGGGAACATGAGCCGCACGGACGCTTCGCTGCGCGGTCCCGGCATCGCCAACTATGACTTCTCGATTTTCAAGATTACTGAGATCACCGAGAGAGTCAAGCTGGAATTCCGCGCGGAAGCGTTTAACGTCATGAACCGGGTGCAGTTCAGCCCTCCGGACAGGACGGTCAACTTCGCAGCAGGCAACACTTTTGGCGTCATCAATTCTCAGCAGAATACGCCGAGACTGATGCAGCTGGCGATGCGCCTGCGGTTCTGATATGGAGCGACTTGTCAAGCCACGGATAGAATTCATGGTCTGACGGGTTTTGAAATGGTTGTTTTTTTTCGGGCTGGAGATTCCTCGACAG
>RGPS01000049.1 GCA_010084195.1 Terriglobia bacterium
AGCCAGAACCATTTGCGAGCAGTGTTATATTTTCACCTTTAAGAATTGTAGGTGCCCGCGCGATATGGCGCGTGGTCAGGGCAAGCCCCGGCCCGATTGACGACGTCAGGCGCAGGCCCACGGCATCCGATAGCGTCTTCACCGCAGTCGCACCCGGCGAATTGCCAACAGAGCGCTCTTCCAAATCTTTATCGGTCAGGATGGAGCCCGCCGGCAGGTCTACTTTTGCAACCACGACACGGAAAAGTCCGCCCGGAGCAGCGGCCGGAGCCACTTCCGTCTGGACCTGTCCCGGAGGCAGATTGTCCACCCGCAACACATGCTGCCAGGCCTGAGGCCCCTCGCAGCGCAGAACAAAAGAGGTTCCAGAGCCACCACGCGTTGAAATATCAAGCCTTTCGCAGGCTGGAACACTCATGCGCGGATCAAGCGGACCAATATTGGCCTGATCTGGGACTGTGCGGCCGATCTGAACCAGATGATCGCTCAAAGCCTTGCGCAAATCATCCGCGCCCCATTTTCCAACGCCTTGCGCCATAGCCGGACTGACCAGCATGGCAACCATCAAAGAGGAGAAGAGCTTGGAGCGGATCATATCGGACATCACCGCATCAAAGTCGCGAGCACATTGGCGGGAACCACCGGCTGCGGCTTGAGGGAACGTGCGACAGACTGAACAGGACCGACCTCTTCAATCTTCACGATCTGGGATGCACCTTTAGAATTCTTCGTGGTGACAAGGAAATAGTCGCCTTCCTTCACGCCGTGCTCGAGGCCAACGGAGAGCGTCAACTGGCCCCGATCTGACTCCAAAACAGCGGCACGCAAGGGCTGACAGGCGAGCTTATCTTCAAGCTCGGCACGCACCTCATCAAACAGAGCGCCCATATCGATCTGGGCTTGCGACTTCGGCATCAAGGCGGGCTCGATGCCAAAGACAGTACGCCGATCCGCATAGGACATGGAGCGACGGATCGAACCAATGCGCGCGCCGGTATAATTGTCTTTCAACTGAAGAGCGACCGTGACCGTCACATCGGTGATATTGGCCACATAATTGTCGTGACGGGTCGTCTCGACGAGGATTTCGCCGGAGGCCGAATAGCCAGCCAAATGGGGGCGGGAATCTGTCAATTGGGCCATGTAATCATATTGGGAAGCATTGTTGCGCTCCCCCCCGCGAATGGCCGGGAGATGACGCTGGTCGGTAACGCGGAAGGAGTCACCCTCGGCAAGCACAGCCAGGCCTCGTGAGAAACCTTCCTGAACATTCCGAAGCATCGCCCAGGCCACCCGGAACACAAAACGCGATTGGCGGTGGACGAGGGTGGTGAACAGGGCATCGGTATCCGCTGCCCTGCTAAACGCCATCTGTTGTGCCAACTCTCGCATTCATGTCCTGTTCACCAGCAAAGACTCTACAGGAGGGCCAGCCGTTCAAACATTTTTGCAGTTTTTACGAATCAGGGCGAGCAGGTCATCCCGGTGGTCAATTTCGATACCAATTTCCAGCCACCAAAGCTGTAGGGGATGAATGATGGAATGGACCTCCGCCGGGAGATTGACGGCGTCTTTCTCGGTCGTCAGAATCGTCGTGACACCAATGTCCACGGCCCGGCGCGTCAGACGTCGCAGCTCAATGGGGGTATACCGATGGTGGTCGCCATACGAGTAACGCTCCCTGGGTATCACGCCGTGCTGTTCCATCGTTTTCCAGAACGTGTTCGGATTGCCCAGGCCGCAAATCGCTATCGAGGTGGCGGAGGCAGGTTCACCGGGGGACATGAAATCCCCCGCATGGTTGACCCAACGGAGGGGCATCGTCCGGGTCCGAAAGACCGGCGCGATTGGATTGTACCGGCGAAGTTCGTGGGCGATGGCTTCAAGGTTGGTCCCTTCGTTCGCCCTGGTAATCAGAAAAGCGTCCGCGCGGCCCAGTCCCTCCATCGGTTCCCGCAACCGTCCCAGCGGAATCAGATGGCCGCCCCCGAAGGGATGCAGGGAGTCGATCAGGACCAAATCGAAGTCACGGTGAAGTTGGAGGTGCTGGAAGCCGTCATCAAGCACGAAAACGCGCGGCTGGGCGATCGTGAGAAGCTTCTGACCCGCTGCGTAACGGTCGCCCCCAATTCCAACCGGAACGCCCGAGCGACGCATGTAAAGTTGAGTCTCATCGCCGGTAAGTGCGGTTGGCAGAGTGCGGTCTCCGGCGGGGATCACGATTGTGTCGCTCGTACTGCGACCGTAACCCCGCGTGAGCAGGGCGGGGGAGTCGAAGGACTGCAACAGGTCGATAGCGACGGGGGTCTTGCCGGTTCCCCCTGCCGTGATGTTGCCGATGCTGATTACCGGAATGGGCAGGTGCCGCACCCGGCTTCGTTTACTCCTGCGATCTCTGGCGCTGAACAAGGCCCAGATTTGGGCGAAGCACCAGAGGAAGAACCACTTCGGCTGTTGTGGTCGGTCCACCGGGTACCGCGACGTATGGAGATCCAGCACGGCGGTGGCGATACGTTCGGCGGTACCCTGCTGGGCTTCTGCGGCCGCGCGCGCACGAGTGCCGAGTTCCGGCGCATGAGACGCGGCCAGAACCGCATCTTTGAGGGCCGAGCAGTCCGCAATGCGCAGCAGCGCCTGGTGTGCCTCGAAGTGCGCTTCGATATCCCGGAAATTCTCCAGGTGCGGCCCGCAGATAATTGGCTTACCAAAGATCGCTGGTTCGAGCACATTGTGCCCGCCTCGTTCTGCCAGCGTGCCGCCCATAAAGACGACCGTCGCGTGCGCAAACGAGGCACTGAGTTCCCCAATCGAATCAAGCAGCAGAATATCGGCAGCCGGGTTCGTGAAACTGGAGCGGCGGGTGAAGCTGAGCCCTTTGGCTTCGATTTTTCCTGCCACACGATCAAAGCGTTCGGGTTTGCGGGGCGCCAGGATCAGCCGCCACCCCGGGAGGTGCTGCTGGGCCGTGAGAATGGCGTCTTCTTCTTCATACCCCTTGTCGTCTGCCGAGGTACTGGCCGCGATCCAGACCGGCGCGTCGGCCCTGGCCGCCAGAAACCCCAGGACGGGGGAATCTGGGACCAAAGCACCAGGCTTGAAGTCGTACTTCAGGTTGCCCGCTGACATGAGCGTTTCGGGCGAGGCTCCGGCAGCCACGAAGCGCTCCGACATCAACTCCGACTGCGTCAGGATTCGGTCGCACAGCGGCAGGATCTGCGAGAAGAGCCACCGATGCTTCTCATAGCTCGGAAGTGCCTTGTCGGAGATCCGACCGTTCACGATCATCAAGCCCGCCCCGATGCGCCGCGTCTCGCGAAACAGATTGGGCCAGATCTCGGTCTCCAGCACGACAACAAGCGAGGGGCGGAGGCGACGCAGGACTTTTCGAACTGCCCAGGCGAAGTCGAGCGGGGCAAAGAAGATCCCCGCCGTAAGCTGGGTCAGGCGTTTTTCCGCCATTTCCCGGCCCGCGAGAGTGGCAGTGCTGAGATAGAGTTCGGTGTTCGGGGCGCGTTGCCGGAGTTCTTCAATCAGTGGAAGCGCAGCCAGAACCTCCCCCACCGAAACTGCATGCAACCAAATCACACCTGGCGAAGTCTTTTGCCATAATGCAGGTAGTTCACCGAGACGTTCCGGGATGGTGCGCAGATAGCGGCGGTTGCGCAGACAGCGCAGTGCCAGATAGACAGCAATGGCTGGCAGAGCCAGGGTCGTCAGAACGCGGTAGAGGAGGAAAATCGCTTTGCGTTTCAATCGATTGAGCGGGCAGGCTTTGCGGGCGGCAGCCTTTGTGAGTATAGCGTTTGCCGGTTTGGGGTTGGCGGCCGACGATAAGACGCCTTTCACGCCGAAGCCGGCATCGGCATATCCCCATAAGATGACCAGCGAGAAGGTGACCATTTCGGCCGAAGCTTTCATCACCGACGAACAGGCAAAAATCGCCTTCGGGAAGGTAAATCCGTGGCGCTTCGGCGTGCTCCCTGTCCTCGTCGTGATCCAGAACGATAGTCCTCATGCGTTGCGGGTAGATCGGGCGAGTTTCGTCTACGTTCTGCCGGACCGGAGCAAGGTGGAATCGATTCCCGCTGCCGAAGTTCGGTTCTTACAGGGGCCGAACCAGCCCAACCGGATGCCCGGGCAGGCCCCCCCCATCAAGATCATGAAGGGAAAGCAGAATCCTCTGGCAGCGTGGGAGATTGAGGGGCGGGCGTTTGCCGCGAAAGCCATTCCGCCAGGCCAGTCCGCCAGCGGGTTCATTTACTTTTCTGCCCCAACGACGAGCGATGCCGCGTCTCTCTACATTTCCGGGCTGATCAATGCCGTGACCGGGGGGGAATTGTATTACTTCGACATTGGGATGTCGGGGCAGTAAGTAGGTGGCGCTGAAGGCCGGGCTCTATGAGATGTCGCGGGAAAAAGGAGCAAGTGAGAACGTGATTAAAACGATTAGGGACTCCGTCCATGCTGCTGGAGCCAGCAGCCAGAAGATTGCCATGTTTCATTTCCAGGTGTTGAAGAACGCCCAAGAACTTGAGGGGCTCGACCCTGGCGCGTTCTGCCGGGAAATAGGTGTTCTCCCGACCTAGGCTACAGCATTCAGAAAAATGATTAGTCTCGCACGGCTCATGAGTGAACAAGGAGTGCGGCTGGTTTAGATCCAAGAGCGCACTCCTAATTCTCGCCCGGTTTTTCGACCTTCTCAACTACCCAGGTCTCGACCGGACCCTTCTTCCCCGTCAGTCGCAGGCCGCCTGTTCGCGCAGGGCCGTAAACATCGATGGTCCTGTCACCTCCTCAGCCGGCGCTGAGTCCTTGCCTGCCGCACTCGTATCAGCCGAGTACTTGAGCTCCACATCATAAAAGCCGTCCAGCCCCGTCTCATCCACCACTGGCCGATCCAGCATGTTGCCCAGGGTTCGGCACAGCCTGTCGATGGTGATGCCATCTCCCTTGATGGAAGCCGCTGCATTGTTCCGGTTCACCTGCATCTTCCCCTTGGCTTCCTTCACCGCCGTCGCCTTCAGGCCCGACTTATCCACGGTGAGCGAGTACAGCGGCAGCTGTTTCTCCTCCTGCCGGACCTTTAACTGGAAACGTTCCTCCAGCATATGGCGAACTCTGGACCGCACCCGCTGCGTCCGGGCCTCCTGGCTTTTTCGATCCTGCAGCGGGACTTTATCGACTTCGGCGACTTCGTTCTTCGCATTGATGTCCCAGCCATCGTCTTTCGCCCACCCGGGGACCCCGAGAATCTGATACTCCTGTGCATTGAAGGCGATTTGGACCAGATTCTTCAGCGTGACGTTCTCGGTTCGGAAGCCGTTTTCATTTGTCCAGATGCTGGTGCCTTTTCCGGATTACCCGTCGCCTTGACCGAGGCTACTTCGAAGGTAAACTCCTGAGCCAGCAATGACGTGGCGGCCATAAGAGCGAGGATCGGCAATAGGGTCATAAACAACCATTACGCTCGAACTGCAAAAGCGTTTACTCCACCGCCGAAATAAGAAACTGTGAGAAGCGCCCGTCGGGTGTGATGAAGGCCGAGATTCGAAGCGTCTTCAACGCCGTACGTAACGTAAACGCCCGATGCGTCATACCCCCGCGATCCTGACGGCTTGTCTGCGTGAAGCTGGTGGGCGCCCCCAGAACCTTGAGCGACGCTGAAAAATCGGCGATAGCCTGTGGGGTGAAGTAGGCGGTCAGATCGGAATCGAGCAGATCTTTTTCAACCCGCCCGTCAACCAGCGCGGCGTACAGTTTCTTTGCGTTTTCCAGGCTGGAGACCGCCGCCGGATCCGCCGCAGGTGCCAGTAACAGGTCTTCGATCTTCTGGGCAATACCCGTCGCCGGGCCTGCATCGCAGTTTGTCAGGACCGTGATCGCCATGCGGTCATCCGGGTACGTGATGTTCCGGCTCACAAAGCCCGAGGCCCCACCCCCATGCGCCCACCGGCGATGCCCATTGACCAGCGTTGAGACATCGAGGCCCAGCGCGTAACGCGTCCCCGTGCCCCCCTTCAACTGGACTTCCGTACTCAGAGCCTTCAGCGAGGCTGGCTTCAGAATCGTTCCGTCGATCAGCGAAATATTCCACAGTGCCAGATCGCTAGCCGTCATTGCCAGTTCCCCAGCGGCCCACATCCAGTTATTGCCCTCCGGCAGCGCGGGGCGAACCGGGCCTGTCGCGTAATGGAGATATCCCGTTGGGTCCGCAGGACTCCATTTGGATTCCGTCACATCGATAGCCGAAGTCATCTTCAGCTTGTCCAGAATACGGGCCTTCAGAAACGTCAGCAGGGGTTGGCGCGAGACCTTTTCAATGATCTGGCCGGCGATTACGTAGTTGGTATTGCTGTACTGCCAGCGTGTGCCCGGTTCGAAATCGAGCGGGATCTTCGCCCACCTGGTCAGGATCTCGGCCGGGGTTGTGTCCTTCGCCATCCAGGGCGCTACGTAGTCCAGCGGGTAATAGTCGCTGTAGCCGGACGTATGCGACAGCAACTGGCGGAGCGTCACTTCGTTCGCGCGGGTGAGGTCGGGGAAGAACCGGGCTACTTTGTCATCCAGCGACAGTTTCCTGTCTTCTGCGAGCAGAAGTATCGCAGCCGCAGTCAGCTGCTTCGAGTTGGACGCGATCTTGAACCGCATCCCGGCCGTGGCGGCAACGTCCGGATTCACTTTTGCGTTGCCGAAAGCCTCCGCGAATACCACTTTGCCGTCCTTCACAATCGCGACCGAGGCAGCGGGTGTTGCGGTAGCTGTGAGGGTGGTTCGCACAATCTCGGCGACCGCCTTTTTCGTGGCGTCGGATAGTTGTGCGTTCAGGAGCATGGGGGCAAGGGCCAGTACGGCGAGATATCGATGCATGTTACTCCCGTTGTCGGAATCGGTCCAGGACACTGAAAAGCGCGGTACCTATCAAAGCATTTACCAGGGTCCAGATAAGTTCGGCGGGTATGTCCCGGACCACAGGCTGGTCCAGAAGTCCGCGCTGCAGAACCCAGTACAAAAACTCATGGAAGCCATAGAACAGACCGCAGATCAGGAATCGCACCAGCGGACTCTCCACGTCGAACTGCATCCCGATGGAGGCCGCAAGGTACCCAACCATCGTCTTGCAGATGCCGTACATGCCGATGTAATACCGCGAAAACGAATCCTGTGCCAGGCCCAGCAGCAGGCCCAGTGTCAGCCCCCGGATCTGCGAATGGCGCATCAGGCCAAAGTAAATGGTCACCAACAGGGGAAGTTCAATGCGTGAAATCAGCCGAAGGGACTCAAACAAGGGCAGGTAGACCTGAATCAGGAGCGCGAGCGCGGGCGTCAGCACCAGCATCCAGACGGAGAACTGGGTGCGGCGCGCACGGCGTGCTTCGGCGGCTATCAGGCCTTCGCTGGCGTAGTCCATTAGAGTGCGTCCATTACGGTTTCGGCGTCGTCGGTGCTGTTGAGCCGGGCGTGGTCGGCTTTGGTGTGGCGGGTCTGGGCGTGGAGGCAGTGCCGATGACACCAGCGGACGGGCGAACCACCGGTTTCGCTGTGCCCGTGGAACCCGTGCTGCCTGAGGTGCCGGTGTTAACGCGGTTTGCGGTGCCGGTTGCGCCCGCGTTCCCCGTTGAGCCGACACTGCCACTTGGGCCTGCGGGCAAGCGTGATGCCGGCTTTGCGACGCCAGGGATGCCTGCGGCAGGAGCTGTGCCGACACGTCCTGAGGTGCCCTTGACGCCGGCGGTGCCCGTGGTTCCGGTAGTGCCCGTGGTTCCGGTGGTGCCTGCAACTGCAGGGGCGAGCTTGATATTGAAGTTGGGCGGAGTGCTGCCCGGACCACCCTCACCGTACTTGAAGTTCTGGGCCTCACCAATCTTTTTGTACTGCTCGAACATCTTGTCGGCCTGGGTGGTTTGGCCACTGCGCCCACCGGCTGGATTGACCACTCCTGTGGTGGCATCGCCCTCCGCGCCAGCCGGCGGGGGCGCATCGGGCCCCAGAAAGACCGGCGTATCGACAGCAGCAGCTTCGGGGATCTCCTGGTGAACCGGGTCCACGATGACCAGCACTTCTTCCGGAGCCGCTTCATTGCCCAGAGGCTGCACGGAGATCTCCAGGTAGGTAGGACTCTCTTTGGAAGAGATCAGCTTTGCTGCCAAAAGACCCTTGGGGAAAACCCGGTCTTCGCCCGACGTGTAAAACAGCTCGCCGATGTCCACTTTCTGGGAGCCGGGGACGTAATCGACGAGGGCCTGACCGTTGCCCAGACCCCGCAAAATCCCGCGTGCATGATTCTTCTGCGATTCGACCCCGGCGGCGAACCCAGGGTCGGATACCGTGAGAACCTGACTGGCAAACGGGTAGACGGCCAGCACCTTCCCGACGATCCCCGCAGGAGTCACCACCGCCATACCCTTGCGGATACCCGCCTGCGACCCTTTATCAAGCAGGAGAGACTTTGTGCCGGCCCCGGTGGTGATACCAATCACCCGAGCCCCCACCAGTCGGGATGGAGTGCGGCTTTGGAAGCCGACAAGAGCTTCCGTACGCTGAGCCTCGGCCAGCGCGTTCTTCAGAAGTTGATTTTCCAGGCCCAGGCGATCTGTTTCAGAACGCAGTCGGCGGGCCTGATCGCGCGCATCGCGAAGCTCAAAGTAGCTCCCGAAAAAACCAGTTGTGCCGTTGCGCGTGTTCTCAATCAGGCTGGCTACCGGCGTGATTGCCGTAATGGCCCAAACCCGCAGCAGGGGGACGTCGTTGTCGCCCTTGATTTGCCACGCCACCAAAACCAGTTGGGCACAAATCGCCACCAGGAGCACGGTAATGTTCCGGTAGCGATAAAAAAGCGATTCCATCAGAGTCTCAAAATTCCCGCAGTAAAAATCGTACCGCTTTCGGGCCCACTTGTATCGGCCGCTACTGATCGATCGAGATCTTGCGCAAAAGCTTGAAGTCGCTGAGCATCCGACCGGTGCCGAGCACCACCGAGGCCAGAGGGTCGTCGGCAATGGACACCGGCAGGCCGGTGTCTTCGCGGATCCGCTTGTCCAGGTTACGGATCAGCGCCCCGCCGCCGGTAAGGACAATACCCTTGTCACTGATGTCTGCGCTGAGTTCCGGAGGGGTGCGTTCCAGCGCCACACGGATGCCATTCAGGATAGTGGCAATGCACTCAGACAACGCCTCGCGGATCTCAGAATCACTGACCTCCACGGTCCGCGGCACACCGTCAATCAAATGGCGTCCTTTGATCTCCATACTGAGGGGCTTATCGAGGGGATAGGCAGAACCAATTTGAATCTTGATTTGTTCCGCCGTACGCTCGCCAATCAGCAGGTTGTACTTCCGCTTCATGAACTGCGTGATGGCGTCGTCAATCGCATTGCCCGCCACACGGACGGAACGTGAGTAGACAATACCGGACAGCGAAATGACCGCGATGTCGGTGGTGCCGCCGCCGATATCGACGACCATATTGCCGGAAGGCTCCGTAATTGGCAAGCCTGCGCCGATGGCTGCCACCATGGCCTGTTCCACCAGGTGGACTTCGCTCGCTTTGGCGCGGTAAGCCGAATCCATAACGGCGCGCTTTTCCACTTGTGTGATCTCAGAAGGAACACCGATCACGATGCGGGGGTGGACCAGCACCTTGCGATTGTGCGCCTTCTGGATGAAGTAGTTCAGCATTTTTTCGGTGACTTTGAAGTCAGCGATGACGCCGTCTTTCATGGGCTTGATGGCCACGATGTTACCGGGGGTCCGGCCGAGCATTTCCTTTGCTTCTTTGCCAACCGCTTCCACTTCGCCGGTGAGCTTATTCATAGCAACGATGGAAGGCTCGTTGACGACGATACCCTTCCCTTTGGCGAATACAAGGGTGTTCGCCGTACCGAGATCGATAGCGAGGTCGGACGAAAAAAGACTAAAGAGTGACCGAAGATTCATCTAAGTTGTTCTAAATGCAAGGCAGGAGATGGAAGCCGACGCACCCCCAATCGTAGCATAGGCCGGGGGGACAATAGGAATTGACACGAATAAAACAAGTGTTTTAATCTAGTGTTTCAATGGTGCTGTCCCCGTCCCAAGAAGACCACGACCCGACCCGCTCCAGACTTCTGGAAGCGGCAGGCGTGGTGTTTGCCGAAAAGGGTTTCGCGGGGACCACTGTCCGTGAGATTTGTCTGAAGGCGGGGGCCAACGTGGCGGCCGTCAACTACCATTTCCGTGACAAGCAAGGGCTCTACATTCAGGTTCTGCGCCAATCCATGGCGCTCGCGGCGAACGAAGATCGGGCGGACGAACTGGCCGTGCTTCCTCCTGAAGAAGCTTTGCGGCGGATGATCTTCGGTATGCTGCACCGGACGAATAGTTGCGGCGAACGGGGTACGTGGCACGTCCGGATTATGGCCCACGAACTGTCGCAACCGACGGCTGCTCTGGACAGAGTGGTGCAGGAAGTGATTCGCCCGCGCTACGAGACGCTCCGGCAGATCATTTCGAGCATCATCCGGCTTCCGTCCGAACATCCAACCACCCGGATGTGCGCACATTCGGTAATTGGGCAGGTAGTCCACTACGCTCACGCCCGGCCCGTTATTGATCGGCTTTGGCCGGAACTGAATTTCAACGCAGAACAGATTGCCGGACACATTGCGACTTTGTCGCTGGCGGGCCTTCAGGCGATCAGAAATCAAAGTAAGCCCCAGGACTTGATATGAGTGAAAACAAGGGCGCTTTGACGCCCAAACGAAATCCCCTGAAGGTGCTGATCCCGCTACTGCTGGTCGGCGGTAGCGGGTACGGGGTTTGGAAATACTTTGTGAACCAGCCGCAGCCGCCCTCAAGCGTGGTCGCGATGACGGGCCGAATCGAAGGCGACGACGCAGTGATTGCGCCCAAGGTCCCTGGCCGGATTCTTGAGATCCGCTTCCGTGAGGGTGACGTAGTTCATGCCGGCGATGTGATTGCCGTTCTGGACGACCTGGGCGCGAAAGCCAGGGTGGATCAGGCAACCGCTGCCGTAAACGAGGCCGAGATCCGCCGGCGGGCCGCGGAACAACAGATCGCCATCTTTCAGGAGCAGTTGCAGCAGACCGAGTTGCAGACCGACCAGTCGCGCGTGGACGCGGAAGGCCGCGTCCGTCAGGCGGAGGCGGATTTGGCCGGCGCAGAGGCCCAACTGGTGCAGCAGGAAGCTTCGCTGCGGATCGCAGCCTGGGATCGCGATGCTTACGTGAAACTGGCGAAGGCTGGAGCCGTGCCGGAGCGCCAGGGGAAACTGGCACAGGCAACCGCCGATACTCAGGAAGCAGTTGTTGCGGCGGCACGCAAGCGAGTCGAGTCAGCAAGGGGCAGTCTCAGCGTGGCGAAGGCAAACCTGACGAATCCGCAGATCCGTGGCTCGCAGTCGATGGGCATCAGGAAGCAGATGCTCCTGCAGCAAACGCAAATCGCCAGTGCCGCGGCTGATGTCGTTCGGGTCCGGGCACAACTGGCAGAAGTGATGGATTCCCGGAGTAACCTGACCATCACAGCCCCGTTCGAGGGCACCGTCATTACGCGGACAGCCGAGCCTGGAGAAGTGGTCCAGGCAGGCACTGCCATCCTGACCCTGGTGGATTTGAATCGTGTTTATCTGCGTGGCTTCATTCCGCAAGGCGAATCGGGTAAGGTTCGTGTCGGGCAGAAAGCTCGCGTATTTCTGGACTCTGCGGCCACGAAACCTCTCGAAGCCGAATTGGTTCGGATTGATCCGCAAGCCACCTTTACCCCCGAAAATACTTACTTCCGGGATGATCGTGTGAAGCAGGTGGTGGGCGTAAAACTCCTGCTGAAAGCCGGAGGCGGTTTTGCCAAGCCCGGTATGCCCGCCGACGGCGAAGTTCTGGTGGAAGGCGATACCTGGCCCCCGGTTGACTACCGCAAATGACGCCCCCTGCCTCGCAAACTGACAACCCAGTCTCGATTCATGTCTCTGAGCTTCGCAAGAGCTACGGTGCAGTGGAGGCGGTGCGCGGCATCAATTTCGAGGTCCGACAGGGTGAGATCTTTGGTTTGATTGGTCCGGACGGCGCGGGCAAGACGACAACTTTCCAAATCCTTGCCGGCGTTATGGAAGCGACCTCCGGCACTGCCACTATCTACAATAGGGCAGCCCGTGCAGCCCGTCAGCAGACCGGCTATCTCACCCAGACCTTCAGCCTGTATCCCGATCTGACGGTTGCTGAGAACATCCGTTACGTGGGCGACCTGCGGCTGATTCCCCATGCCGAGATCGACGAAAGGGGCAGCCGGTACCTGAAAATGTTCGATATAGACCGCTTCACTGACCGCCTCGCCGGTCGGCTCAGCGGAGGCATGAAGCAGAAGCTGGCTTTGGCGTGTGCGCTGGTGGCCCAGCCGCAGGTTCTGCTGCTCGATGAACCCACAACCGGCGTGGACCCTGTCTCGCGCCGGGAATTCTGGGACACCCTGGCGCACCTCGCCCTCGACGGCCTCACGATCCTTGTGGCGACCCCGTATCTCGACGAGGCGGAGCGCTGCCACCGCGTTGCCCTGATGTACGAGGGCACCATCCACCAGACAGGCACCCCGTCGGAACTGCGGCGTAGTCTGGGTGCGAAACGGCTGGAAGTGCATACGTCCGCACTGGGGGAGGCGGAAGATGCTCTGAGCGGGCACCACGAAGGGATACTTGATGTGCAGCGTTTCGGCGACCGTCTGGACGTGATGGTGCCGGAGCCGGTGGCCGGTCAACAGCAGGTGGAATTGCTGTTGGGGGCGGCGGGCATTCCCATCGACAATATTCGGGTGGATGAACCCGCACTCGAGAATACCTTCGTCGCCAAACTGCGGGCCATTGGGCGCGTAGTGAAGTCGCCAAAGTATCCCGGACAACATCCTCATCGGGACCTGATGGGGCAGGTAGCCATCGGGGCCTCCAGTCTCACGCGACACTTCGGGGCCTTCACTGCCGTTCGCGACGTCAGCGTGGACGTGAAGTACGGCGAGATCTACGGTCTTCTGGGTGCCAACGGCGCTGGAAAGACCACCACCATCAAGATGCTCTGTGGGCTCATTGAACCTTCCACCGGGCGCATGGAACTGGCAGGCGAGAGGGGTAGTCTCCGGTCCCGGACAGTGCGGCAGAAGCTCGGCTATATGTCACAGAAATTCTCTCTCTACGACGACTTGACGGTCGGCGAAAATCTGAATTTCTTCGGGGGTGTTTATGGCCTGTCCCGGGAAGAGATTGAGACGAAGAAGCACTGGGTTCTGGAGTTTGCGGGGCTTGAAGGCAAGGAAGCTGCTCTTACCGCCAGCCTCCCTGGTGGCTGGAAGCAGCGGGTGGCCTTCGGGGCCGCCATCATGCACGAACCCAGCGTCCTGTTTCTGGATGAACCGACCTCAGGCGTGGACCCCCTGGCACGCCGCGCGTTCTGGCGCATGATCAACCAACTGGCCGATATGGGCACTGCCATTCTGGTCACCACCCACTATCTCGAAGAGGCCGAACAATGCAATCGCCTCGGCTTCATGGTGGCAGGTTCCATTGTGGCCGAAGGGACTCCCGGAGGAGTGAAACGTGCCCAGACCGGGCATCTGATCGAGACCGTGGCATCCGAGCCGCAGCGTGCCGCCGATCTTTTGCGTACCGAGGGTGAACGGTGGCGTATCTCGCTGTTCGGAGATCGCATTCACAACGTAACTGACGGCGATGCCGAAACCTCCATGCGGGAAACACGCGCCACCCTTGCCGCAGCCGGCATTGCTGTTCTCGAAGCCCGCGAAATTCCATGGTCTCTGGAAGATGTGTTTATTTCTGTAGTGGAAAAAGCGAAGCGGGAAGAAAGGCTGGCTGCATGAGACGAATTCTTGCGCAGGCACGGAAAGAGCTGATTCAGATCCGGCGCGACAAGCTGGCACTCACCCTGGCGCTGTTGCTGCCCGTCGGACTTCTGCTGTTGCTGGGCACCTCGATCTCGCTTTCGGTAACCGAGCTGCCGATCGTGGTGCAGGACCTGGATAACTCCTCGGCATCACGTTCCCTGCTGGATGCTTTCCGGCAATCGATCACATTCCATGTTGTCCCGTGGCCGGTCACGAAGCCCCCCATGGCAGCCTTTACCGCGAATCAGGCTCGTGCCGCCCTGGTGATTGAACACGGCTTTGGCCGGGAACTGGCGCGCGGTGGGGCGGGGCAGGTACAAATCCTGATTGATGCCAGTGACTCCAATACTGCCAAGCTGATTCAGGGCTACTCGACGCAGATTGTAGCGGCGTGGAACCGCACCGCAGGCGGCGCGCAACGTCTGTTGCCGGTCAAATCGCACATTCGACTTTGGTACAACCCTGGCCGCGTCACTAAAAAATTCTACGGCCCGGGAATCTTCGTGCTGGGGCTCTCCATGTTTCCACCTCTGCTGGCCGCGCTGGCGATGTCCCGCGAAGGGGAACAACAGACGCTTCTGCAGGTCTACGTTTCCAGTATTCCGGCGCACCAGTTTCTGCTGGGAAAGATACTCGCTTTCATGGCCATTGCGGCTGCGGAATGGAGCATTATGATGACCCTGCTGTTTACCTTTTTTGACTTGTCGTTTGCCGGTGACCCCACCCCGTTTTTGGTTGCCTCGGTGCTCTATGCATTTTGCGTGTCCAGCTACGGGACCATGCTGGGAGCGGCCATTCCCAGCCAGGCTGCTGCGATTCAGGCCGTTGCTCTTGGCGGGTTCCTGCTGGTATTTCTGCTGTCCGGGCTGATCTTCCCGGTTGAGAACATCCCCGGCGGACTTCGCTGGCTCTCCAACTTCGTGTGGGGCCGCTACTACATGGAAATTGTGCGTGATGCTCTGCTGGAGGGCGGCGGCTGGCCCGCCATGTGGTTCAACGTTGTCGTGATCGGCATCATCGGCAGCGTGTTCTTCCTGCTGGCGTGGCGAAAGATGCGAAGGATGCAACTGAGCATATGATGTCCCGCTTGTTTGGAGGCCGGATGGCGGCCCTGATTGCCAAAGAGTTCGCTCAAATCGGGCGCGATAAACGGCTCCGAATCTCGCTGATTGTCCCTCCCGTGTTGCAGTTGTTGCTTTTCGGGTTTGCGCTGAATGCCACTGTGGATAACCTCCGTCTGGGCATTGTTGATTTTGACCGGTCCCCGGAGAGCCGGGATCTGATCGCAGCCATGACGCAGAGTGGTGCCTTCAAGTCCGCCGGCGCTTACGCGTCCGCAGAAAAGCTTGGCGAGGATATCTCGCGCGGAAAAGTGGATGCCGGTATTGTCCTGCCCGTCGGTTTGAGCCGCGATCTGCACCGTGGGCAACAGGCGGACGTCCAGGTGCTTCTCAATGCGATGAACGCCAATACTGCGGCCATTGCCCAGGGCTACACAGAAGGTGTGCTGGGGACCTGGAATCAGGTGAAGCTGAAATCCGGCGAACTGCATGCCAGGTTCAGTCAGATCGGTTCCGCACCGCGAAACCTGCGGGGTATCGCAGCGTTGCATCCGGCCTTCCTGTTCAATCCTGGTCTGGTGAGCAGCTGGTTTGTAGTGACGGGGACGTTTGGGCTGCTGCTGACCCTGAACGGCTCGCTGGTGGCCTCGGCTGCCATGGTGAAGGAGCGGGAGGCCGGTACGGTGGAGCAACTGCTGATGACCCCGGCAGGCACCGGCGAGATTATCGTCGCCAAGATTGCGCCGCTGTTTCTGCTCTTGTGCGGCATGGTCCTGTTTGCGACAGCTCTGATCAAGGTCGTTTTCCAGATACCCTTTCGGGGGAACCTCCTGATCGTCTTCCTGGGCGCGGCGCTCTGCGTCCTGTGCGGGATCGCGATTGGCACATTTCTGGCCACCTTCACGCGGACTGCACGCCAGGCCCAGCTGATGAGCTTCTTTGTGAATCCGCCGCTGTCATCGTTATCCGGGGCCCTGACACCGGTGGAGGCGATGCCGCACTGGATGCAGCCTCTCACCCTGGTGAACCCCATCCGGCACTTCGGGGTGATCACGCGGGCGGCGTTGCTGAAGGGCAGCGGGCTTGATATTTTGTGGCCAAACATTCTGGCGTTGGCAGGCATCACCCTGGTGCTGCTTGTCCTGAGTGTTTGGCGCTTCCGAAAGCAGTTGGGTTGAGGGATGAAGATAATGTTGAGACTTTCCATTTGCCTCGCGCTGAGCGCGGGAATCGTGTTTGGCCAGTTCGGGCCTCAGGCCGGAAGCAGCTCGGGCGGCGTCGCGGTGCAGCTACCCATATCCGGCAGAAATGCAGCGGGAAGTGTAGGTTCTGTCCAGCAATCCGTATCCGGTGCCACGGCCAGCGTCAACACCCTGAATGGCTCCGTGCAAACGCAGGGGACTTTTTCCGGCTCCGTGCAGGGCGGTCCGCCTCTTACCGGGAAACTCACCCTGCAGGATGCCGTGAATCGCGCCCTCGCCAGTAATCTGGGTGCCATCGGCCTTTCGCATGCCCTGCGCCAGGCCCGCGGGCAGGATCATATCTCCCGCAGTGCGCTGCGCCCGAACATCAGTGGCGTTTTCCGCGAAAATTACTTCACGCAGAATCTGCAGGCTTTGGGCTTCCGCCTGCCCGGCCTTCCGGCAGTGATTGGTCCGAACAGCTATTACGACCTCCGCGCCACGCTGGCTATGAGCATGGTGGACATTACCGCCCTCCAGAACCACCGTGCCACCTCAGAACTGGTAAAGGCCAGCGAGGAAGCTCTGCGCGATGCCCGGGAATCAGTAGTGCTTGCCGCTGCCGGCGGCTGGCTGCAGGTATTCACGGCTCGTGCCAGGGTGGAGTCTGCAAAGGCTCAACTCGAAACGGCGAAGACGATTTACACGCAAACGCTGCAGCGTCGTCAGGCCGGTATCGCAGCCCAGATTGAGGTGAACCGCGCGCTCGTGCAGCAGCAGACTCAACAGCAACGCATCGCCACGCTGGAGAATGATCTGTCCCGACAGAAGATCAACCTCGCGCGCATTACCGGACTAAGCGTCAACGACAAGTACGACGTTACCGACGCCCTCACCTTCGCCCCCCCGCCGGTGCTCGACGTGGACGATGCGCTGAGAACGGCGCTTGCCTCGCGGGCTGATCTCAAGGCTGCCGAAGCGCAGCTCCGCGCTGCGGTGCGTATCCGGACTGCAACCCGAGCTGAACGTCTCCCCTCGCTGGGCGTGCAGGCCGATATCGGGGCCATTGGGCCGCGTTTCAGCCAGACGGAGCATACCTACACGGTGACCGGCTCACTCCGGATCCCGATCTGGCAGGGTGGAAAGGCTTCTGCGGATCTGGAGATGGCGGACGCGGCGCTCGACCAGCGTAAGGCGGAAGCTGCCGACCTGCGGGGGCGTATCGAGAGCGATGTCCGCAATGGCTTTCTGGACCTGCAGGCCGCCACAAGCCAACTGGAACTCGCCCGCAACAACCAGGAACTCGCGCAAGAGACGCTGCGCCTGGCGAAAGAGAAATTCGATCTTGGCGTGACGGATTCGGTAGAGGTCACGCAGGCGGCGGAAGCGGTTGCGAACGCAGAACTCGACCGCATCACCTCACTGTTCATCCACAATCTGGCCAAGCTGAGTGTCGCCAGAGCCATGGGTCAGGCCGAGCAGAGACTGAGCGAATTCCTGCCGGTGAACTAGCGCGGGCATCTTAGTCACTTTCGAAGAATGCTGTCACTTTGAAGCTGTACTGCAACGCACTACTGGACTGGCCAAACAACATTGCCGGTCGGGCGGCATCGACCGTCTCGGGGGGCGGCTCCACAATAACCGCCCGCAGCTTGCCGCTGTCACCGGCGTTGCGGCGGGCTTCACTGAGCAACTCCGCGATTATTTATCGGCGGGTACTGTCGAAGGTTTCGGGCGATGCGCGTAGAAAGAACTGGCAGGTGACGTGGAAGCCTTTCTCCAAAAGCTGCCAGCGTAGTTGATCCAATCGTTTTAATGTGTCATCGAGGGTTCGGTAAGGTCGGGTCATGCCGAATTGCCAGCCGATCTGGTCGGGCGTCTCCCGACGCGATCCCACGCTCCGCAGGTCTTTAGGTGCCACGCCGAGCGGAGCCATCAGGGCCACAGCCTGGTCGAGAACTATGGTGGATGGTGTTGCGAGCACCATCTCCACCACGACCTCCTCTGGTGCCAGGGACACGGTGCGCCTGGCAGTGCCCACCGATTGAGAGGCGGCAGGTAGTGAAGCCATCAGGATTACCGGAATCAACAGAGTTCGCATTAAGATCCCTATGGGCGCAGAGCGATCAGCAAGGCTATCTCCATGAAGCGGTTTCCGCCTAACAGGATGACGCCAATGGTGTGCGCTTTGTGCAGCCCGAACCACAAATAAAGGCTGGTAAATCCCTGAAAAACGCTGAACGAATTCCTGCCGTTGAACTAGCCTCGAACGGAAGAAGGAACCCTGCCGAGTACAGGCAGAGCCGCTATCTCGCCTCCAACCCGCTCCTGTGCAATCCGCAAATCGTAGTTACATTGCAGGTTCAGCCAGAAGGCTGCTGTTGTGCCGAAGAAATGAGCGAGCCTGAGGGCGGTGTCAGCCGTTACCGCACGCCGACCATTGACGATGCTGGTGACACGGTTTGTGGGTACCTGGAGTCGCCGGGCGAACTCAGCCGCGATCATGCCCAGTTCGGTCAGCTCCTCGGCCCGGTGTTCCGCTGGATGTATTGGACTCATTGCCATTTGCTCTCTTCCAGTGTGCTTCAGCTGGCCCTCCAAAGCAAACTCTCCACCGATCACAAATCCCGATGCTGAATTGGCCATTTCTGGTCCCAGCCAGCGACTCGAAGCGATTCCCGGGCAGGCCCGCCAGATCGCTGCCTCAGGCCAGCAGCCTGGCCGCAGGAATCGCGAAATAGGTCATCACGAAGTCTGCTCCGGCGCGGCGGATCGACGTCAAAGACTCAATCATCGCCCGATCCAGATCGATCCAGCCGTTGTTCGCAGCGGCCATGATCATCGAATACTCACCGGAAACCTGATACGCCGATATCGGCACGTTGTAGCGATCCCGGGCCTCACGGATGATGTCGAGATACGGCATGGCCGGCTTCACCATGATCATGTCTGCGCCCTCTTCGATATCCAGTTCCATTTCGCGGATGGCCTCCCTCGCGTTCGCCGGGTCCATCTGGTAGCTCCGCCGGTCCCCAAACTGGGGTGCCGACTCGACCGCTTCCCGAAACGGGCCATAAAACACGGACGCGTATTTCGCGGCGTAGCTGAGGATCGGCGTGTTCTGGTAAGCGTTGGCGTCCAGCGCCGTCCGGATGGCTGCGATGCGACCGTCCATCATATCCGAAGGCGCTACGATGTCCGCTCCGGCACGGGCATGTGACACAGCAGCGCGAGCCAGCCAGTCCAGCGTCGGGTCGTTGGCGACATCCCCATCCACGATGAGGCCGCAGTGGCCGTGGCTGGTGTATTCACAGTTGCAGACGTCGGTGATCACCAGCAGTTGAGGTACTTCGCGCTTGATCACCCGCACGGCCCGCTGGACAATACCGTTGTCGTCATACGCGCCGGTGGCGAATTCATCCTTCGTTTCCGGCAGGCCAAAGATCATGATGCCGCCAATGCCAAGAGACGCGATCAGCCGGCATTCCTCCACCGCGACATCAATCGACATCTGCGCCTGCGGAGGCATCGAACTGATTGGCCGCCGAATTCCTTCTCCCGGGCATATAAAAATGGGCAGGACGAAGTCGTTCGGACTGAGTTCCGTCTCTCTTACCAGGCGGCGAATTGCCTCGCTGGAACGGAGGCGGCGGGGGCGGTGAATAGGGAACGGCATCTGTCTCGATCTTACCTGTACCGATGCTAACGGCACAGTTCCTGCGAACAAGTTGCTTTGCCCCCTTGACACTTTGCCCCGGCTTTTCAAAAATAGATCCTAACGAACTGATTTCTATGCCCCCAGCCTGTGAGCATAATAGGACCCAAATGATCGCCCGTCGGGACCGGGTGGACTACGTGGAATGTCTGGACTGCCGTCAGATATTCGAAGCCGAGGATCTGGAACCGGTCGCGGTGGATGATGACGACGAGTAGCTGACAACTCGCGCCCCGTGCACAGCCGGCCTAGTTCACGGCTACTTTAGGCGCAGCCGACCCACTGGTGGAACTCCACACATTACCAACCTTGATGCTGACCGGTAGCGACTTTCCAGTCTGCCGGAAGCCTGGTACAGTGATCGTGATCTGAGTGATTCCCACCAGCCCCGGCACCAGATTGCTCGACTTCACAATCATCTGGGACTGCTTGAAGCTCGGGCTGCCGAAATACACCAGAACGGGGTCTGTCTGCGCGACCGGGTCGGCCGGGGCAGCTGCACCCGTAGCCACCGTGGCCCCCTTTACAGGCCCCATGCCGGTGGCATAGATCGTGATTGTCTCGTCGCGCTTCGCGGGGTACGCCTGGGTGACGTAACGACCATCTTTGTGCAGAATTGCCGGCTGATTATCGGTAGAGATGAGGACCGCAGGCGCGTAACGGGCCACCGTGAGGTTGCCGGCGACCGAAGCGATCTGGTTGTCGATGGAGCGAATCACGAGCGGGTAGCGACCCGCCGCCAGCGTCACCGGCACCTGCGCATTAATCTGGCCCGTACTCGTCATCTGCATCGGGATCGGTGTGCCATTCAGTGTCATGCACACGCCGCCCAAAAGTGTAGGGAGCGGCGGTTTGGCTGTAGCATCGGTGCCCAGATTGCGCCCGAAGATGGTGAACATGCCGCCTGCCGCAATCCCGCCGGTAAAGTCCCCCAAATTCACCAGCCCCCCCGTATTGATGCTGGGGCGCAAGGCCGGATTGACCGCCGTCGGACTCAGGTTCACGATAGACAGCCCGGTAGCGGTAAGGACGTAGGCGGAGCCGCTGGTTGCATCAATCGCCATCGTGCGGGGGAACATGTTGGTTCGCGCCGTGCCGTTGATCACCGTGGCCGGACCTTCCAGCGTGGGCGCATTGCCCGCAGGTTGGCCGGTACCGGGATCGTAAAGCTCCACAAGGCCTGCATCCGCGACCACTGCGTTCGGGTTGCCCCGGACCGGCAATGTAAACATCGCGAACTGGTTTGCCGAGACCGCGCTCACTGCCGCCACCAGGCGGTTGTTAGGCGAAAGGCCGTTGGTGCTGCCCACAACGGGTGTCAGCGAGGCATTCAAGACCGTCCCGCCCACCGTGTAGTACCGTCCCTGCGGCCCTGCGGTCACGGGGCCTACATACCCGACGATTGCACCCGCCAGAACCTGTTTCGTCACCACAATGTCGTCGATTGTGTAGTCGTAGAGGTAACCCGCGCCCGTGCCCGTGAAGATGAACACAAATTCGCCGCCTGGGGTAGCGGCCATGGCCCATTGCGCGGGATTTCCGCCCGGGATGCCGCGCGAGTTATTGCCAAACACGGCAACGTTTAGCGTGCGCGGAATCGCCTGGTTCGAGGTCACTCGCCAGAACGAGCCATCGGACATGATGAACTGTGGCCCGCGTCCACTGGAGGCGATTGCCACCGGAGTGGCGACACCCACTGCCGCGTTAAAAGGCAGGGCGGGGAAGGCAACGCGACCGGTCTGAACCGAACGCGTCAGGTCTATAATACTGATGGATTCGCCACCGGTGTTGGCTACGTACAAAGTGTTGCCGTCCTGGCCGAAGGCCATCCCATGGGGCAACTGACCCACCTTAATGGGATTCAGGAAGCGCCTCGTTCGCAGGTCGAATACTTCCAGGCGGTTGAGGCCGGCGTTGGTGATGTAGAGCCGCTGGCGCGCGCTGTCCAGCAGGATGTCCGTCAGCCCTTCTGCGGTTGAGGCGTTAATAGAGACCGGGACGATGGTGCCCTGCGAGATCGAGTCCCGGTTGTTCTGGTAGACGTGGATGACGCCGGGGTTATTGATCGCTTCCGGTGACGAAATGAGAAAATCCGTGGGGCCGACCGTTCCCAGATTCGCTGCTGCGGCCGTGTTGTAGCGGAAAGTAACTACGGGGGTGGCCCCGGTGTTCACCACCTGGGCGGTGGGGGCAGGTATAGTCGGCCCGCCTGGGATCGGAATCGGCTGGCCGCCTGGGATCGGAATCGGCTGGCCGCCCGGGCCAATCACCACAGGTCCACCGTTGGCTTGCACCGCCAGCGCGATGGTGAACCGGCCCCGGCCACCGTTATCGAAGTTAGCCGTGGCAGTGGTCAGTCGCAGGACCTGGCATGTGTCGTTCGTCAGCAGGACGGAGCGCGACTGGGGAATCGCAATCGGGAGGGCCGTAATAGTGGAAACCGGCAGCAACATAACGCCGGAATCGGACAGCGCATAAATATTGGCACCAGCTGCATCAATAATCATCTTGCCTGCCAGATTTTCCGGCATCGTAATGCCCGTGTTGATGAGCAGGTTGTCGGGGTCGTTCAACATCAGTTGCGTGATGTTCGCCCGCGCCGAGCCCACGGGTGCGATGTTAAAAGCCGAGTACAGGATGCTGCCATCGGGTGAAAACACGCTGCCACCCTGGTTCTGCTGCAGATTGAAGTTAGTTCCCGCACCTGCCGGAAAAGTAAACGGGGAGTTGGCCGTGCTCTGCTGCGCCAGTACCTGCAGCGTTGCGGTTTCAAACAAAGTGGCTCCCGCCATAAACTTTGTGCTGTCCGACGTAACCGAGATGGTGGTGGAAAGGTTGGTGACGGTCCGGCTTCGCAGCACTGTGCCCGAAGCAGCTTCGTATACAAACACCACTTTGTTGGCCGCAGTGGGGCCGTTTACGCCGATAATAAAGCGACCGTCCGGAGTGGCGGTGAGGCGGCTGCGATACGAAACGTAAATGCGGCCTGATGGGGTGGGAATCACGGGCGGGGTCGCGGCAGGCGGAACGACAGGGACATTTGACAGGGGATTGGTGGCAGTCGCTGCAGGGTCATAGATCATCAGCGTGTTGGCGTTACCGCCATTTACGTTTACCGCAGTGATCAGCAGCCGCCCGTCGGCTCCAACGGCGATACCTTCCGGATTGGCAGGGAGCGAGATGCGGCTGGTGACCTGATTCAGCGTGAGATCAATGATGTCGAGGACTGATGTCGTATAGGTGGTGACGTAAAGGAAGCGCCGGTCGCGCGAGAGTGCCGCCGACACCGGCTGAATATCTGTGGGGATTGAGGCCCCGAACGTGCGTGTCCGAGTGTTGAACGTGTCGATCCGGTTCGCGTTGCTGTTCACCAGGTAGAGCAACGTGCGGCCTTCGTCCAGAACGATATCTGAATAGGAGATACCGCCGGGCGGGCTGAAGACAGTACCAAACGTTGCTGCTCCCAGGGGGAGTGCCAACAGAAAGGTTGCGAGGGTAATGCGCGCGTTACGCATAGGTAGCTCTCTATGATAACGTGCGCACACCGTATGTGGGTTCCGGGAACGCGTCAGATGAGTTTCTTCTTCCACGAACCCCGCCGGAACAGCCAGAGCGACGCCAGGGTCATGGCAGTCTCGGCAGCCGGTATGGCCGTGAAGACCCCCCTTGCATGCCATCCGAGCGGGATGGCGAGGGCCCAGGCCAGCGGGATCTGGAAACACCAATAGCAGAAGAAGTTAATCAGGGACGGTGTACGCGTATCCCCGGCGCCGTTGAACGCCTGCACCAGAACCATGCCCCAGGCGTAACAGATGTTGCCGACACTGATAAACCGCAGGCAGTCGGACGCCACATCACGAACCGCAGGGTCCTGGGTAAAGAAGCCCGTCAGTTGCGGCGCGAATATCAGAAAAATGATCGCCAGCGTCCCCATATACACCATGGTGAAGCGCCCGGTCTGGTAAACGGCGGCTTCGGCCCGGTCCGGCTTCTTCGCGCCCAGGCTTTGGCCCACCAGGGTCGCGGCGGCGTTCGACATCCCCCAGCAGGGCAGAATCACGAACATGAAAATCTTGATCGCCACGTTGTAGCCGGCCACCGGTACGCTCCCGAAACTGGCACAGAGGCGAACCAGGCCGGCCCAGCTGGCCGTGGAAATCACGAACTGCAGGATGCCCGTGAACGAGACCTGCAGCAACCGCCACATCACATCCCCGTTCAGCCGGATCTGGTGGATATGGACGCGCACACGGCTCGATCCGCTCATCAGTAAATAGAGCTGGAAGGTCACTCCGATCCCGCGCCCGGTGGTCGTCGCCACCGCCGCGCCCAGCACATTCAGTTTCGGGAATGGCCCCCAGCCGTTGATCAGGCAGGGGTCCAGTAAAATGTTGATGCCGTTCGATACCCAGAGCACCCGCATCGCCAGGGCGGGGTCACCGGACCCCCGAAAAATTGCATTCAGCAGGAAAAGCAGGAAAATGGTAGCGGAGCCGCCCAGCAGAACCTGTGTATAGTGCGTTCCCACCCGAATCACGGAGTCGCTGGCACCCATCAGGCGCAGCAGGTCCGCTGCGAAGAACATACCGGCAAGGCTGACGACCACCGAGATCAGGATGCCGACCGCAATTGCCTGGACCGCCCCAACGGCAGCTCCCTCGTTGTCCTTCTCGCCAATCCGGCGGGACACATAGGCCGTTGTCGCCATACTTAGGCCGATCGCGATCCCAAAAATGAGGATGATCAGCGATTCGGTCAGGGCGACGGTTGCGAGCGAATCCACCCCCAGTTTCGCGACGAAGAACATGTCCACGACGCCGAAAAGAGATTCCATCAGCATCTCCAGAATCATCGGAATCGAGAGCAGAATGATGGCACGACGGAGGTCACCCTCCGTGAAATCCTGATGCGAGCCCCCCACGGCTTCGCGGAAGATACTAAAGACACTACTGCGCTGTGTTTGTGAGGTGGTCTGTTGCAAAATGTGGCTCCCGGTTTTCTGGGGTGAAATCTGGAATAGGGATAAACTGTGTACGCAGGGAACGTGGTTGCAAGCCACAGTTCCTGTACGCGCCGCGAGACAAGAAGAAGGTTTTCGCAGTGTACCAGAGTTGCGACGACTCGCGCCAGCGTTGTAGAATAATTATTCATTTCTTTGAATAATTAATCATCCATGTCGATCCCTATTGGTGTAGTTGGTTTCCGTGGCTATTCCGGCGTCGAGGCTGTTGGCATTCTCGGGCGCCATCCTGCCTTTGAGTCCGTCCTGCTGGAACACAGGCAGGACGCCGGCGACGATCTGAAACTGGTCCGCAAGGGCGGCCCGCGGCGTATTACCGCCTCACCGGACGCCGCACGCGCCGCCGGTATCGAGGCCGTCCTGCTGGCCACACCTCCCGAAGTCTCCATGGATGTCACCCGGGGCTTTCTGGAAGCGGGCATCAAAGTGGTGGATCTAAGTGGTGCCTTCCGCCTCCGGACTGCCGCAACCTACAAACACTGGTACAAGGAAGAACATACCGCTCCGGACCTGTTGGCCGAGGCCGTCTACGGTCTGCCCGAATACAACCGCGGCCAGGCCAAAGGCGCACGCCTGATTTCGAACCCCGGCTGTTATCCCACGGCAGCGAATCTGGCACTTCGGCCTCTGGTGACAGCTGGCCTGGTGGATCGGGCAGTGGGCGTAATCTGCGACGCCAAGAGTGGCGTGAGTGGTGCGGGCCGCAAGGCGACCCTCAAAAACAGCTTCTGCGAAGTGACCGAAAACTTCTCGGCGTATTCCATCCTGCGCCACCGGCATGTGCCGGAAATCCTCTTGACCAGTAATCTGTTCGAGGCAGAGCTCAGCTTCACGGCACAGTTGATCCCGATTGATCGGGGTATTCTGGAGACAATTTATTTCCGTGCCCCGAAGGGCACCACCTCCGCTGACATTGTTTCCGTTTATCAGGCGCAGTACGCTGAGGAGCCTTTTGTCCGGATCTATGAGGCAGGGAACGTGCCGGACCTCCATGCCGTGGCCCACACCAACTTCTGCGACATCGGCGTTATACTCGATGCCCCGACCGGTCGGGCGGTGGTGGTCAGCGCCATCGACAACCTGGGCAAGGGTGCCGCGGGTCAGGCAATCCAGAATCTGAACATCATCATGGGCTTCGACGAAACGGCAGGGCTGCTGTAGATGAAAGCGCTGGTAAAGATTGGCGGCAGCCTGCTGGATGACCTGGGGTCGCGGGCGGATATTGCCCGGCAGTTGGCCCAGATTTCCGCTTCGGGGGCTCAGTTGACTGTGGTCCACGGTGGCGGTAAGCAGATGACCCGATTCCTTGAAGAACGGGGCGTAAAGAGCTCATTTGTGCGAGGCCTCCGCGTGACCACTGATGAGACCGTGGATGCCGTCCTGAAGGTTCTGGCCGGTACCGTGAATACGCAACTGGTAGCCGCGCTGGGTGCCGTCGGTCTCCGCGCAGTCGGTCTCACCGGACTTGATTCCGGAGTCGCTACCGCAGTGCAGCTGGATCCCGAGCTGGGCTTTGTGGGAAAGGTCGAGTCTTCTGATCCGAGCCTTCTCCGGACTCTGACCGGTGCCGGGTACGTTCCGGTGGTGGCCTGTGTTGCCGGAGGCAAATCCGGTGAAGTCTACAACGTAAATGGCGATTCCATGGCAGTTGCGGTGGCTTCGGGCTGGAAAGTAGATCGGCTGGTTTTTCTCACCGATGTTCCGGGCGTCATGAATGCGGATAAACAGATTCTGCCGTTATTGACCGTGGCCGATTGCCTTCAGCTGATTGCCGAGGGTGTGGCCACAGGCGGCATGCAGGCGAAGCTGACTGCGGCATGCGACGCCGTTCGCGCTGGTGTGGGTGAGGTGCGAATCGTTCGGGGCTCAGACGCTGATATTGTGGCGCGTGTCTTTGCGAACGAACAGGTTGGAACGAAGGTAGTTCAGTAAGGTGGTTCAGTAAGGTGATGCAGTCATGATCAGTGCTTTGACAGATGAGCAGGTACAGCCCGCGACGGTCTCGAACTCGAAGATCGACGTCCGTAAGGCCAACATGCAGGACATTCCGGCGCTGCTGGAACTGATCAACGGCTACGCAGGAAAGGGCATTATGCTGCCCCGGACCGAGTTTGAACTGTCTGAGAATATGCGCGATTTCACGGTCGCCTGGGATGGGCGGCGTCTTGCCGGTTGCGGTGCCCTGCACTTCTACTCGCCCACGGTGGGCGAAGTCCGATCTCTGGCTACGGCGGAAACGCACAAAAAACATGGCGTCGGGCGTCTCATCGTCCAGTCTCTGGTCTCGGAAGCCAAGACCTACGGTCTGGACGCGGTCTTTGCGTTCACCTATGTAAAGGATTTCTTCGCCAAGGTCGGGTTCAACGAAGTGGAACGCGGCGAACTGCCACTGAAGGCCTGGAAAGACTGCCTGCGCTGCCCCAAATTCCAGTCCTGCGATGAGACTGCCGTCATGCGCGTGCTACGACCCGACCGCTGGCAGTTGCGCCACGTGGTGCCACCCGTCCTGGGCGTGGAAGACGGCTTCGTGATTATTCTCCCGACGGTTCGCCAGTAGGCGGATCAGGCGGCTGAATCCGCCGAAGGGCATAATACTTGTCCCGAAGTTCGGCGGTCCAACCATTGATCCCCTGTTTCGGCAGCCAATAGCCATGGACGTACACCAGCGGTATGAACGCCAACCCGCCCGGCACCAGCACGCCCGAGGTCCCGAAGTAGTACGACACCAGAGCGGTGATGCCCAGTGCAACACCGCTTTTCAGCAGCCTTCGCCCCAGCGACAGGTGCGGGTCAAAGTGTCGAAACAGGATATTGCCCGCAAATAGTAACGCGGCTGCTGCCAGAAGGTGGCAGCCCATCCCTCCAGCTTAGGTTCGCGATAACATCTACAGATGCGGTTGCTGTTGGCTTTCTTGCTCACCATGAACTGTCTTGCCGGAATGGAAATCGTACTCACCGGGGATTCCACCGTCAATGATGAAGGCGGCTGGGGAACCGGTTTTCGGGCGCAATTTGGGGCCGACGTGGCGGTCGTGAATTTGGCGTTGAACGGTCGCAGTTCAAAGAGCTTTCGCGACGAAGGTGCCTGGGCTCCCGCATTGACCTTCAGGCCCGACTATATCCTGATCCAATTCGGACACAATGACGGCCCGGGCAAGGGCCCTGAGCGCGAGACAGATCCGAAGACCACCTACCGCGCCAATCTGATTCGCTATATCAAAGAGGCTCGTAGTGCAGGTGCAAAGCCCGTGTTGGTGACGTCGATTGTCCGGCGGGTCTTCACGGAGGATGGCCATATCAAGTCCGATTCCCTGGTTCCCTTTGTCGAAGAAGCCCGCCTGGTCGCGGCACAGATGCAAGTACCTTTGATGGACATGTACGCAGTGACGAAGGAACAATGCGAGGCCTTCGGCCGGGAGAAGACGGCTGAACTGAACGCCGTTACCAAAGATGGCAAGCCCGACACCACGCATCTGGGGGCGGTGGGTCGCCGCGAAGTGGGGCTGCTGGCTGCCAAAGAATTTGTCCGTGTAGTGCCATCCGCTACAGATTTCCTCAGAAAATAAGCATGAACGACAATTAACGGTCCGTTCAGGCCGGGTTAATAATCCACCGCGTATGTGTATGCAGAGGCGAAACGAACAACACACGCCTCGCAGAAAAGGATTGGAAACCACAATGAAAACTATCGTTCTTACATTCGCCGCAATGGCCGTTGCTTTCGCTCAGGCACCCGCCGCTCCGGAAAAGGCCGCGGCTCCGGCCAAAACCGAAGTAAAGAAGCACGTGAAGAAGCACGCAAAGAAAGCGGAAGCCGGCAAGCCGACGGCTGCTGGCGCTGCGCCTTCGGCAAAGTAGTTCTTGCCGCTGCGCGTAAGTCCCGGCGAGGTCCGACTCCGCATGATGGAGCGGCCTCGCCGGGTTCAGGAAACAGAATTCAGCATAGTTCCTGCAAGGAAGCAAACAGCCGATGAGTTTCCCCGGTGAGAGGGGGGCTGGGCGGCAGTTTGTGATTACTTCCGATATTTGCGTCGAAACGCTGCGGGTCCCGGACAGGACTGGACGGAAGCGGGAACCGGCCGCTACGGCCCAAAGCCCAGCGTCTTGAAGACCTTCCTCATATACATCCGCAGGGTCCCCTCTTCTATGCGGATCATTACCGACTGCTCGCCAAGCGTCACCGCTTGCCGCAACTCCGCAGGAATCCAGAGTTTGCCATCCCCGGAGAGGCTGGAATGAAACCCAATATCCACATCGTCCAGGTCGTCATCCGGTAACACGGGCGAGAATTCCAGCCGCTCTTCATCCAGGCACGAAATCCGAAAAAAGTTCCACGCTTCATCCGCACAAAACCGGGCAATCGGGGGGGGCAATTGCACCATTCCCTGTCGTACCTGCGCCATAAAGGTTCCGGTTGGGGGCGTCATTTTTCGGGTGACTCCTCCACTCTGGCCTTCACTGAATCCCGCTCAAACAGCATCCGCACCAGGCTCCCTTCCGGCGCCTGGGCTGCATGCTTCACCACCTCGCCATCCCCGTTCAAAACAATCGAATACCCCCGCGACAACACCGCCCTCGGGTTTAGGGGCTCCAGGCTCGAAGTCAGGTTATCCACGCGTCGACGACGCTGAGTCAACAGTCGCCGAATTGCCGTATCCAGCCGGAAACTCGCGTCATTCAGCCGTTGCTGGCTCCGGGCCATCCGGGGCCGAATGTCATACCACCGGACCTTATCCGTCAGCAACTGGAGCCGCCGCGCCTCCTCGGCCAGCTTCCGGCGCATGGCGGCGCGCAGGCGTTCCTGGGCATCATCCACGCGCTGCAGACGGCGTGCGAGCAACCTCTGCACTAACGGCGTCGCACGCCCCATCGCCTGATCCTGCAGACGCCTGGCCAGCGTCGAAAGACGATAGCGAACCAGTTGCGCCGCACGGTTCCGCTGCGCATCAATGCGGTCCAGCAATTCGCGGCGGGAACAGATAATCATCTCGGCAGCAGCCGACGGCGTTGGGGCGCGAAGGTCGGCTACAAAATCGGAGATCGTGACATCCGTCTCGTGGCCGATCGCCGAAACCACCGGAATGGGGCTCTGGGCAATGGCGCGGGCGACGTCCTCTTCATTAAACGTCCAGAGGTCTTCGAGCGAACCTCCACCTCGGGCCAAAACAATTAGCTCAGCCCAGTCGTTCGACCCGAAGTACGCCAGCCCCCGACAGACATCATCGACCGCGCCCAGACCCTGCACACGGGCAGGGAAGAGGCGGATGTGGACCCCTGGGAACCGTCGCGACAGAATCTCCACGAAATCCCGAATCACCGCGCCTTTCGGCGATGTCACGATCCCGATCCGCTGCGGATAGCGTGGTAACTGACGCTTGCGGGATGCCTCAAACAAGCCTTCGCGTGCCAGTTTCTGCTTCAGTTGATCGAACGCCAGTTGCAAAGCGCCGAAGCCCTGCGGTTCAATCGCCTCCACCACGAACTGGTATTCACTCCGCAGTTCGTAGATATCCACGCGGCCCCGGACCAGCACCTGCACGCCATCGGCCGGTTTGAACTTCAGCCGCCAGTAGGCCAGCTTCCAGCAGACGCACTTGATCTGCGCTTCGGAGTCTTTCAGCGTGAAGTAACAATGCCCGCTGGGGACGAGTTTGGTGCCCGAGATCTCGCCCGAGATCCAGATATTCGTAAACCCTCGCTCCAGTGTGGAGCGGATGCCGTCGCTGAGTTCACGAAGGGTAAAGACGCGGCGCTGGGGGACGAAATCAAGGGCGAATTGCTCCACTGCTTCCAGTCTATCGTTCGAACCAAGCTATCGTTCGAACAGAATTCCAATGGACGGCAGAATCGGGAACATACTGTCCCGCGAGATGGAAGTCCGTCCAGTAGTGGCGTTGTAGCTGTTCAGGCTGTTGAAGATCCGGTTGGTTCGGTTGGTGATGTTCAGGACCTCCCCATACAACGTCGTCTTCCACTTTGCGTGTGTCCAGGTCTTGTTGGTCCGGAAGTCCATCCTCTGGTAATAGTCCATGCGCAGTTGATTTCTCTGTAGCGCCAGGTTGTAAACACCGTTGGAAAAAGAAAGCCATGCGGGTATCGGGAAGCCGCTGCCGTAACTGGCATGAACGCTCACATGAACGCTGGGTCGCAGGCGGTAGCCGGTGAAAATGTTGACCGTGTGCCGCTGGTCGTAGTCGCTGACAAATCGCGCCCCGCTAACCCCGTCGCGCTGATTGGTCCTGCCATAGGCATAAGAAACCCAGCCGTTGAACCTGTTGGCGCTGGAGCGTTGCAGGAAAATCTCCGCCCCGCGAGAGTAGCCTCGGAGCGCGTTGTACCAGAGCGGACTCACCGGGGGGACGAACACCCGGCTCACTTGTGCCGAATTGAAGATGAGGCGGGGCTCGGCGAATGACTGGAATGGCAGGTCGCGGTCAGCCCGATTGTAGAGTTCCAGTCGCAGCCGGGTTCGTTCATTCAGCCTCTGTTCCACCGCCGCCAGCAAATGGTTGGATCGGATCGGCAGCAGGTTTCGCGAACCCAGCGTCGACGTTAAAATCGCCAGTTCGGGGAATTGCACGTATT
>RGPS01000481.1 GCA_010084195.1 Terriglobia bacterium
AACAGGCGACGTTCTTCGTCCTGAATGCGGGAGTGGAGAGCGGTTTCGCTGTCCGCGACGGCGGCGGGGTCGACCTTTTCCGGTTGTTTGGCGGATTTGGGGACCGATTCGGGGGCCGGGTCGGCTTGTGTTCCGGTGGATTTGAGGCCGGAAAGGATGAGTTTCAGGTTGGGACCGGTGAGCGTGGCGACGCCGGGCAGGAGAAAACCCAGATGCGCCTGGAGGTAGCGGTTGGACTGGATGCGGCGAAGTTCTTCCAGATTGCGACGAATTCCGGCGTTGGTTTGATTGCGATAGCGGAGAGAGGCGGCGCGGGCGATTTCAGCGGCGAAGTAGCATTCGAGGGCTCCGTTGGGGTGGAGGTCGTTTTGCCAGCGCTCGACGTGAGTGGCGTATTGGGCCTGGTCTTCTGTGGTTACATCGTTGGCTGTGTGGTCGGCGAGGGTTCGCATGTGGGATTGTCCTTTCTCTGTGAATTTGGGGCTCCTTCGGAGATGCGGGTTTCGGCTACGGGGGGCGGGTTGCCGCGACGGAGCGCAAGCAGGGGGCGCAGGGCGGTGCAGAATTCGCGCGAGTTGCGGGGCTGGAGGTCGGCGCGGGCTTCGAGGACGAGGTCGCCAAGAAGGTTGAGGCGTTCTGCGCCGATGGTGAAGAGGCCGATTTCGCGAAAGACGGTTTTAGCTGAGGGACGTGTTGACATGAGTAGCTCCTTCTGGCTCGGAGTTTTTCATGCGAGGTGAGTAAGACAGGATTTCCCGTGATCCGGAAAGTCGCCGGAAACGCTTGAAAATACGGGAGTAATAATTATTTTCAAAATCGGTGATCAAAAAACGGCCCGGGCCGAAACGGCACAAAAAGCGCGATGGGGGCCTGGCTGCGGGCGGTGCTGGTTTCGGGGTTATAACCGCGCGGTGAACGAAACCGCAGACTGCGTTCGGTTATGGAGTTGAATCGCTGGCGGGCTGGTAACGGAGCTTTCTCCCTCCCTCTAGGCAACAGGGTGTCAACAGGATTTTTGGACAGACCGCCAGTTGCTCCCGTTGTTTGGTTCGAGACGCTATCGCGTCCCCTGGGCGGTTTCGATTCGCGAGGAACCCGTAGTGGCGGATTCGCAGGAAGCCGGGAGGCAAGACGTGGAGGAGGAAGCGGCGCAGGAGGTCACCGCTGCCTTTGACGCGAAGGACCTCAACCGCTATCTCCGGAGAATTGGGAGTCTCTTTTCGGCGGTAGTCCTTCTAACCGGAAGGTCACCCGGCCATGGCGAGCGTTCCGGATGCGCTGGTCGGGGGTGCGCTGGTCGGGGATGGCGACACGGGGCGTGTGAACGACCGAGGTAGCGGGTAGCCTGTGAGAGGCCCTCAGGCCCTGGCGGCGAGGCGGATTTCGTCCTCGATTTCGTAGACCTTGTCTTCGAGGTTGCGGGTGGGCTTGCCAGCGGCTTTAGCGGCGTCGAGTTTGGTGCGGGCCTGGGCGAGTTTCTTTTCGAGCGGCGACTGCGGGCCAGGTTTGGAGGGTTCGACTACGGCGGGAGCGACGGCGGGAGCGGCGGCTTTCGAGGTGCCCTTTTTGGCGTTGGCAGTGGCGGCTTTGAAGCGGAAGGC
>RGPS01000482.1 GCA_010084195.1 Terriglobia bacterium
GTGTCATTTCGAGGCATCAAGCATACCTGGCCGGGGTGGATGGTGGGGATACATCGTACTGATACGTCTGGAAGTCCTGTGCCACCATAGTGGGAGCGTATTCATCCTCGGCCATTAGATGTCGAGTCTTTGTCTGCGCAGGCTCGCACAGCCGGAAAGGTGGGTTAAAGATGAAATACTTAGGAGTAGCTGATAAATCCTGTAAGGACGGATCCTGTTGATGCGACTTATCCATATCTTACTAATTGCCCTTTCCTGTTGCATCCCCGGTTGGGCACAAGCCAACTGGGTGAGTCAATCAACCCCTCAGGCCGGTGCCTGGCTGAACGTGGCATACGGCAATGGGCTCTTTGTCGCTGTTGCCCAAAGCGGACCGAACCGAGTGATGACTAGCCCAGATGGCATCACTTGGACACTCAGGCCCTCAGCCGATGACAACATGCGCTGGTACGGGGTGACCTATGGATCCGGGCTTTTTGTGGCGGTTGCAAATTACGGAGCTGGGAGCCGGGTCATGACCAGTCTGGACGGCATGACATGGACTTCGAGGGCAGCAGCAGCTATTAGTGACTGGACATTTGTGACGTATGGCAATGGACTCTTTGTAGCCGTAGCGAATGGCGGAGCCACACGAGTGATGACCAGCTCGGATGGCATAACCTGGTCAGGGCAGACCGCAGCGGCTTCCAGCACTTGGAGAAGTGTGACTTACGGTTCCGGAATGTTTGTTGCTGTGGCGGACACCGGAGCTACGCAAGTGATGACTAGCCCGGATGGCGTCACTTGGACGGGGCGGACCGCCGCCGCTGCACGGAGTTGGCACTCCGTGACCTTCGGTGGCGGCCTTTTTTTAGCAGTTGCCTATACTTTCTCTAATCAATCCGGTCTGGTGATGACGAGCAGCGATGGAATAAACTGGTCACCAAGCATTGCGGTAAGTAATAGTCCGTGGTTCAATGTCGGCTACGGAAATGGGTTCTTTGTAGCCGCTGGGGGGGGCAATGCTTTGATGACTAGTGCTGACGGCACTAGTTGGACCAGCCGAACGCCTCCTGTGAGTGGCAATTGGAGAGGCATTGCGTATGGCAGCGGTCGCTTTGTGGCGGTCTCTTACAGCACCGTGGATTCAACCAAGCAAGTGATGACAAGTGATCCGCTAGCCATCATTGCACCCGCAGCTGCACCTGTACCCCTTCAAATCACTCCCCTCGGTTTGATGAGTATTTCCGTAGTCCCCAATCAATCGCTGCTGGCAACCGGCACGGCAACAGTGGTGGCGAACCAGAGTGGGACCTGGACAGCAACCACCTCTACACCGTGGCTTTCCCTAACACAAAGCATCGGTGCTTTTCCGGGTGTTGTCGCCGGAACGGCTAATGCAGCCGGGCTGGCCGCAGGTAGCTATACGGGGAGTATTTCCGTGGCCGGAACCGCTCTGGGCGGGACACAGACCATCAGCATTCCGGCGACTCTGACGGTGAACAGTCCGGCAGTATTCACGGCAAATCCCACGGCTATTTCAATGGCCTCCAGCTATCCGGCTGGCTCGGCCACTGGTTTCTCGATTCAGACAGGTGCCCCCGGACTGGCGTTCACTGCC
>RGPS01000483.1 GCA_010084195.1 Terriglobia bacterium
ATCCATCCCCAACACATGGTCGGCGTGGCCATGCGTCAGGATGAACGTATCCACGGCTTGAATATCATTCTTAAGACACTGCATCCGGAATTCCGGGGCGGCGTCGACCTGGACGTGATGCCCTTCGATGACGACATGGATGCTCGTCCGGCTGCGCCAATTCCGTTCGTCCTTCAAGTCAATGCCGGGATTGTCATGCGCCACCAAGGGAACGCCCTGCGATGTACCGCAGCCCATGACGATGATTTCCATGGGGCCCAACGTGGACGGACCGGAGAAAAAGACAAGCGGTCAACCCAGCAATGTCTTCATCATCCGCGCCCGGTGGGGGCCATTGATGGTGTCATGCAGGGTATGCCGATCGAGCGATGCGTAAAATTCACGGAGCGCCTGCCCGACGATACCCTTCAGCTGACAGCTCCCGTTGATCGGGCAGGTATTCGTAGCAGGGTCAAAGCATTCGAGGATTGCAGGCTGCTCCTCCGTCTCACGGACCAAGCGGCCGATGCGGATTTCCTGAGGCGTCCGAGCCAGCGTGATACCGCCATTCCGACCGCGCCGGGTCTCAAGGTAGCCCAATTGGGCGAGTCGTTGCACCACCTTGGCCAGATGATGCCGGGAGATTCCGTAGGCTTTAGTCACTTCATCCAGTTGAAAAGACTCCCCCTTCAGCGCCCCATACATGAGCACCCGGAGGGAGTAATCGCTGAAAAGACTGAGCTTCATCAGGCCGACCCAGCCTGCCCCCTCTGAAAGCAGAGTCAAGGGCCCCATTAGGCGCTTGCCTAAACAGGTATTTAAAATACTTGTTTAGTCTACTAACCACATGATCTCGCCCTCCCTCCTCCTCGCCCTCTTATCGGTGCTCCTCCTGACCGGCTGCGAACAGAAAGCCGCCGTCACCTATGTCTATGAAGATGTCACCTACACCTTCGTCGATGAGTCCGCGCGCGCCAAATTCCAAGCCGAACGCGAGATGAGCCTCTATCACCGTCTGGGTGGCAAGGCGGCCATCGATGCAGCGGTCGACAAGTTCTACGTGCGAGTCCTCGCCGACAAGCGGATCAACCACTTCTTCGAAGACGTCAATATGACGACCCAGCACCGCAAGCAGAAGGCTTTCCTTTCCGCCGCCTTCGGTAGCCCGGTCGCCTGGAAAGGTAAGGACATGCGCCGCGCCCATGAAGACATGAAACTGACGGAGGCCCACTTTAACGCCGTTGCCGAAGACCTACAGAAGACGCTCGAGGAAATGAAAGTCCCGCAGCCCCTGATCGGCGAGGTGATGACCATCGCGGCCAGCACCAAGGACGCCGTCCTTAACCGCAAGCCGGCCGGTAAGTAAGTCAGCCCGCACCAGGAAAGCCGCGATGCCCTAAGGTTCGCGGCTTTTTTGCGCCTTCAGGCCCTCCCCGCCCCCGCTGGCCGCCCGAATCATCGTTCCTCACTCTTGCATCCCGCCTCCCAGTTTGTTCATCTTCCCCTTCCGTGTTCGCCTCCCTTACCGACAAACTATCCAAAGCCCTACGCAACCTCCGTGGGCTCTCCAAGCTTTCCGAGGAAAACATCACGCCCGCCCTGAACGAGGTGC
>RGPS01000484.1 GCA_010084195.1 Terriglobia bacterium
GCTTTATATTTCCGATACCGCCAACGCCAAGATCTATCGCCTGGCGCCGGGCGCGCAGAGCGCCGAACTGTGGCTGGACAACCGCCTGGTGACGGGCATTGACGGCCTCACCTTCCTGAACGGCACGCTCTATTACAACAGCGTGTTCTTCAACAATCTCTACCGCGTGCCCGTGGACGCCAACGGCAAGGCCGGCAATCCGGTGCAGATCTGGATGGACGCCCCGGTGAAGGGCATTGACGGTCTGCGCACCACCACGAACGGCAAGATGCTCCAGGCTGAGAACGGCTCGGGCAAGATCCACCTGCTGACCATCAATGGCGACACCGCTCACGTGCAGGTGATCAAGGATGGCCTCAAGCAGCCGACCGGCATGGACCAGTCGGGCGACACGATCTGGATCGCCGAGCGCGCCGCCGGTCAGGTCGTCTCGATCCCCATGCCCAAGTAACGGCGCGGGCCCGGATCGCTGATTCGGGCCCGATTGCCTGCTTTTTGCCCGGTGGTGGAACTTTTTGGGGGTTTGAGACGATACGGTTAAGGCGCTGTTAACAACTTCAGGTGCATTCTCCCCTCGTCTTCCTTGAAGACACCCCACCATTACCCAACGCCTTGGGGCCGGGATCACTCCCGGCCTCATTTTTCTTTATGGGGGTGGGGTATAGGCGGTTAAGACCGCAAATTTCCCGCTTGGTTTGAGAAGAAGGACGCGCTAATACCCGCGTCCTGTCGCGTTCCTCGGTAGCTCAGTGGTAGAGCAATCGGCTGTTAACCGGTTGGCCGCAAGTTCGAATCTTGCCCGGGGAGCCATTTTTCCACAAAATATACAATGTTTTCAGTCGTTTAACAGGCGACTTTGAAAACCGTTCCCACATTAGAACCCACAATATGGCGCCGCTGGGACGGGCTTACCCTCGCCCGCTCGCGACCACGCATTGGTGCAGGTCACGCCCCGCCCTGGCGGCTGGCGATCCGCCCGGCAACCAGGCCAGCTCTACTGCCATCCCCCCGCAGCGTGGACATTTAAGGCGGCTGGTGAGCCGCCAGCAGGGGTACTTCGCCCCACGGGTCCAGATCAGGCTTTCGAGGTCTAGCTCAGTAGCATGGCCGCAGGGCTCGACCTTGACTGGGCCCATGCGCTTCCCGCGCAGGCAGCGCACATGGGGCCTGAGGCCAGCCAGGAAGGCGGCCCCCAGCGTTTGGCTGGCTTCAACGAGGGTACGAGTTTCTTGGGACATGGCGGACTCCTGACGGCACTGCAAAGCCGGGTCCGCAGCCACAGGGTCAACTCCTCGCCCTTATGAAAGCTGATTCGCTCGTGAAGCGCAGCCGCTAGGGCTTGGCGTGCCCGAATAGCGACCCACGTCTTCTTGTGACCCACGGCTGGTGATTAGATTTCCACCTGCTCTGACAAACTCAGAGCATCGTCAACCTCAATGCCAAGATAGCGAACGGTGCTTTCCAGCTTTGTGTGGCCTAGCAGGAGTTGGACGGCGCGAAGATTCCCTGTCTTTTTGTAAATTTGGGCCGCTTTTGTCCGGCGCATGGAGTGGGTGCCATATACAACGGTGTCCAGACCGGCATCTTCCAC
>RGPS01000485.1 GCA_010084195.1 Terriglobia bacterium
CCCACCCCCATACAATGAACATCAAGACATGAGTCCGGAACTGATCGAACATTTCAGCAACCCCCGTAACGTCGGCGACCTGCCTGCCCCTGCCGTCACCGTCGAAGTATCCAACCCCATCTGCGGCGATATTCTGCGACTCGCAGTTCTTTTGGACGCAGGCATCGTTACCGAAGCCCGCTACAAAGCGCGCGGCTGTACCGCCTCCATCGCCGCCGGCTCTGCCCTCACCGAACTCCTCATCGGTCGCGACAAAGCAGCATTGCGGCTGCTCACAAAAGAACACGTCGAAAACGCCATCGGCGGCCTCTCCAATGAATCCAAACACGTTGCCGTCCTCTGTCTGGATGCCGTGGCAGCAATTCTTAAGACGCTGTCCTAATCCAGCGCAATTGGTGATAAGCTTCCTGTCGGAGCCCACTCGCCCATGTCCCTCAAACCGCTCGCCCTGCTGCCGGTAGCCCTGTCCCTCGCCGCCACAAGTTTTGCCGCCGACCCCAATACTTTCGCCCCCGACTGGGCCTTCAAAGGCTCCTCCCTCACCGGCCTGAAAACCGTCGGGCAGGCCTCCTGGAAAGCCGAAAATGGCGAACTCATCGGCACGCCGAAAGCTGCCTCCGGGGGCTGGCTGGTGCTGGATAAATCGCTCCAGGATGCCGCTTTCTTTGGCTCTTTCCGCTGCGCCACCGGCTGCAAAACCGGCGTCCTCATGCGTATGCAGAAGACCGCTACCGGCATGCGCGGCGTCTACCTCTCCCTCACTGACGGCGACCTTGCCTCGTACGCCGTTCAGCTCGATGCCCAGGGCGTGGAAATCGCGCGCGAGCGTCTCAAGCCCGCCGGCGGCCAGTATCGTATCGCCGAGCAGTCCACTTTCCAGAATCCCCCGGTTCCCGGTTTTGCCCCTCCCCGTGGTCGCGGGCCGGTCGCTGCTGCGGCGGGTGGCGGTCGAGGCCGTGGACCGGCCGGTCCCGGCCGTGGCGGACCGTCGCTGAAACCTGACTGGAACACCCTCGAAGTCCATGTCGACTCCAACATCCTCCGCCCCGTCCTCAACGGAGCCCAGGGCCTCCCAGGCGGCGATACCTCCGACGACCAGACCGGCTACGGCCCCATCGCGCTCTACGTCGGAGGCACCGGTGAAGTCCGCTTCAAAGACGTCTCCACCCGCGACCTCCAGCCCAAAATCGAGCCCGAAGAACAGGTCTCCACCCACTTCCGCATGCAGCGCCTCAGCGATTTCGACTATGGCTGGTCCGCCGCCGCTGCCGATATCAATCACGACGGCGTTCAGGACATCGTCTCCGGGCCCTTCTACTATCTCGGCCCCAAATATACCGAACGCCGCGAATTCACCTCAGCCAATACCTACAATCCCTCCAGCGTCTATCCCCAGGCCATGGTCATCTTCGCCGCCGACTTCACCGGTGACGGCTGGCCCGATATTCTCGCCGCCGACAGCCGCCCCATGTACCTCTACGTCAATCCGAAAGGTGAATCCCGTCGCTGGGACCGCGTCCAGGTGATGCCGAACGTCAGCACCGAAGTCGTCCTCCAGCGCGATATCGATGGCGACGGCAAACCCGCCAT
>RGPS01000486.1 GCA_010084195.1 Terriglobia bacterium
GGTAAAGGACCATACAAACCGGTCGCACTGGAAATCGAAACGTAGAAGGGCGAGCAAGCGATGGCTACCCTATGCGCAACCGTTCACCAGGTCATGTCGGTGGTACCTGGTAACGTGGGTAAAGAGCTGAGTGGGCTTCGTTTCACGTTCTATTGAGTGGTTTCACCCGTGGTCGCCACACTGCAGGCGGACATTGCTTAGCTGCGGACGGTGACCGTTGACCTCCGCGCGCCGAACGCTCATTTGGAGGATCGCCGCCCGGGATCTCGAAACCCGGGTGGGGCAACATTCGGGGAACTCATCCCGGCCTCCGTCGTCCGACCTGCCGGGCACGCCCATGAGCCCGGCTTCCCGCTGCTGCCGTGGACGCGGTGGCCAACCCGGTCACGCTGCCCACCCGCCGGCCATGGTGCCACACGGACGGGTCGGTGTGATGACCGATCACTGGCTCGTGTCGTGCCAGGCGTGCAAGACCGTCCTGCCACAGGCACCAGGTTTGCCCGGAGTGGCGGGAGCGCCGGACTTCATGGCGCACCAGGTGACCAGATTGCCGGTGATCCATCCTCGGATCACCGGACACCGTCTGCACCGCCTTGCGAGCGCGTCGTGCGAGACACGGATCCCGGCATCCCTGCCCGCCGGGGCCCCCCGCGTGCAGGCTACCGGGGAAGCCCCCGCCCCATGGTAGACGCACCTGGTGGCTGCGGGTGTCCGGGGGTCCCCACGCCACGGTCTCCGTCCCGTCACCCAGTCGTGGTGGCCGAGTGATCCGCGGGCTGACCGGGGCGGACCCCCACGGCGTGGCGCACTGGACTTGCCCCCAAATAGTGGACAGTCGCCAGCGCACCGGCCAGTGTGGCCGAGCGAGCCATCCGGCCTGCCGTCCTGTGGCGCAAGGGGAGTTCCTGCACGGAGGTGGCGCGCGCATTGCCGGTGCCATGCTGACGGTCGCAGCGACCTGCAGGATGCACGGCCCGGATCTCTTCGCCTCCGTGGCCGGGGCCTGCACCGCGCGCATGGCCGGCCTTGCCGTCCCCCAGCTCCTCCCCGCTCCCGCCTGACCCCACACTGCACCCGACGCGGCAGGACCAGTCACTTCGTGCGCATTCACAACTGCCCCCCGTGAACGGTTACCACCGCCACTCACCATTTGCAGTCAATCCTCCGGGATCCGAGGGCATGAATACAGCGCAAATGACACACATCAAGACCCACATCTGGCATTGAGACCTGCAAGCATATTTGCCTGGTGACAATAGTTCTGCCTCTTTATTTATTTGTTTTATAATTTTTAACAAGCTTTTACTGAATAATCTTCATAGCAGATATTCCGATACCACAATCACTCTGAAGCGTACGTCAACACCCCGCAGCAATCGCCCTCTGAACCGGTTCCACCGTCGAAAGCAGCCACTGAGATAACCACAGACCTAACCCAGACATTACAAATGCAATTCCTGCAACACCCCATCTTCGCCGACCCACCATGAAGTCGGCCACCCACGTGATTGCCCCGTACGTCGCAGCAACGGCAAGTCCGCACCACGGAATGATTCCAAATCTGGTCTCAACCGCCGTAAAGCCTGTCTG
>RGPS01000487.1 GCA_010084195.1 Terriglobia bacterium
GACCACGGCCCCGTCCGACGACGTAAAACTTGGGACTATCCAGTACGGCGGCATGTTGTACCGTCAGCGCGGAAGCATCGATTCTTTTGCCCAGTTCGACACCAACGGCATGAACCCCGTAACGGGCCTGTCAGGCGTGATCAAACAGCTTTTGGGCATTGACCGCCCCCAGGTCGCCTGATGACCGTACAGACCTACACAGACCTGTTTAACGAGGCCCTGACCGACCTCGAGACCAATATTGCGGCCCTAACCAACCTGGTGGTGGTCACGGACCCGCGAAACCTTGCCCCACCCTGCGCATTTATTGACGCACCCCGGTTCGATTGCTGGTCCTCGGCGATCGCCAAAATGACGTTCCCGGTGCGCCTGATCAGCCTGGGACCTAACAACCTGGACGCGCACCGAAACCTTTTGAACCTTTCCGCGCAGCTGATGAACGCCGGACTGGGCGTAACCGATGGCCGCCCTACTGTGGCAATCATCGGCGGCGCAGAGTTGCCCGCCTATGATCTAAATATCAGCGTTCAGGCACAGGCTTAGGAGAATGACAATGGCAAAAATCATTAGCCCCAGGCTCGGGACACCGGGCGACGATTTCGACGAAGTCGCCGCGCTCGAGGCCGGCATCAATGTGCAGGCGTTGATCGACGGCGGGTTCATTTCCACCAGCAAGACCGCCAAATCTGCTAAAACCAATTCCGAACAAGAGGAGACCCGCTAATGGCTACGTCCACAATTCTCAGCAACCCGGTCGTCACCGTCAATTCGGTTGATATGTCCGACCAATGCACCAGCGCCGTGTTTCACGTCAACTACAACCAGCTGACCGCAACCGCGTTCGGTGACGTGGACAACAAGTACGTGAAGGGCCTCGGCGACCATAGCGTCGACCTCGAGTTCTACATGTCGTTCGCGGCCGCGGAAACCTGGGCAACCCTGAAGAGCCTGGTCGGCACCACCACCACGGTCATTGTTCAGCCTTCAAGCGGCGCAGCGTCGGCCACCAACCCGAAGTTGACCCTTACCGGCACATTCCTTGCGGAAATCCCCGTCAACTTCGCCCTGGGCGAATTAAGCACCGCCACCGTGACATTCACCGGGGGCGTTTACTCCGAAGCAACTAGCTGACCGTTTCTTCAACAGAAAGTAGCCCGACATGCGTCTGAACCTGCGTTACGAACGCGAAGGCCAAGTCCACGAAGTCACAACCAACCTCGCCGTCATCGTGGCGTGGGAACGCAAATTTCGCGCCAAAGCCGCGCAGCTGGCAAACCAAATCGGTGCCGAAGATCTGCTGTATCTGGCGTTCGAAGCATCAAAGCGCAACGGCATTGTGGTGCCCGCCGACTTTGACCGTTTCGTTGAAGGCGTAACCGACATCGAAGTCATCGACAAGGCCGACGCAAACCCTACCCCCGGGGCACAGTCCGACGTTCCCTAGCCGAAATGCTGGTTACCGTCGGCTGGTGGCCCCCGGACATAGAGTTCGATCTAAAAGACCTCAACACGGTTGCGAAAGTAATCGAGGACAGAAACCGGGAACATGGCCGCCGTAAGTAGCTTTCAAATCTACGGACTCCAAGAGGC
>RGPS01000488.1 GCA_010084195.1 Terriglobia bacterium
CGTTGCTTTTTTAATCAACGTCAATCAGCCCAGCCAGCAATCAACCGATGCGCAGCCCGTCTATTCAGGGGCCAAGCTTCCTGCTAATTCACCCACGCGCCCAGCGAAGGCCGCCCGGCCAGAATCGAGCCCGTATTCATCTGGCAAACCGAAGGAAGAAGTGAAGCCTGGGTTTCTTACGATTCTGAACGGCCAGGATGCGGATCTTTCGCAGGGTTCATGGCTCAACCCAAAAGACGGTCTGGAGTACGTTCGGATAGCGCCCGGCACGTTTATGATGGGGTGCTCACCCGGCGACAGCCAATGCAGCGTTGACGAGAATCCTGCGCATCGGGTGACGTTGACGAAAGGGTTCCGGATGGGAGTGACGGCGGTAACGCAGGAAGCCTACCAGCGAGTAATGCGAACCAATCCGAGCAATTTCAAGGGAGCAAAACTTCCGGTGGAGATGGTGGACTGGACGGAGGCGCAAAATTATTGCTCAAAGGTGGGAATGCGGTTGCCCACGGGAGCGGAATGGGAGTATGCGGCGCGGGCGGGTACCACAGGAGCGCGCTATGGGGAGCTGGACAGCATCGCCTGGTACGACCAGAACAGCGGCAGGAAGACGCACGAAGTGGGGCAGAAGGCCCCGAACGCGTGGGGTCTGTACGACATGCTGGGGAACGTCTGGCAGTGGACCGGCGACTGGTGGCACGCGGATAAATATCAGGGCGGCAATGAAACGGACCCGAAGGGGCCGGCATCCGGGCAATACCGAACGCTGCGGGGCGGTTCCTGGTACTTTGATGCTCTGAGGGTTCGCGTTTCGTTCCGTGACTGGTATGCGCCGACCTTCCGGTTCAGCAGCGTCGGCTTCCGGTGCGTGGGGGAATAGCTTTTCCTTTATTCTTTTTCCTCTTCCCTCGGTCCTTCACGAGAAAATTTCGGTAGAGGCTGGGTTTAAGGAAAGCGGCGTAAGCCGAACGAAATTTTCAGGCCTGGCAGTTGAGAGGGACGCGGAACCGTTACCGAGCCGCGCCCGTAAGGAAGCGGTTGGACAGGGCTCAGGGACCAGCGTCTCCAACAGCGCCCTGCATCTCGCCCAGAGGTGGACAACGATCCTTCCCGGAACCTCCTGCCCTGATGGCAGCGAAACGCGAATGTCCTTCCGCAGCCTCGCGGTGTCTTTCTCCTTATAGTCTGCATATCTTATGGGGGGGGCATGCGGAGAATAGCCCTTTATAATTTCTGCCTCGTGCGCGTAGAATCTGCCTTGTGCGTGTAGAATATCGTATACGTAGAATGAACCCCTGCCTTCATCATCAGCCAGACTGGCCAAAACTCCGCAGGGATCACGCGGCACTGGCCGTGCCGTCGGTTGAGGGCCACATCGGGGTTTGTTCCGCGGGCTGGTGTTCCCCTCCCGGAGCACCGCCGTATCTCGATTGCATAAGTGCGCACTTCGGGACGCTGTGGTAGCTTTTACCTCGGCAAGTGGGTGTACTGTCCGTAATAGGGTAAAAGTCATAGAAATGAAGATCCGAAGTGATGCGAAGGAGTTGCTTGGAAGATGACATCAGGTCAATT
>RGPS01000489.1 GCA_010084195.1 Terriglobia bacterium
CGGATATCAGTACATCCTGAAGCTGATCGAACTTGCCGGCGGGACCACGACGGCTGAATCGAGCGCTGCGCCTGGGGCGGCCTCCGCTTCGGTTGCCGCGCCAGCCGTTCCGGCGGGGGAGCTAGGCAGGTTTCTGGGTGTCCTGCGCGAGGCGGAGGGGGCACTCAATCCCGACCGCAAGCTCGCCGATAGCTTTGAGCGCGCGAGGAACGTGCTCCTGCCCATGCTTTTCACGCTAGGTGACCCTCTGGGCAAGCCCGACAAGCCCTTGCCTGCATTTGCCTTGCAGAGCGCCGTCAGCGCGACGGCAGGAGCGCAGGACGCCCTCCCGCTCTCGAGCGTGGGCGTCCAGGCGCCGATCGAGCCGCTTGGCAAGGTCGCGGCGGGACTCGGACACCTTGCCTCGAAACCGGATGTCGACGGTGCGATCCGCGCCGAGCCTCTGGTAATCCAGTATCTCGACAAGTTCTACCCCTCCCTCTCGATGCTGATTGCCGCCCGGAGCTTGAACCTGGGGCCTGCCGATATAAAAGTTCGGTTTGGGGAGGGGGTTACCCTCGGCAAGTTGCGTATCGGGACCGATCCGGAACTGCGGATGCATACGTACTTCTATCGGGACCGCGATGGGAAGCCCGCGTTCCAGGTCGACTCCTTCTATGACGTATATGCAGGCAAGATCAGCGCTGAAAAGAAGTACCGGGACAAGATCGTCCTGATCGGCACTACGGCCGCCGGAATCGGAACTGCGGCGGTTACCCCTGTCTCGCCGGCAACTTACCCGGTGCTGACGCTCGCGCACTCGGTTTCCTCCATTCTCCAGGAGCACTTTTTCGTCGTGCCCTCCTGGGCCTGGATTGCGGAAAAGGCGCTATTCCTGCTCGTCACGGCCTATCTTGTCGTGGCCCTGCCCTTGGTAGGCGAGTCCCAGCATCCGGTTCGACTCGGCCGAACTCTCGCCCGACTGGACCTTGGCACGCTCGGGCATCATAAACCGCTTCGTGGCCAGGGCAACGTGCCCGGCCAGCAGCAGGACGCAAGGCACCATGAACTGGATCCAGACCCCGCTCGCGGTCATCAGGACGAAATGGGCCACTAGGAACGTCATGAGGATTCCAGCGGTAACCGCAGCGCCATAGGCCATGTTGAGGCGTGGCAGGATCACCACAAGATATGCCGTGACGAGAAGGAACAGCGCCTTTTCCGCAATCCAAGCCCACGAGGGCACGACGAAAAAGTGCTCCTGGAGGATGGAAGAAACGGAGTGCGCGAGCGTCAGCACCGGGTACGTTGCCGAAGAAACAGGGGTCACCGCTGTTGCTCCGGTTCCCGCGGCCGTAGCGCCGATCAGGACGATCTTGTCCCGGTACTTCTTTTCGGCGCTGATCTTGCCGGTATACACGTCATAGAACGAGTCGACCTGGAAGGCCGGCCTCCCGTCCCGGTCCCGATAGAAGTAAGTGTGCATCCGCAGTTCCGGATCGGTTCCGATTTGCAACTTCCCGAGGGTAACCCCCTCCCCAAGCCGCACTTTTATATCGGCAGGCCCCAGGTTCAAGCTCCGGGC
>RGPS01000490.1 GCA_010084195.1 Terriglobia bacterium
CCCCAGCATGCTCAAGCTGGACTTCGGCGGCGTGTTCCCGCCTTCGGTGAAGTGCCTTTACTCCTACTGGCACGGCTATCTGGTCAGGAAGGAGTGGAGTGATTTCAAGGTCCAGCTTGCTGCTGCGGGTGGCGAGTTTATCGAGTGCCACACCAGCGGTCACATCTTCGCGGAGGACATAGTGAAGTTTGTGACCGAGGTGAACCCAAAGTGGGTGGTGCCGATTCACACGACCAGCCCTGTATTATTTGGTCAGCATTTTTCAAACGTCCTGTTTCCGAAGGATGGCGAACGCGTGGACATCTAAACGAACCGACGAAAAAAGATCACAACTATGAAACACACACTACAGCAGACAGCAGGAGCGAAACTTGAAACCACTCATGGCAAGCCGCCGGGGGAAAAACTACTCGGCGCGGCAAAGGTCAGCTCGAATAATGGCCCTCTATGGTGTCATGTCTCAGAACGAGACGGGACGCGGAAGTTGAGGCGCTTCGCGGAAGGCAACTTCTTCGAGGTGGAGACCGAGTTGAGTGACATCGAAGACTATGTGCCATTGGGAGAATGCAAAAAGCTCCTGCCAGGCCAGCAAAGTTATTCGTTCGAGGCAGTTTCAGTTTGGACCAAGATCCTGGGGAGACTGGAAGCGGGCGGCGCAAAGGCCTCGGTCGAGTCTGCCAAGAAATCTGGGAAACAGAACATAGTCCCCATCACTCGCCTAAGGCGATACTACAGCAGCATGAAGGTCTTCGATTCAGCGCTGTTTGAGGGCATCGCCAAGTTCTACCGGGACACCCCCGGCGCGATGGAGCAACTCTGGAATGATTCTCTAAAAGCATTTGAACCATACTCCAACCCTGAAGGGTGGGGGCTAGGAACGCGAAGGCCGTTGCCGGAAGCCCCCCACTGCCTCCAAGCGGTCTCTAGCACCGACGAGTTCACAGCCTTCGCGAAGACTTCAGGGCTGGCTGAAGAGGGGTTCTCGTTCAGCTTTGTCGAACGGGAGATCAATCCGTGGCGCACCCGAAACGCCGTGTTTTCGGACAAGAGACCGGCGACCAAAACCGGACGAGGAGGGATTGACCTGTTGCTGGCGACTTCTGAAGGCGTGCCCGTGATCGGCGAAGTAAAGGTTAAAGACGACAAGAACGCATTCTTCGCGCTGCTTCAAGCGATGACCTACGCGGTAGAACTTTCCACTACCAAGCAGCAGGAGCGGCTGAAGACGCACTTCCCACAATTTGACAAGTTGGACCCGGAATATGCAGTAGTGGACATTGCGATTATCTTGGTTAACCCGGTGCCTGACGCAACACGGGAACCCGTCAAGAGCCTGATCACACTGATGAACAAGCGACGCAAGTGCGGAGGACTGCGGAGGATCATGCTTGTTTGGAACGAAGGCGAACGGTGGTTTACGCACTCGTGAAACTGCCGCTCTGTAGATTGATCTGACTGACTCGATGGCAACGAAAACGGCTATCGCGCGTTGGTTGGCAGCGTCGTCTCATGGGCCAAGTCGCCGTTGCCAGGGCGTGAGCCGTCTCTGCGCGCTGCCGGT
>RGPS01000050.1 GCA_010084195.1 Terriglobia bacterium
CCTACTTCCGCTGCCTGAACTTCTTCAGTGTGCGACAGGCCACCGGGCTACGCCAGTTCCTCTCCCGTTGGTCCCGCCACCGGGCGCCTAGCTTTTGAGGAACACGTGCCAGTTGTGGCCGCCGGACACGCCGAATTGCGGTTTGTTTGGGCCGCCCCGGCGGTCTGCCGGCTTTAGACGAACACGGTTGAGATCTCGACCGGCGAGCGATTGCCTTCCACCACCACGATGCCGGTTTCGGTCACGTGGTAGAGCTTTGCGTCCTGAACCAGGTCGTAGCCAATGGTGGTGTCTTCGGGAATCTTTACGTTCTTGTCGAGGATCGCCCGTCTGATTTTCGACCTGCGGCCGATGTCGCAGTTGTCCAGAATAACCGAATCCTCGACATAGGCCCCGGCGTGGACCTTGACGCCCCGTCCGAGGATAGAGTTCTTGACCCGACCACCGGACAGGATGCAGCCGCCCGAAACAATGGAATCGACGGCTTCGCCACGCCGATTCTGGTCGTCGAAGGTAAATTTTGCCGGCGGATCCGGATAGCTGGCCGTCCGCAGAGGCCACTTGCGGTTATAGAGATTCAACGCAGGCTTAACGGCGCGAAGGTCCATACTGGCCTCCCAATAAGCATCAATGGTCCCCACGTCGCGCCAGTAGTTTTCCCCGATCGGGTCGTCGGGAATCCGGTTGGTCTGGAAGTCATAGGCAAATACGCCCTGGTTCTCAGCCACCAGGCGGGGCAGAATATCGCGCCCGAAATCATGGGAACTCGTTTCGTCGGCCGCGTCTTCGTGCAGGGCTTTGAGCAGCGCCCGCGTGGAAAAGATGTAGTTCCCCATGGAGGCATACACATGTTCCGGGCGACCGGGAATGGTGGGGGCCTCGGGATTCTTCTCGTGGAAGCCGACGATACGGTTGTTGTCGTCGGTTTCAATAACGCCAAACTCATGGGCATGGCGTTTGTGTACGGGCAGGGCGGCGATAGTGCAGGCCGCGTCCAGATGCCGGTGAAACTCCACCATGTGCGCGACGTTCATCCGATAGATGTGGTCGGCACCAAAAATGGCGACTACGTGCGGGTCGGCCTGTTCAATCAGGTTGATGTTCTGGTAGATGGCGTCAGCGGTCCCCTGATACCAGGTCTCGCCGACCGACCGCATTTGCGCCGGAACCGGAATGATGAACTGGCTCTTCAGCAAGCCTCCCATCTGCCAGCCTTCGCTCAGGTGCTGCAGCAGACTCTGGCTGCGGAACTGGGTCAACACGTAGATCGAATGGATCCCCGAGTTGACGAAATTGCTGAGAACGAAGTCAACAATGCGATATTTGCCGCCAAAGGGGACGGCAGGTTTGGCCCTTTCCTTGGTTAGAGGATAGAGCCGGGTACCTTTACCCCCGGCTAGGATGAGCCCCAATACGCGTAATTGCATGGCAGTGTCATTGTGCCAGCTAGTGAAACCACTTGGCAACTGAAACATTATTTCTGTGGTACGGAGTACGGTGCGCGGTTTTTTGCGAACAACGGCAGTGAAACCACTTGGCAACTGAAACATTATCTCTGTGGTACGTTACGGCGTGATGAGGATCAAAATGAACAAGTGGGTCATTCCGGGCGCGCTGCTCGCCGGATGGGCTGTGGGGCACGCCGACGTAGCCCGAAACGTGAAATTGGAGAATGCCCGCGTTCGGGTTAGTGCGTTGGATTACGAACCGGGAGAGCCTCGGGAGAAGTCGATCCGGGCTGCCGATCAGGTAATCGTCTTCCTGAACGATTCACGTTACGCGAGACTTGATCCCGAGACGGGGGCCAAAGAGATCCGGACCCGGAAGTCGGGCGACGTGATTTGGCATTACAAAGGCGAGGTCGCCCCGGTGCTGACGAACCTGGACAAGAAGACGTACCGTACGTTAGTCATCGAATTGAAGTAAAGGAAATAAGGGCCACGCGAAGCTTCGAAGCTGCTGTGGCTGCGGCGGCCGCATGATGGCACCTGGGCTTACCTCCGGGCCGGCTCCGGGCGGCCTGCCTGGAACGCTGCTGAGTCCGCGCCGAGGGCAACCCCGCTCGCGGCGCAGCCAGGGGCCTGAAACTGGCCCACGGCGCCATTGACAGTGCCCTGGCTGTCGAACGTGGCCTGAGTTCCATCCGGCCTTCCACCGATTTTGAGGGCTCGGTCAGAGCCGCCGACCTCATTATGGAAAGTGTCGCGGAAACGGTTCGCAACTGGTTCCGTGGCACCGCTTGACCCAACTCGACATAATTAGGGTGATGCGATTTTTTTGGTCTGCTCTGTTCGTTTGTGGCTGCACCCAACTTGCCGCCCAGCAGTATTACAGTGTCCCCGGGTCCGATGCTCCCGAGTTGGCGAAGCGTGGTTCGTTGTCGGTGGGGGTCAGAACCCTGGAGATTGTGCACCACGCGCAGCCCGATATTCTGAAGTTCGATAAGGGGACGGGCAAAGCCCCTCTCACAGACCGGACCCTCAAGCTGGAAATCTGGTACCCGGCCACTATCCCCGCCGGGCAGGAAGAAAAGACGGTTTACACCAGTCGGATAGCAGGCTCTCAGAATCTGCCGGGTTCGTTTGATTTCCCCGGCAAAGCCCTCCGCGACGCCCCGCCAGTGGCTGGCCAGAAATTCCCCCTCGTGGTGGTCTCACATGGCTACCCGGGTTCGCGAACGCTCATGACTTACCTGACGGAAAATATCGCGTCGAAGGGCTACGTAGTGGTCGCGATAGACCACACCGATTCTGTCTTCGGGGAAGTTCGCGGTTTTGAGAGCACTTTGCTGAATCGGTCCACAGACCAGCTGTTTACGATCGAAGCGATTGGAGAGCTATCGCACAAGGCCGACAGTTTCCTGAATGGCCTGGCGGATGCCACGAATACCGCAATCGTTGGCTATTCGATGGGCGGCTATGGTGCGCTGACCTCAGCCGGTGCCGGTTACAGTCGCACCGGGCAGGTTGGCAAAGCCATCCCGGGCGGGTATGCCGAGGATCTGATGGCCGACAGTCCGAAGTATCAGGCCCTCCATCGCGAGAATGTCCGCGCCATTGTGGCCATTGCGCCCTGGGGGGAGCAGCCCCCTTACAACGCCTGGGATGAACGCGGCCTCTCCGGCATCCGCATCCCGTCGCTGTTCATCACCGGAGACCACGACGATGTGGCCGTTTATGACACGGGTATCAAGCGAGCCTTCGAGCGCGCTTCCAACTCCGAACGCTGCATGCTGGTCTTCCAGAACGCGCGCCACAACACTGGCGGCAACCCCGTGCCCGCAGGTCTCACCGACTTCAGGCTCATCCAGTTTTACGATGAACCGGTGTGGCGTAAAGAGCGCATGACGGGTATCAATCAGCACTTGATCACCGCCTTCCTGGATCTCTACCTGAAGAAGGATCCGAGCCGCAAGGCCTACCTGCGTCAGGAGGTTGTGCTTTCCAACGACGGGAAATGGACCGGAGCGCCCAATGCAGATGCGTCGGTATACAGCACGGGCAAGGATGCTGCCGGCAATCTGTTCTGGAAGGGTTTCCAGAGGCGTACGGCACTGGGGATGGAGATGTACTGCAGCGACGCACGATAGAATACAGAATCTATGGCAACCAGACTTATCGACCTCAGCATGAAGGTTCACAACGACATGGTGGCGTTTCCCCGTGTCGTCCGGCCCTCGCTGGCCATGTACGAATCCTGGGAAGAATTCGCCGAGCGCATCGGTGCCGCGCGCCATGGGGCCGATTCACTGGCAGCCTCCTATCTGGTAGTGACCGGTGACCATATCGGCACTCACGTGGATGCCCTCCGGCATTTCCGCAAGAGCGGCGGTGGCCCGGAAACAATTCCCCTGGAGTATTGTTTCGGCGATGGCGTGTGCCTGGATTTCCGGCATCTGCCGTTCGGCGCCGGCATTACCGTGAACGATGTCAAGCAGGCTCTGGATAAGATCCAGTACACGCTGAAACCTCTCGACATCGTGCTGATCCATACGGGTGCGGGAGCCTATCAGGAGAGCGAGAAGTACCTCACCGACCATTGCGGCATGACGGGCGAGGCCACCAACTGGCTCCTCGATCAGGGCATCAAAATGACCGGGATTGATGCCGTTACCTTCGACCCTCCCGTTTGGGCCATGTTCGAACGCAAACAGTTCTGGGAAGCGCACCTGGTAATGCGGGAACGCGAGTATTATCACTTGGAAAACATGACCAATCTGGACAAATTGCCGGGCCATGGCTTCAAACTCAGCCTGTTCCCTATCAAGTGGGTGAATACCACGGCGGCCCCCGTTCGTGCGGTCGCCATCCTCGACGAATAGCGGACTTTGCACGTGGTTTCCTGGTTTCACGAGCTTCCGGATACCTCTGCGGCAGGCGGCAAGGGCGCGAATCTCAGCCGCATGGCTCGGGAGGGCTTGCCTGTGCCGCCTGGCTTCGTGGTTTGCGCCCCGGCGTTCGCTCAGTTCATTGACGGCGGCATCTTCCAGACCATCGCAGCTACCGTGGCAGATCTCGATGTCTATGACGACGAAGCCCTCGGTCAGGCAGCCGAGGCTATTCGGGGAGCGATAGCCACAGCCGCTCTGCCGACGAACCTCTCGGACGCAATCGCGACAGCTTACGAGGCGATGGGCGATCACACCCGGGTAGCCGTTCGGTCCAGCGCCATTGGCGAGGACGGAGAAACCGCCAGCTTTGCAGGGCAGCAGGAAACGTTTCTCAATCTGCGCGGTGCAGAAGCTGTGCTGCAGGCCGTTCGGGACTGCTGGGCTTCTTTCTTTTCCCCACGTGCAATGTTTTACCGTGCGGAGAAGGGCGACATCACCGATACCCGGATGGCCGTGGTGGTGCAGGAAATGGTCCTCGCCGACCGCAGCGGCGTCCTGTTCACGGTTGATCCGGTACACAAGACTCGCGAGCACATGGTGATGGAAGCCGTATTCGGCCTGGGTGAAGGTATCGTCAGCGGCATGATCACGCCGGCACACTATGTGGTGGAGCGAACCACCGGTGCGGTCATCCGCGATTTCGTGCCTCGTCAGGCCCAGGCGGTTGTTTACGCTCCGGAAGGCGGGACAATGGAAGTACACCTGAGTGAGGAACAATCCGCGCACCGTGTGCTGGAGCCGACAGATCTGGAAGCGTTGCGCAAGGTTGGGCTTCAGGTGGAAGCGATCTTCGGCCCTCCGCAGGATATCGAATGGTGCCTGCGCGATGGCCAGTTGTTCGTCCTGCAAAGCCGCCCGATTACCAATCTTTGAACCCAAATGTCAGACGCCCCCATGCCAGACACGCCCTTAATCGAAACCACGACAAAATGGGTTCTCGATACATACACCTACAACAGCCTCCACATGGTGAATTCGCTGGAGTGGCTGGACCGCATCGCCCCCGGTTCGCCCGAAGCCGTCCGTCTCGCGACCCTGACGCATGATATGGAACGCGCGTTTCCGGGGCCGGACCAGCCGCTCTGGAATGGCGATGAGGACTACGCCTACTACGTCGCTCACTCAAACCGCAGCGCGAGGATAGTGGGCGAATGGCTGCGCGGGCAGGAGTGCGCCCCCCCGTTCATTCATCAGGTGGAAGAGCTCATCAAGGTGCATGAGTTCGGCGGTTGGCCCGAAGCAGATTTGGTCCAGGCTGCGGACAGTCTGAGCTTCCTTGATGTCAATGTGGACCTCTTCCTGGGCTTCGCCAAAACCGGCAAATACCGCCCCGGGCAGGTGAAAGCCAAGTTCGTCTATTCGCATGACCGAATCCGCATCCCCTGGGTTCAGGAGTTAGCAAAACCGATGATGGACCGGGCGATAGAACGCCTCGAAGTCCGGTAACCTGGGGTTTGACAGTTCTTCATGAAGCGGCCCATAGCTTACACCTTTCTACTCTCACTCGTCTTACTGCACCCTTTCAGTTCATTCGCGGCCGACCGGGCCGTGGATAACAATTTTCACGGGTGGTTTAACTATTTCGGGGATCATCCTCTGGGTAAGTCAAAGTGGAGTGTGCACCTGGAAGGTCAGTACCGGAGGCATGAGTTGATCCTGTCGTGGCAACAGTTGCTGCTGCGCCCGGCGATCAACTACGATGTGAACAAGAATCTAACGCTGACGGCAGGCTACGCGAATGCAAGGTCGTATTCGTACAGCGATCTGTCGCCGGCGTCGCCCGCCACCACCGAACACCGGCTCTGGGAGCAGGCTCTGGTACGGTACCGCGTGCAGAAAGCGGCGCTCACAACCCGACTCCGCCTGGAGCAGCGGTTTCTGGGAAGTTCGAACCCGGCAACACCTGGATATCGCTACGAGAACCGATTTCGGGCGTGGGAGCAGATTACGCTGCCCCTGCGCGGGAAAATGTACTTCACGGCATACGACGAGATTTGGTTTTACATCAAGCCGTATGTCTCGAAGTCAGTTTTTGACCAGAATCGCGCGTACGCGGCTGCGGGGTTTCGCGTGAAACCTTCGGTCCGGGTGGAGGTTGGTTATATGAATCAGGCCGTATTTCAGCGGTCCGGGTTGGTGCGGGAATCAAACCATACGTTCATGCTGTCTGTCTTCAGCAACAAGAAGTTCAGCTTCCGCTAAAAACACTCAGGGCCCGAACTCGTATGAGGTCGGGCCCTGCGGTTATTGGAGTCGGGTTGATGAGTTACTTAGGGCCAAAGAAAGCAATGAAGCCCAGGGTGAGGGTGCTCTGGTTCTTCGACAAGCCGTTGCCCCGTTCGTAATAAGCCTTGTCGGACCAGTCCCGGCGATACTCGAGGCGGGAGATGAGGCCTTCAATCCACTTGTATTCGCCGGTGACCGTGAAGCTGTTGAGGGCCTGAGCGGTACCGGTAATGAAGCCGTCCTTATCGTCGTAGTTTTCGTAGCGGACGGAGAGCGCTGTGTGCTCAGTGGTCTGGTAGCGACCGGCGAGACCGATGGCAACCCACTTGGCGTCCTTCTTCACGCCGAAAGCCTGGCTTTCCTTACCGTAGTCAAAGTTGACATAGATCGCAGTCTTGTCGTTGGGGTTGAGGTTCACCACTGTGTCGTAGAAGTTGCGGATACCGGTATTGGTCTTATTCTTTTCGGGACCGACATAGTAATTGTTGAACCAGGAGATCTTCTTGCTGGTCCATGCGGTGGTGAGGCCGAGCGTCTTTCCGGTATTGTTATCTTCCACGTTGTTCCAGCCATTTACCAGCTGCATCCCTATGGTGAAGTGATCATTCAGGGGCTTGGTCACTCTGGCGCCAAAGTGGTAGTACGGGCCGTTGGTGTAGAGGTAGCCGCGACCATAACTCCAGGTGAGATTATTTTCCGTGAGTTCGGCACCGGCGGAAGTATAGAACTTACCGAAATCGAACTGGAAACCGCCCCAGCTCTTGGGTTTCAGAGTGACATAGGCCTGGGGAATGTACTGCACAAAGTCAGGGCCGGCCGGGTCAGTCGCGTGGAAGATCTGCCAGGCTTTACCAGCGCCGATATCCAGGGTGAAACCGACGGGCTCAGCGGCCTTTGTCAGGGACAATTTCATCATGTTGAGTGAAAACTGATTCGCTTTCACTTCGAAGTTGCGGAGAGTGGTGGTGCCGCTGGCCGGGTGATTATTGTTAAAGCTGTAGTAGCCGTCAATCAGGGCACTGAACTGAATGTTGGCGGGGAGCGAAGTGGCCGGTGTTGCGGCGGGTGCCGGATCAGCGGGAGGAGCGGCCGGTGCGGCGGGCGTCTGGCCCCACGCGATAGTACCTGCAAAAAGAACGCTGGCGAGCCGAAGCGCAGATGTCGTATATCTCATATATTCCCCTTTGAAAGAATTTATTGGAACGCAGCAAAACATCCCCGCGAACATGGCGGAAAGCAGTTGCCTTTTGTGTATTGAAGCGAGACTGGGACCGGGGTGGCCTGCGGAGCAGAACCGATCAGGTTCTGGTCTGCCGCAGTTGGTCTTCTTCAATCATGCGACGGCTGACGGCGGGAATCAAGAGATCGGCAAGCGAAGGTTGATCAATAGAATTTATCGCGTCCATAAGGGTCTCGGCGCAGGCCAGGGTCAATATGGGGGCATCGGGCCGTTTGGTGGCGGCTCAGACCAGCCGCCCGTGCCCCCCTGAGTCGCAGCGGTACGGAGTCGCCTGCTTCGTCACAGCGCGGACGAGGTACCCCCCATCCTGCCCCACCTCCGGACGACCACAATTGTGAAAATTCTGCTAGGTAACGAGACCCTTGCGCATGGCGAACTTCACCAGTTCCCCCAGGCTGCGGAGCGCGAGCTTCTTCATGATCCGACCGCGATGGGCGTCCACAGTATAGATACTGATGTCGAGCGCCGTCGCAATCTCCTTGGCGACCTGACCTTCGGCGAGCAGTTGCAGGACCTGGCGTTCGCGGGCAGTCAGAAGGTCAAAAGGGTCCGCAGTCTGCTGAAACCCTTCGAGGACGGTACCGGAGATCTCCGGACTCAGGAAGCCATTGCCACTGGCCACGGCCCGGACGGCGCGCAGAAGGTCGGCATCGATCGAGTCTTTCAGGAGGTACCCCTTGGCCCCGGCACGAAGGGATTCCCGCACATAGACGGCGTCCTTGTGCATGCTCAGGATGAGAACATGGCAGTCCGGGCATTGTTCGGCAATCTGACGAGTGGCTTCGACTCCATTCAGATCCGGCATGGCAACATCCATCAGGACGATGGTGGGCTTCAGTTCGCGGGCCAGGCGGACGGCCTCTTTTCCGAAACCCGTTTCCGCAACGATTTCCATGTCGGGTTCCCGGCTCAGGATCAGAGAGAAGCCCTTGCGGACCATGGCGTGGTCATCTGCCAAAACGATTCGGATCTTACGCAATATTTGACACTTCCTTAATCTTTACCTCTGCCCGAATCATGACGCCCTTGCCCGGGAAAGATGAAATAGAGAGCTTTCCGGATGCAGCTCTGGAGCGGGCGCGCATCCCGACCAGGCCCAGACCATTCCCGTTGGGCGAAGGAATAATCCCGTGACCATTGTCGGCCACGGTAAGCACCAGAGTACCCACCAGCACTTCCAGTTCAATCCGCACCAGAGTGGCATCGGCATGCCGCGCGACGTTGGTCAGGGCTTCCTGCGCAATGCGAAAGAGTTGAGTTTCGGTATCCCCGTCAAGGCGTGGGACGCCCGAGCAGACGTACTCCACAGGAATGCCTGTACGTTGAGAGAACCCTTCCGAAAGCCACGAAAGGCTGATATTCAGGCCAAAGTCATCAAGGATGGTGGGGCGCAACAGCTGGGAGAGTTCCCGGGCGTTGCCGATAGCGGCTTTGATCATGGCAAGCGCATCTTCCACTCGTTCCGGCACGTACTGATGTGCGTTCTGCATGGAAACAAGGCAGGCCTCGACGGCGTTCAGCGTCTGGCCAAACTCATCGTGCAGTTCACGAGAGAAGCGACGGGCCGTAGCCTCCTGATCTGCCATTGTCCTCGAAGAAAGACGGTCGAGTTCCGATTCCTGCCACTGGAGCTGGCGGAACATAGTGGTGGCTATCCGGACGGTGAACGCTGCGCCCAACAGTGCGATGATGAAGGCCGCGCCAACCAGCCACAGGGACGAGCGAACCGTTGCGTGAGCCACGGTGGCACGCTGCTTCTCGGCCGCAGCCGCTGCGTCAAAGTTCACGGCCGTTAGTTTCCCCAGGCTGCCGATGAGGTCCTCGTGATTGCGGAAGAAGGCCACGCCGGGCCGTTGCCCGGATTCGATGACGGCCCGCCCTTCATGAACGAACCCATCTGCCGCAGCGCGCACATCACTCCAGTATTCAGGGTGGGGGGAGGAGAGCCCGGTTTCGAGAGTCGACTTGATAACACCTTCGAGTCTGTTGAGTTTATCGCGGGAGGCAGCGCGGTTCGCCGGACTCTGGTCCACAGCCAGCGAATAGAAGATCTCGCTCAGACTGTCCTGTTCCTGCTGGATATCTTCAATGAGCCGGAGGGTGGCTCTCTGCTGACCAAGCAGCTGGGTGGCCGCGGCCTCGGTGTCACGAAGAGCGCTGATCCCAAGCCAGGCAGAAAACCCGAGCAGAACAATGAGCAGAGCGAAGCCCGCACTCAGGACGAGTTGCAGGCGGACAAAAGCTGATTTTCCGAATTCGCGCATGACGTCCTTGAGTCATCCTAGCTAACCAGTCACCCTGGCTGACGATCCCGTATGGCTCACGGGGCGTGGGAGGGGACAACCAGAGGGGCGGCAAGCAGGGGGGCAACCGGGGGCGACCCCAGAATGATCCGCACCGCAGGTGCCCGCCATTGAACGGCCTGACTGGGAACGAATCCCAGCCAAACGAGAAGGGCGAGAGCAGCGAACAGAGAAATACGCTCCCGCGGGAGGGCGTCCCGCAGATCCGGCGAGGACATGCGGGCTTCGCCCATGAACAGGATGGAAAAGAGGCGATAGACGTGCCAGGCATTGAGCGCGATGGCAACCGGCAGGACGACACCGAACCAGCCATGAGCCACCAGCGCCCCGTGCATGAGAAGGTCCTCACCGCTGAAACCGAGCGTGCCGGGCAGGCCGGCGAGCGCCAGGGCAGCTACCCCAAACATAGCCGCGAAACGCGGAGTTGCACTCGCGAAGCCATTGAAACTATCCCCCCGAATGTCACCATCGGTACGAACCTGGAGGCAGCGGAAAACAGCGATGAGGACGGTAGAGCAGACGCCGAGAACGATCCACTGGAGGAGCGCGCCGGTGACACCTTCCGCAGTCCGCGTGGTGAACCCGGCAAAGAGGGCACAGGCCTGGCTCACGATGACGGTCGCCAGCAGACCTTCGGGCCTCTTTTCAGCCAGGCCGAGCACAGCCAGCCACAGGCAGCTAAGCAAAGCCAGCCCGCCCAGCCAGGGGAGCAGGGAGGGAGCTTCGCGAGCCGCCAGGGGCAGAACAAATCGCGCCAGCAGATAGAGGTTCTGGTAACCATTCAAGACTAAAGCCGAAAGAAGGAGACCGCCACCTCCGAGGCTAGCGACGATACCCCGATGGGCCGGAAAGAGCCCGGTCCGAAGTATCGCTGCCGCGATGAAAGCGGCGAGAGTCCACAGGGAAGTCGAAGGGAGAACAAAGGCAACCGCAAGCGCCAACGAAGATGCCAATACTGTGTAACGAGAAACGGCATACCAGCGCTCCCTCGTGCGTCCCACAACGAACGGAAGGACCGAGGCGGTCCAGCCCACAACAAAGACGATGACGTTGTGTGCCGCATAAGTGGCCAGGGTCGCAGAGACCACGATCAGGCTTAGCGCATAGAAGCGGCGATCACCGTCCCGCTGGGGAGCGGCTGCAACGGTGACCAGGGCCAGCACCGGAAACAGCACCAGGAGAACGGCGCTGAGACTGTCGACTGCAAACCAGGCACCATTGAGGGAGAACATCGTCCCAAAGCTGCCATCTGCCAGACGTGCGCCACCTGACGCCAGCACCTGCACCAGAGCCAGGAGGCATACCACCAGGGTGGCAGAAAGCCCGGCCAGTGTCAGGGTTCGGGCGTGGTGAACCGGAACCCGGCTCGCCAGGCCTGCGGCAAACACTGCCGGGATAATGACGCTCAGAGTCAGCAGGGGGGCGGACAGGCTACTCACGTGGTCCCGAGCCTTTGGCGTGTGTGCCGACGGGTAACAGATGCTGCTCCACTGCCTTCATACGGACGGCAAACCGCTCCAGGGGCTGCGCAAAAAGACGTTCGATCAGCGTATCGAAGTGGCCGCGATCCAGACTAAACCGGTATAGCCAGGTCCGAAGGCCTGGGGGCAGAAGAAGCTCATAATGCAGCCCCGTGGCCTGCACATGGCCGCCCGCTGCCGCGTGCATCCCATGGTACTCATGCAGGGCCGAAGGGGCTTTCAGAAACTGGAGAGTTCGGACCACGGCATGGCCTGCAATATGGATCACCGCAAGCCAGGAGAGACCCAGGCCAATCTCCGCAAGGATGATGCCGAGCTGCGAGACCGACGAATAGGCCAGGGCGGTTTTCGCATCTGTACAGACCCTGGCGACAAGAGTGGCGTGAAGGGCCGTGGCAATACCAATAAATACGACTAACCCGGAGGCAATCGGAGAGGCCTCGAAAATGGGCTGCGCCCGAAGCAATAAATAGGCACCGGCATGGACCGAGATAGCACCGTAGAAGATCGCGCTGGAGGGAGTGGGGCCTTCCATGGCACGAGGCATCCAGCCGGAGAACGGGAGCTGCGCGGATTTACCCATAGCGGCCAGCAAGAGCAGACACCCAATGGCAGTGGCCAAACCACTTTCCAGCGCGACGGTCTGGTTTGGCCAGGTCCCCTCGAAAACTTCAGAGTAACGAGTGGAGCCGGTGGCGTGGTGGAGCAGGAAGGCACCGACAATGAGCCCCACATCGCAGGCCCGATAAGTGGCGAAAACCCGAACGGAGTTGCGCGCCGGTGCGGCCCGGTGCTGGAAGAAGGCGATGAGCAGGACCGAAGTAACGCAGATCAGTTCCCAGCCTCCCACCAACAAATCAAATGACGCGGATGAGAAAACCAGGAGCGCTCCGAAAGCAAAGAGGTGCAGCAGGATGAAAAAACGATGGAAGCCGGGGTCCCGGTGCAGGTAGCGACGGGAGAAGACGGCTACAGTTCCGACAAGAACCACGGTTAGGACAACGAGAGGCAGCGACAGACGATCCACGAAGAGCGCGAGAGGGATCCGAAATTCGTGGACTTCCAGCCAGTTGCCGCTCCCGGCACTGACAGAGGTGGCGCCCGTTTGCCACATTCCGAACATCATGCCGGCCAGAGCCAGAAGACAGAACGAAAAGGTGGTGTTCGCGACTCGTGCCACAAGCCTCTCGGCGGGCAGGTAGCCCAGAATCCAGGAGAATGCCAGCAGGAGAAAAACAACTCCGGGGGCGAGTACGGCTGCGACAAGCAGGGACTCAGGCGAAAGAAAGCTCTCGAGATTCATGCGCGGGGTTGCCAGCCGGGGCCGGTGATATGCGCGAGGGGCAGGTGCCGCAACTGGCTGCCGAACCAGCCGAAAGAGTTGCCAGCTGTAGGCAGTTGGCTGGGGGCCACGTCCAGCAGCTCGAACTTACTGCCGCGACGAACGTGCACGACACCGGTTTCGGGATCGAGGGTAGCCAGCCGGATCCAGCGATTCTCCAGGAACTCAGAGAGCTGCGGATTGGCCTTGAAGACAGGGGCCACACGTTCGGGAGTGCTTTCCACCACGAACAGGATACGCACAGGCTCGTGGATCTCCACCATCTGGAGGGGCAGACCGGTGCGGAGATCGCTTTCCGGGCCATTCATGACGCCGACCAGCCCCGTAATATTGTGGGGCAGTTTGGTCCCGCAGCCGTAGCGTTCGTTATCGACAAAGGAAAAGTAGTACTCAAGATTGATACCGGCGCAAACCGGGACGACGGCCCCGAGGAGCCGCGCCAGACCTTCGTCATTCGCGTCCTGGGTTGCATCGTACGAAACCAAAAATGCGCGGCGGTCCATAAACAGACCTTTGGTAAGACCGCGGCGTCCGACCACGCAGACAGCGTTGGTGGCGTGGCCATACTCCGGGCGAGGTTCAGAGAGCTGTTCGGCGCGATCCTGCACGTGTCGGAGCGCCCGCTCCGGGCTACCCTCCGGACTGGCAGCTTCGAAGCGGCGGGCTCGCTCCTGGGCGTCAAGCGCACGAGCCCGATCCAGCTGCCTGCTGAGGCAATTCAACTCTTCGCGGTGAGTTGCAGGCACTTCCTGAAGATCGTAAAGCTCCACCAGATCGTTGCTGGTATCGTGATACCCGCCCACGAACCAGGTGTCGTCCGGGATGGAGATGCCTCGGTCACACAGCCCAACCCGGACAGCAGGGTGATTGGCAAGTGCCGCAAACAGGCGCGCATTCGGCCCCCCGCGACGCCCGCCACAGGCACCGCAATCGTGGGCGGACTCGTGGGGATTATTCAGGCTGGTGGAACCGTGGCCGAGGATGACGACGAGGCGGGCAAAGCCCCCGCGAAGCCCGGCAGGCCCGAGGAGGCCAGCCACACGGTCAATCTTTTCCTCAACCGTAAAGCCCTGCAGAAGACCAGCCTCCGAGCGGGAGGCATCGGTCCGGGTGCGCGAAAAGTCGAGTGTGGTGCGGGGCTGCGGAACCGTTTCGCGATGCAACAGGTCCCGAAGCAGGCCATATTGGCGGGGAAACAGGACCCGCACCAGCAACAGAGGGAGAGCCAGAAGCCCGACCAGAGTACCGGCCCAGCCCCGTATCAATGTCCGGGAACTTACAGACAAGTACCTGACAGCACGGGCCCACAACTTTCTGCGACTGCTTCGGGCGCTCGAAAGATGCGAGTCCGCATGGGCCGCGCGCTCGCGAATCTCATGTTGTGGCTTGACGACAACGGGGCACAGCGGCACGCTGTGCGCATCGTCAATACCCGCATAGTCCATGGCGACCCCGAAAAAGCCTGCTGCACCCAGCGTCTCCATGTCAGGGGCCAGCTCTTCCAGGTGACGTCGGGTGGATTCTTCGCGCTCATCAATACAAAAGAGGACCTGCGCGGATGGCCGGGTGCCCGAAGTGGCGATCCCGTTGATGCGCCGGTAGTTGGCCAGAGGCTTGAGGATACCGATTTCGTGATTGAATTCGTAGGCCAGGTGGAGCAGTCTGGTGCGCTCGGCAAGGTTGAGGGCATCGATTTCGGCGACCAGATACCTGCGCTGGTGGGCGCTCATCGCATTTAGTTCGGCGCCACTGATCCCGAGGATCTGGAGGCAGTCAAAACGAAAAGCAGCACGGGCAAGAATCGTAGTGCCCAGCTTCGCGTCGCGCCGTACTTCAGGCCGCACAGGCAAAGTTGCGGCTGCAATCGCCTTGAGGGTGAGACGCACCGCAAGGTAATCCATAAGAGAGCATTTGAGCCTGACGTGAGGCGCGAGTTCGGGCTCCTGCTCCAGGCGATACATGATTCCGGCCCACCCCGGGAGTTCGAGGAGTTCGGCAAGGATGGGCGCATCGAACGAGTCTCCCGTAATTCCCAGCCGGTAAAGCATCTCCAGGACAACTTCCTCGGCTTCCAGTCCAGCTTCGAGCTGCAATCGAAATTCCTCGGCAAGCTTGACGAAGTGGCCCGGCAACAGCGCGCCGCGGCGTGAAAGCAGGACCTGGACAGCCTTCAGGAAACCACCCTCACGCCCAGGCATGGACCAGTAGGCCATACCCTGATCAACGAACGCCGCACAGAGGCGAATCAGCAGAGGATGGATGTGCTCGTCGGCAATTACGTGGGGTGCAATGTTGGGTAGCTGTGAGTCGGCGATAGCCGGTTTTTTTTCGGGGCCACGGACATCCATGCAGGCCGAGAACAGAGCCTGTAGCGAGTCCGCTGCAGACTTGCGGCCCGCTGTGAGTTTCGTGATGGCAACCGGACTCAGGTCGGCGCGGAAGGCACCAAGAAAGTCCGTTTCGTCCAGGTGCCACTGAATCGCAGACGGGGCGAAATCGCGGGGGCCGCAGGAAAGAATCTCCGTCCGGAGAACGCGGCGATCCAGAAAATCCGTAATTCCAATATTCGCCTCGCGGGACACCACCGCCGAGATATCCGCCGAAGTGATGCGGCCCTCAGAGAACTGCTCCCGATAGGCCTGCTCCGTCATGAAAGGGCGGGCACCATAAACCGCCGCCGCTGCCGTAACCGCGTCCTCGAACGGCAGGTGCTGGAAGGCATGTAGCGTGTTGTGGTGGATGAACACACCAATTGGGCCCTGCGCGGGCAGCAGGTGCGCCGCGTGATGGATAGCACGGTGCAGCAACTGGCGCGATCCAGGGAGTGTAGCAAAGCGACTTATTACAACTGTAGGGACGGCCATAGGTTGGACTTCTGCGCAAAGCAGGCAGAGCAAACAGCGCCCACCAATGGGTCAGCTAATTGGAAGTACATCGTATTTTTTGACACGGTGCAAGGGAAACATCACCCATGTACAGAAGATGGGGGCAAAACAGTACAGACTACCAGCAGTACCTTGTCAGCTTGTCGGGCTGTAGTCAAACTGGAACTGAGAAAGTGTGTAAATTAAGATCAGCTGAACTATGCGACTCGATACGATTAAGCAGGATTTACTAGCGTCTGTAGTGGTATTCCTGGTGGCGCTGCCGCTATGCATGGGAATCGCGATTGCCTCGGGTGCGCCTCCCGCTGCAGGTTTGATCACTGGAATTGTGGGCGGAATCCTGGTGGGTGCCTTCTCCGGCTGCCCCCTGCAGGTGAGCGGTCCGGCTGCCGGTCTGGCCGTGCTCGTCTTTGATATCGTGCAGAAGCACGGCCTGAAGACTTTGGGGGTTGCGGTTGCGATCGGTGGACTATTTCAGATTGGTGCCGCCCTTCTGCGCGCAGGGCGGGTCTTCCGGTCCATCTCGCCTTCTGTAATCTACGGCATGCTGGCCGGTATCGGAGTCCTGATCGTGGGGGCGCAGTTTCACGTGATGATTGACGATAAGCCACGCCCTGGTGGCCTGGAGAACCTGATGTCGATTCCTGTCTCGCTGGGAAAAGCGTTGTTTCCGGCCGAAGGCACATCCCACCAGCTGGCTGCCTTGATTGGCGTGGTGACGATTGTCATCATCGTGCTCTGGACTAAGTTTGCCCCGGCAAAATTCAAGTGGGTACCAGGTGCCCTGATTGCCGTCGCTGTGTCGACGATTGCGACTTCGGCGCTGAACCTGCCCATTCGCAAAGTAGACATTGCCGACGGCTTTTTAGGCTCCATTACCTTCCTTGACGTTTCCACCCTGCCCGGGCTAATGACTCCTGAACTGTTGGTGATAGCGGCAACCCTGGCATTTGTGGCCAGTGCGGAGACTTTGCTGTCTGCTGCCGCAGTGGATCAGATGCACAGCGGGCCCAAGGCCGATTACAACCGGGAACTCCTCTCACAAGGCGTGGGCAACACCCTGTGCGGCCTTATGGGGGCATTACCCATGACCGGTGTGATTGTACGCAGCGCGGCGAACGTGAATGCCGGGGCAAAAACAAGGCTGTCCGCGATGTTGCACGGCGTCTGGCTGCTGGTGCTGGTCGCCAGCGTACCCTGGCTGCTTCGAATGGTGCCGACCGCGAGTTTGGCGGCAGTGCTGGTTTACACCGGCTTCAAACTGGTGAACGTGCAGAACGTGAAGAGACTGCTGCGGTACGGCGGGGCTCCTGTGGTGATTTATGCGGCCACGCTGATCGGCATCATCGCCACAGACCTGCTAAAGGGCATCCTCCTCGGAATCGGTTTGTCGATTCTGAAGGTAGTTTACGCCCGGACACATTTCAACATGCGAATTGCACACCAGCCCGCTGGCGGACGTACCGATGTATACCTTGAAGGAGCTGCCAGCTTCCTGCGTTTGCCGATACTGGCCGACCAGCTGGAATCCCTCAGTTTCGAGGGAGAGACACATATCCACCTGATCGGGCTGGATTACGTGGACGATGCATGCCTGGAGGCTCTGGGAAGCTGGCAGAAACAGCGCAATGACAAAGGCGGGAAGGTGTTCATTGAGTGGGACGAGGCGCTCAAGCTCTACCGCGACAGGAATCCGCTGGGGAGCTACCAACAAAAGGACATACAGATAACCGGATCGGGCGGGCACTAAAAAGCTCCGCAGCCACACAGGGCCGGAACCGCACAAGGGCAGAACGAACCCCAAAAGGGCAAGGGCGGGCACGATACTGCTCCTCAACAACACCTTCACGACGGCTCTCCGGGACGGCATCCGGGCAGGTGCTGAAGCCGCCCCCCCTGTGGCCCGTGCGCCTTCGACTGTGGCTGGACTCACGAGTCACGCCCTTGCAATTACCGGCCTGGTGTGCCTATAATCCAAGTGCCCATGGTGCCCTTTACGGGCACAGCCCTGAAAGGGGCGAACAGGGAAGTCCGGTGTGAATCCGGCGCGGTCCCGCCACTGTGAGTGAGGAAAAGCCGCTTCCACAAACCACTCGGTTCTGCGAAGACCGGGGAAGGGGAAGCGGGCGGCAGATGTAAGTCTGCTCCTCCAAGCCAGGAGACCTGCCATGTGTGAATTTGCGGCAGATTTCTGCGGAGAACAGAAAACGCGTAATCACTCTGTGCGTTTCGGCATTGCCATTTGCCCAACGGAGTCCGCCGCCTGATTTTCGCCTGGAGGCTGGATTCATGGGAAGCATTGCGACAAACAGCGGCGACGGCGCAGAAGTGCACGCCCTCAATTCAGCAGAATCCGGCGGTCACGCAAACCTGGCTCGCCCGAATCCATGTCGAGCTTGCAGCCACAGGTCGCGAGCCTGGCAGGCATCTGCTCAATGACTTCACGCATTACCCTGGTGGTTCTGTTGTTGGCGCTCGGGCTGACAAGTGTGGCTGCTGACCGACTCCTCTCACCTTTCCTGGGCCCAACCCTGGCAACCACAGGGTACGGCAAAGCGGCGACGCAACCCGGCCCCCGGGGTTATCCCCGCCAGACGGTCGACAGTGACGGGGTCATCGTCCGCATTGAAAGAAAGCCCTCGCGGATTGTGTCTCAGTACTGGTCGATCGACGAGTACCTGTACGCCGTTGTGCCGCCGGAGCGAGTGGTGGGCGTGAGCGAGAGCGCGTATTTGCCGAACGTTTCGAATGTGCTTCACCAGGTCCTCAGGTTTCAGCCGCGAGTCGCGTCAACCCCCGAAAACGTTCTGCGCCTGCATCCGGACCTGATTGTGGTGTCAAGCAGCAGCAGTTCGGATTTGACATCTCTTCTGCGCACCACCGGGATCCCTGTATACCGCATGTTCATCAATTTCACAACACTCGCACAGATTGAAGAGTACATCCGGCTGACAGGCTACCTGACGGGTGAAGATGATGCGGCGGAAACTGCGGCGAAGAGATTCCATCAAGACATTGAGCGAGCAAAGTCCATGCGCCCGGCGAATGTCCGCCCCCCGAGAATTCTTGGCATGGGTGGCCAGTACAGCTACGGCGCGAACACGCTGTTCAACGATGTGGTGCGGGCCGTCGGCGGCGTGAACATAGCGGCAGAGAATGGCCTCGTCGGGTACGACCTGGTAACCGGCGAACAGATCGCCCGGTGGAATCCGGAGTGGATAGTAGCGGGCGCTGACCACGATGCGATGGAGCAGACGCGGGCACGGATCCTGGCCGACCCGGCAGTGGCTCTTACCGAAGCAGGTAAAAGGGGCCAGATATTGGTGCTGGAGAACCGGACCTTTCTGCCGATGTCACCATTCTCCACGATTCGCGCCACGGCCCTGGCGGAGGCATTGTGGAGATAAAGAGCGCCGGAATGAAAGGTGCCGGGGTGAAACAAAGGCTGCGAGTCCGCCTGTACTACAGCGTGACGTTGCCCCTGCTGGCAATCTCAATCCTCGCGGCCATCTCCATCGGAAGCACACCTCTGCCGTGGCGAACAATCGTCGCGGTCTGCGCCATCAAACTGTTGCCGGCCTCCTGGCTGACCGCCTTCGGCTCGGACGTCTCAACCATCACCGCAACCGACCAACTGGTGGTTTGGATTATCCGTATCCCGCGTGTCCTGGTCGCCGCAGTGGTGGGCGCGGGCCTGGGCTCCGCAGGCGCCATCATGCAGGGCTTGTTTCGCAATCCACTCGCCGAACCTGGGCTGATGGGAATCGGTCCGGGAGCCGCACTGGGCGGCGTCCTGGCCTTCGTCACCGGCTGGAGTTCCCGATCTGTTCTGCCGCTGCCGCTTCTGGCTATGGCGGGTGCTCTGCTGGCACTCGGCCTCGTATATGCGATGGCGACACGCGGCGGGGTCACACCCATTGCCACGCTGCTGCTGGCCGGTGTGGCGACCGGCTCGCTGGTGTCCGCCCTGTCCAGCCTGCTGCTGACACTGAACATCGCCAACTGGCAGATTGCCCAGGAGGTGGTCTTCTGGATGATGGGAGGGCTGGAGGCGCGCACCTGGACACACTTCTGGCTCTGCGCCCCATTCGTCGCCATGGGACTCTGCGCGGGCATAGTGGAAGGCCGTGAGTTAGACCTGCTGATGCAGGGTGAGGAAGCGGCAGCCTCGTTAGGCGTTAACGTGGAAGCGGCCAAGCGAACTCTGATCGTGACAGTGGCGATACTGACGGGCGCGTCGGTTGCGGTGGCAGGTATGGTCGGGTTTGTCGGCCTGCTGGTGCCGCACGCGATCCGCATGATGCTGGGACCACGTCACCGCGTCGTGTTGCCCGCAAGTGCCCTGGGTGGCGCCGTATTTCTGATCCTCTGTGACCTGGCCGCGAGAACCCTGCACCCCCCCACGGAGATTCGTTTGGGGGTGGTTACAGCACTATGTGGAGGACCCTTTTTCCTGATCCTGCTCCTGCGGCACTATCGGGCGGCCAGCCTGTGAGTTCCGGCTTGCAGGCTTGCGGCATTTCCGTAGAACGCGGAGGACGCCGCATTCTCCAGGAGGCCAGCCTGGACATCGCACACGGAAAATTCACTGCCATCATTGGCCCGAACGGCAGCGGGAAGAGTACGCTGCTGAAAGCTCTGGCTGGCTTGTGGCCCGTCTCCGCCGGCGAGGTGATGTTCTGCGGAAAACCAATCCGGACTCATTCGCGGCGCGAGATCGCGAAGACAATCGCTTTCGTCCCCCAGGACACCCGCATCGATTTCGCCTTCACGGTGGCCGAGATTGCGGGCATGGGACGGTACCCGCATCGTGGGCGTTTCGCGCCGGAAACTGCGGCCGACCGCGCCGCCACGGAAGCCGCGCTGGTCCGGTGTGACGTGGCACATCTCAAGGCTCGCGACGCGAATACCTTGTCAGGCGGCGAGCGGCAGCGTGTCCTCATCGCGCGCAGCCTGGCCGCTCAGCCGGACATAGTCCTGCTCGACGAACCGACAGCGAGCCTGGATATTGAACACGCGCTCGACATTCTCACGCTGTGCCGCGAGTTGGCGCACGACGGCCATGCAGTCGTCGTAGCCATGCATGATCTGAACGCGGTTGCCCGCTTCGCCGATTTTGTGGCGCTGCTGGACGAAGGCCGCATCGTGGGCGTGGGACCGGTGGCAGATGTCCTCCAGCCTGCGGCCCTGGAGCGCGTATTCGGGGTGAGAGCAGAAGCGGTCACAGACGCCGCCGGCTCCACGCACTTTCTGTTTCACAGCCTGAAATAGGGCTGTCCGCCCACGTCTCAGTTCCCTTTGTGCTCCGGATGGTCGCAGCCCGGAGCGGATGTCAGGTGCTGGTTGCCGATGTATCCCAGTTCCTGCATGATGCCCAGGGTGGAAGTGTAGTAACCATCCACGGTCATGCGCTTCAGGTCGATAAAGAAGCGCCCGAGGTCGGATTGTGGGCTGGCTTCTTCGTCAGCCGCTTTGGCCAGGACCGCTTCGAGAGGCTGCGTCGTCGCAGCAGTTGCAAAGGCGGCGAGGCCAGCTTTCCAGGCGCTGCGAGCCCGATCTGTTCCGGTCGAGATCAGCAGATCTGCGAAGGCCGGGACTCGCGCGGCTTTTGCTCCGGGAGAGTGGGCATCGGACGGAATAATCAGTTCCATCAGGTTTTCCAGAAGCGCTTGCTCGCCGGGCGTGAAGAAGACAAATTTGTAGTTCGCCAGGTCACTCGCGGGGGCCGTTCCGGCGCATTGAATTGCAGCCTGAACTGTGTCAAGTGGCAGCGCCGTGGCGGAGAGAATCTTGAGTAGCGTACGGCGTTCGGGCTGCATTACAATTCACCTCGCTTGCGGCTCTGTTTGATGTAATCGGCGGCACGCAGAGACAGCGCCATGATCGTCAGGGTCGGGTTCTTTTCCGACGATGTCGGGAAGGTGCTGCCGTCGGTAACGAAGAGGTTCTTCACATCGTGCGACTGGCAATAGCTGTTGAGCGCGGAGAGTGTCTTGTCCGAACCCATCCGCACCGTGCCGTTTTCATGGCTGGCGAAGCCCGAGGGATTTAGCGGTGGCAGCGCGGTCACATCGGCCTTCAGGTGCTCCGTCATGGTGAGCGCGGAGTGGCGCATCGCCGCGTAGATTTCCTTGTCCATATCCCGGAAGCGGAACTGTACTACGGGGATTGGGATGCCATGAGCATCCTTCTTGTCGGGGTCAACCGTGACACGATTATCCGGGTGCGCCGTGACCTTGCAATAGCCCCCCATCATCAGGAAGCCGGACTGCATGTCGCGAACGCGGCGCTTGAAGTCCGAACCATAGCCCCGCAGGTTGCGGGCCTGGAACGGGAACATGTAGCCCTGATAGTTGACCTGAAAATCGTAGCTGCCACGGTATGATTTCGTATCCCAGCGGGGGATGAGGCACTGGTCCAGCGCACCGTCCTGATTTGACGGTGGCTTGCCCTGAAGTTCCTTCAGGTACATCTGCATCTGGCCCGTCGCATGGCCGTGGAGGTAGCGGCCGACAACCCCGCTCGAGTTCGCCAGACCCTGAGGATGCGTCGGCGATTTCGAGTTGAGCAGCAAGCGGGCGGTCTCGATGGAGGCGCAGCAAACCACGACAATGCGAGCGCGGACTTCCTCCTCTTTACCCGTGAGGCGGTCGATGATGGAGACGCCTCGGGCGCGACCGGTTTTATCAACCAGGATCTCCCGGGCCAGCGCGTTTTGGCGAAGCGTGAGGTTGCCCGTACGCCGGGCCTTGGGGAGCATGCTGCCCGGGGTGGAGTAGATGGCAGACACGTCGCAGCCATCCATGCAATGTCCGCAGTAGTGGCAGGCGGGGCGATTGTCGTAGGCCTTCGTGAGAAGGGCCTTGCGGACCGAGATCACTTTCGCTCCCATGGGGGCAATGTCGCGGCGCAGGATGTGTTCGCTGCAACGGAGCGGTAGTGCCGGAAGATAGTTGCGCCCCGCCGGAAGGGTTTCGATACCGTCGTCGTTGCCACAGACACCGATCATCTTTTCAATGCGGTCGTAGTAGGGCGAGAGTTCGTCGTAGGAGATGGGCCAGTCGACATCGATTCCCTGGAGCGTATGTTCGCGGAGGTCGGCTGCGGAGTAGCGGAGCACGACGGCGTTCCAATGAACGGTGCGACCGCCGAGGACGCGGATGCGGTCCACGCTGACGTTATCGGACTGTTCGTAGCGGATGGAGTCTTTCAGGTCGGGCGGGTAAAACAGTTCCTGCTTCTCGTTCCGATAGCCCCGGAAGGCCATATCTTCGGGCATGCAGTGGGTGCGGAACTGGTGAGGTTTCACCTCGGCACCGGCTTCGAGGAGGATGACTTTGGCACCACCTTCGCAGAGTTCTTTGGTGACGATGCCACCGGCGGCACCGGAACCAATCACAGCGACATCGTAGAGAGGTGAAGGCATGGGGTTTGGGGTTAGTTTATCGTGGCCTGGTAAATCGTGGCCAGATAAACTGCTAAGAGATGAGATATTTCCGTTCGTTGTTCCTCCCGGTCTTTTGCAGCCTCATTCTCGCGGGGAGCGCCACAGGGCAAGTCCAGGATATGCGCAATATCACGACAGGCCTGGTGATTCCCGACGAGTTCTACGCCGATCAGCCCTACATTGTGAAGACCAGCGATGGTGCCTGGCTGTGCGTGATGACCACCGGACCTGGGGCAGAAGGTGCGGGTGGACAACACGTGGTGAGCCTCCGCAGTACCGATCTCGGCAAGACCTGGGAGAAGGCCGTGGACATTGAGCCAAACAACGGCCCGGAGGCCTCCTATGCCGTGATGCTGAAGGCGAATTCCGGGCGCGTGTACGTCTTCTACAACCACAATACGGACAACATTCGCCAGGTGATTGGCGATAAGCCGGCATATCCGGATGGTCTGGTCCGCAGAGTTGATAGCCTGGGTCACTTCGTCTTCAAGTACACCGATGACAACGGGCGAACGTGGTCGAAGGAGAGGTACGAGATCCCGCAGCGGGACTTTGAGATTGACCGCAAGAATCCGTACGGAGGCAAGATCAAGTTCTTCTGGACAGTCGGCAAGGCCTTCGCCTACAAGGGCGCAGGCTATGTCCCGCTGCACAAGGTGGGCGGCTTTGGTGAGGGTTTCTTTACATCGAGTGAAGGAGTGCTGCTTGGCAGCGGCAACATCCTGACGGAACCAGATGCGAAGAAAATCACGTGGCAGACTCTGCCGGATGGCGACGTGGGCATTCGCGCGCCGAAGGGCGGCGGAACCATCGCCGAGGAGCAGTCGTTTTCGGTGATGAGTGACGGCTCGATCTTCTGCGTTTTCCGCACCATCGACGGGTATTCGGCGCATACTTACAGCCGGGATGGCGGCAAGAGCTGGGAACCTTCGCAGTACATGCGGTTTGCCGACGGTCGGCTGATGAAGCACCCGAGGGCTGCGAACTTTGCGTGGAAGGCAGAGAACGGCAAGTACCTGTACTGGTTTCACAACCATGGCGGTCGGTTTATTCGGGAGCACCCGAAGCAGCGAAGCAATGCATATGAGGACCGGAACCCGGTGTGGCTTTCGGGGGGCGTGGAAGCCGACGGGCCGACGGGCAAAGTGATTCGTTGGTCCCAGCCCGAGATTGCCCTGTACGACGATGATCCGGTGATTCGAATGAGCTATCCGGATCTGGTGGAAGAGGGCGGAAAGTACTATGTGACCGAGACGCAGAAGGATGTGGCTCGCGTGCACGAACTGGACAAGAACCTGCTGGAGGGGTTGTGGGGGAATGCCGTCGCGCCGACACCTTCCACACTGGACACAGTCACGTTCTACCAGAGGTCGAACCGGGGTGATTACGGCAAGGCAGATCTGCGCAAGGGCTTTTCGTTGGAAGCTTGGGTGACGCTGCCGAATGCGGATCCGGGGCAGGTAATCGCTGAGGGGCCGGGCGTTTCGCTACGCACGATTGCCGGGGGAGCTGTGGAATTGACACTGCGTGACGGCAGGACGGAAAACCGCTGGGCCTCGGACCCGGGGACCGTGGTGCCCGGAAAACCGCAGCATATTGTCGTGATTGTGGATGGCGGCCCCAAGGTGATTACGTTTGTGACGAATGGACAGCTGAACGACGGGGGCGAAGAGCGTCAATTTGGTTGGGGCCGGTTTAGCCCCAACCTGAAGAGCATCACAGGCCTGAGCACTTTGAAGGGCGGCCCCTCGGTACTGAAGTTCCGATTGTATGACCGCTACCTGCGGACAGCTGAAGCGATTGCGAGTTTCAAGGCCGGGCAGTAGGCATCACAGCCCGCTGCAAACGTGCCGCGAGCAGACGGACCTGGTCGACGAGTTCGGGCGGCTCCGTTACCTGGAAGTCAAACCCGGCCAGAACCAGGTGCATGGCGACGTATTCCCAGGTGGAGGCTCCGACGTCGAACCAGCAGGTGTCGTCATCAATCGCTTCAATCAGACCGCAAGACGGGTCCAGACGGGCGGTCGCGACTTGCGCGGAAACCCGAAGCCGGACGCGCGCGTGCAGCGGCGCGGCACTCCACCATCCCGACAACAACGGAAGAACTGCTGGCCACGTTTGACCGCTGTGTCGCGGAAGGCAGAGCAGGGATTGACGCAGCTTCGGACGAAGCTATGGCGAAGAGTTGGAGCTTCAGCTTCGCCGGGCAGCACATCTTTACCCAGGTGCGCACTGAACTGATTCGCAGCTTCATCAATCACCTGGTCCATCACCGGGCGCAGCTCGGGGTGTACCTCCGGCTGCAGGACATCCCCGTTCCCGGCATGTACGGTCCCTCGGCAGACGACGGCTGGCCGCCTAAATAGCCAAGGAGTCGGCCAGGTCCTTCTGGTGTTGTTTCAGGAGACCTGTTAACGAAGCTTTGAGCGCTGCATAACGGGGCTCGGCGGAGACGTCATTGGTCTCCGCCGGGTCCTTTTTCAGATCGAACAGTTGAGTCCGTTTTGCCTGCGGATAGACGATGAGCTTGTGGTCGCGGGTGCGAACGGAGCGCTGGAAGTCGCGGTACCAACAGAAGACACTTTCGTTCTTTGATGCGCGGGCGGTGGCGCGGAGATGTGGTGCCAGACTGGGGAACTCCACGGTCTTTGGAATCGGAATCCCGGCCAGCTCACAGGTGGTGGCAAAGACCGAGTGCTGGTAGACCATGGCCTCGACGCGCCGGTTGGCCTTGATGCCAGGCCCCGCAATGATAAGCGGAATCCGGGTGGAATGGTCGTACATGTTTTGCTTGCCCATCAGCCCATGCTGGCCGACGGCCAGACCGTGGTCGGCGGTGAAGATTACATACGTGTTGGCAGCCTTGCCGGAAGCTTCGAGCGCGTCGAGAATGCGCCCCACCTGGTGGTCCAGATACGTGACGTGAGCGTAGTATTCGGAGCGGTGCAGCTGGACGGCTTCCGGGGTACGTGGGAAAGGCGCGAGGACCTCATCGCGGACCTTCGCATCGCCCTGATCAAAGGGGTGCTCCGGGAGGTAGTTCGCCGGGACAACCACTTTGTCCGCCGGGTAACGGTCGACAAATTCTTTGGGGGCCTGACGCGGATCGTGCGGTGAAGTGAAACCGACATAGAGCAGGAAAGGGTCTGGCTTCGCGGCCAGGTCACGCAGTCGCTCAGCGGCGGTGTCGGCCCATATTTGGGCGGAGTGCTGAATGGTATCGGGTTGATTCTTACGGAAAGGCTGGGTGTGGAGCCACTGGCCTTTCAGAGACGTGTCCCACGGTGTCCAGGTATTGCCCGGCGCGGGACGGTTGTACGCCTCCGGCCCGGACTCATACATGCCGCCCATAAAGACGGCCTCATGGTCATCAAAACTCCGTTCCAGAGCACCTTTGCTAAGGTGCCACTTGCCCACGATGGTCGTCTTATAGCCCGCATCGCGCAGCGTTTGGCCCCAGAGAGGCGTGGTTTCGAACTGCTTCTGGGCGCGGAAGGCAGTGAGCCCGCTATTGAGCATGGACCGACTGGCAACGCAGACGGCACCGGTCCACGACCCCTGATGGAAGCAGTGGCTGAAACTACAGCCACGGGCTATCAGGCGATCCAGGTTGGGCGTGGCAACTTCGTGGCCGCCCATAGCCTGAATGCCGTTGAAGGTAAGGTCGTCGGCAATCAGAAACAGGAAGTTGGGCTTCGTTGCAGGTGCAGCATGGACAGCTGCGGCTGCGGTGGACGCGAGGAAGGTTCGGCGGCGCATGGCGGGTACTTCTTAGAGTAATGCGTGACGGCGGTAGAACCAAGTCTTCACGTATTGGACGACCAGAAGGCAGGTAGCTGCCAGGCCTGCGATGGCGGTCAGCACTGCACCGGGCAAAGGGATGAAACCAAGGAGCGGTCCAAGCGGCGTGCAGGGGAAGCTGATCGCGAGGGTGACAACCGCCAGAACCGAGACCAGCAGAACCCGGCTGGGGCGGCTTCGGAAGGGGTTTCCGGCAGTTCGGATCACAAGTACGGCCAAGCTAGTGCGACCAAACCCAGTCGCGGATTTCAGGCATGTCGTCGCCGTGCTCCACGATGTAGTTTTTGTGTTCGATCAGCTTATCGCGCAGGAATTGTTTGAAGTGGCCAGCGCGGCTTTGGAGGCGGGGTACGCGGTCCACAACATCTCCGGCCAGATGGAAGCGGTCCAGGTCGTTGAGAACCGTCATGTCGAAAGGCGTGGTGGTGGTGCCCTCCTCTTTGTAGCCCCGGACGTGAAGATTTTCATGGTTGGCCCGCTTGTACGTCAGGCGGTGGATGAGCCAGGGATAACCGTGATAGGCGAAGACGACGGGCTTGTCGGTGGTGAAGATGGAATCAAAGTCGGCGTCCGCAAGGCCGTGAGGATGCGCCGTGGAGGGCTGCAGGGTCATGAGGTCGACCACATTGACAACGCGGATCCGAAGGTCAGGCAGGTGCCGCCGGAGAAGATCGACAGCAGCCAGCGTTTCCAGAGTCGGCACGTCGCCCGCACAAGCCATCACCACATCGGGTTCAGCGCCCTGATCGTTGCTGGCCCAGCCCCAGATGCCGATGCCAATACTGCAGTGCTGGACGGCAGCTTCCATGTCCAGGTACTGCAGCCCCGGTTGCTTACCCGCGACGATGACATTGACGTAGTCCCGGCTGCGGAGGCAGTGGTCGGTGACGGAGAGCAGCGTGTTGGCGTCGGGGGGGAGATACACGCGGACGATGTCAGCCTTTTTGTTCACCACCTGATCAATGAAACCGGGGTCCTGATGGCTGAAGCCGTTGTGATCCTGCCTCCAGACGTGGGAGGTGAGGAGATAGTTCAGCGACGCGAGGGGTCGACGCCACGGAATCCCTTTCGACACCTTCAGCCACTTCGCATGCTGGTTGAACATGGAGTCGATGATGTGGATAAAGGCTTCGTAGCAGGAGAAGAAGCCGTGGCGTCCGGTGAGGAGGTAGCCTTCGAGCCAGCCCTGGCACATGTGCTCGCTGAGGACCTCCATCACGCGTCCCTCCTGACCAAGATGGTCGTCGCCCGGGAGCATCTCGGCCATCCATTCCCGGTCCGTCACTTCGAACAGGCTCCCGAGGCGATTGGAGGCCGTTTCATCAGGTCCGACCACTCTGAAGTTACGGGAGGAAGCGTTGAGCGTCATGACATCGCGCAACATGTCACCCATTACCCGGGTGGCTTCAGCCATGGACGTGCCGGGTTTAACCACTTCCACAGCATAGGTTCGGAAGTCCGGAAGATCGAGATCCCGCAGGAGAAGGCCGCCATTGGTGTGGGGATTGGCGGACATGCGGCGGGTGCCCTGGGGAGCCAAACACGCTATCTCCGGCAGAAGCTTGCCCTCTGCGTCGAAGAGTTCTTCCGCGTGGTAGCTGCGGAGCCAGGTGTCGAGAATTTCCAGGTGCGCGGGGTTTGAGATGCAGTTGGTTAAGGGCACCTGATGGGAACGCCAGGAGCCTTCGGCCTGCTTGCCATCGACGAACTTCGGGCCGGTCCAGCCTTTGGGGCTGCGGAGGATAATCATCGGCCACTGCGGACGAGGCGCAGTGGGATTATCGCGGGCATTTTGCTGAATCGCGTGAATCTCTGCGATGACCGTATCGAGAGTGGCGGCCATCAACTGGTGCATGGTTTCCGGGTCGCTACCTTCCACGAAATGGGGCTTGTAGCCATAGCCGATGAAGAGTTGCTCCAACTCGTGGTGCGGGATTCTGGCCAGGACGGTAGGGTTCGCGATCTTGTAGCCATTGAGATGGAGGATGGGGAGAACGGCACCATCACGGGCGGGGTTCACGAATTTGTTGGAATGCCAACTGGCCGCGAGAGGTCCGGTTTCGGCTTCGCCATCGCCGACGATACAGGCAGCGATCAGGTCGGGGTTGTCGAAAATGGCACCGTAGGCATGGAGCAGCGAGTAGCCGAGTTCCCCGCCCTCATGAATCGAGCCGGGGATTTCCGGGGCTACGTGGCTCGGGATTCCGCCGGGGAACGAGAACTGTTTGAACAGCTTCTGCATGCCGGCTTCGGACTGCGAGATGTCCGGGTAGACTTCGCTGTAGGTCCCTTCGAGGTACGTGTTAGCAACGATGCCGGGGCCCCCATGACCCGGGCCGATGACGTAGAGCATGTTCAGGTGATGGGCCTTGATGATGCGGTTGAGGTGGACGTAGATGAAGTTGAGCCCGGGCGTAGTGCCCCAATGTCCGACGAGACGCCGCTTGATGTGCGCGGCGGTGAGAGGTTCGCGAAGCAGGGGGTTCGCGTAGAGGTAGATCTGGCCCACAGAGAGATAGTTGGCGGCCCTCCACCAGGCGTTCATGCGGGAGAGCAGTTCGGGCGGCAAAACATCGGGCGATAGGGGCTGAGACATTGATTTACTTTCTTAAAAAACGGTAGGCGTGTCGGGCGAGCATCCGTTCCTCATTCGTGGGAATGACGCGGACGGCGACACGGCTCTTCGCGGACGAAATGAGGGGCTGGCTGGTGGCATTCTGCTTGTCATCGAGTTCGATGCCGAGGAACTGCATCGCATTGCAGATGCGGTGCCGGATAACCGGCGAGTTTTCCCCGATACCTCCGGCGAAAACGAGCGTATCGAGCCCGGACAGAACAGCGGCGAAGGCCCCGAGGTACTTGCGCACCTGATAACAAAACAGGCGCAGGGCCTCGGCGGCACGTGCGTCCGTTGACTCGAGCTTGAGCAGATCCCGCACATCAGCGCTGGTTTCGGAAATCCCCAGCAGGCCCGATTCGTGATTGACCAGGTGAGTGAACTGTTCTGCATTCAGACCAGAGACCAGAAGCCAGGCGGCGACACCGGGGTCGAGATCGCCGGTCCGGGTTCCCATCACCAAACCACCGGCAGGAGTGAAGCCCATGGTGGTATCGATGCCGACTCCGTCTTTTACTGCGGCGAGGCTGGCACCATTGCCGAGGTGAGCGAGGATGACCCGACCCTTGGCGGCGTCGGGACCGGCAACACGCGCCAGTTCTTCCAGCAGGTATTCGTACGACAGCCCGTGGAAACCGTAACGGCGGAGGCCCTGGGCCTCATAGCGACGCGGCAGGGGCAGCTGCGCGGCTACGCGCGGCATGTGGGCGTGGAAAGCAGTGTCAAAACACGCCACCTGCGGCACTCCCGGATAGAGGCGAGTGCAGGCTTCGATGAATTCCAGTTGACGCGGCATGTGCTCGGGGTCGTTCGGAACATTCCGGTGCAATTCTTCGACCAACGCGGGAGTGATGCCAACAGGCTCAGAATGCTGCATTCCGTGGACGATGCGGTGAGCGATAGCAGAGAGCGGGGTGACCGCTAATTGCCGCTGAATGTCTTGAAGCGCATCGTCGGCTCCGGAGGGTCCAGTTCGCTCGACCTTGCCCCGGAGGATTTCCGGAAGCTCAACGGCGTCACCGAACGCGGCGAAGCGGAGAGACGAGGAACCTGCGTTGATCACCAGAATGCTGCCCATGGAGAGGCTCCTGGTTTCAGCATACGCCCGATTGGGGTGGGATGCTTACCTGCTTGTTGAATAGCGCTGGCGGACCGTGACCATGAGGGGTTCCCCAGGCTTCGACGACGCCGGGGAAACCTGGGCTGGCCGCTCCTGGGAAGAGGCGGTCGGAGAGAGGAGTGGGGCCACTCTGCGCTCGGGTGAACCGGGGAGCAGGACGCGACTGAAGTCGCGTGTCCGGTGGGGCAGCGGGCGGTGAAGCGGCAGGCGACGGTTACGCCTGGGCCATTTAGTGGAAATGCGCTGGCTTGCGGGGTGAGCAGACTCAACCGTAAGTCGAACCCGATCTCCGGCGCGGAGGCTACAGCGCGAAGACGCCGGGTAGCGCCGCCTGCCGCCTGGTAAAGGGGGAAGGTTCGTGGACTTTCGGGCGGAACCTTCGCCCTCAGGCTTTTCATGCGGCGTCCCTGAGGTTGGTTTTGGACCAGTGGCCGCAGCAGCGCTTGTATTTTT
>RGPS01000491.1 GCA_010084195.1 Terriglobia bacterium
GGGCCTGGATGCCCTGTCGGCCACCACCCAAAAGGTCCTGACCATCGCGCACGAAAACCACCGGTCCAGCGAACTGCACCGGAACGCCGCCCTGGCCGTCCAGACCTTGAACCAAATCACCCACCACCTGGGGGAACTCCGCCAGTCCCTCCAAGTATAGCACCACCCAAGAGACCAGAACAGACCTGGTCGTTGGGTGGTGGGCGGAACATTTTCCTGTCAATAAACAAACCCTGCCATGGAAATCGAACGGCTGCTCCAACGGTTTGCACCCATGATCATGTTTGATCGTCACGAACGGTACTATCCCTCGACGCTGGAATACTACCTGTCGAACTGTCGCATCCTGGACTCGCAGGGCACGGAGGTCGTGGGGCTCGACGGCAAGGACGCGCTGCTGTCGGGGCGGTACCAGACCCTGCTCCAGGATACCCGTTGCCAACAGGGGTTTCGCCAGGCCTCGGATCTGGCCAAGACCCCCTACTACGTCCGGTGGAGGGAACGTCCCCACACCTGGGTCCTGACCTACATGCTGTTCTTTCCCTATACGGGTTACGACTCGTGGTATTGGTGCCCGGGCCCTTGGAGCCCCCCCTACGAAGACATCAACCTCCAGACCGTCGAACTGGTCGTTCACAAGCACACCTCCAAACTCAAGGGCCTCTCCATCAACGGCACCCCCCAGGCTCTAACCGACGCGGAACGCTTCGACCAACGCGTGGTTCTTTACAGTGAATTGCATACACACACCCTCCACACCCAGCCGTCGTGGTGGTGGGCGCAGGGTCCGTCGTTGGTGCCTCGCTTCATGGAAATGCTGGACTGAGGGACGGCATCTCCCCCGACCGTTTCCGCTTGCGACCGTCGCTGGCATGGATAGCCAGGTTCTGCCTGCCGGGTTGTTTGGCCTGGGTCCCTCGGCCCTTCAACACCCGTCGCCCAATCGCCAGCGGCAGAGTTGAGGCCCACTGCCGCAGACTCGACGCCCACCGCTGCAGGGCCGGGGTAGAAGGTGGAGAAGGAGTCTGAGACGGAGAAGGAGTCTGAGGTAAAGAGGTCTCGGGTGTTAATGGTTGAGGTGGAGAAGGAGTCTGAGATGGAAAAGTCTGAGGTGCCGAGGACGTCGTAGACGGGAACTCGACGGACGCGGTCCAGGCCTCCTGGAAGGCCCGCACTGCCGAAGGGAACACGCGTTGAAACGGCAAAAAGCGCCCGCTGTACAGGGGCAGTTCCACCTCCAGACTGGGAATGGGGTGCCGAGTATACGTACTCTCCCGAGAGACCTGCCCCGTCACGTCCCAATGCCAATAGCAGGTGTGCACAAAGGCAGAGAGCGAGAACCGCTTCCACTCCTGGTTCGACAGCGGGTCAGCGTAGATGACTTGGAAGTTCATGCACTGGCGCGTTGCAAACACCTCCACCAACCAACCCATGTGCTGGTCAGGCCCGGGAGAGCCGGGGCGTTGGGCGGCACGCTTGAAGCGCAGACGAAGGGGCAGACTGGAGTTGACGCATTCCAGTAGGGCAGAGACGGTCGGAGGGACGGTCTGGACAGCCAGA
>RGPS01000492.1 GCA_010084195.1 Terriglobia bacterium
GGGCCGTGCCGGCTGGTGGAGTTGTACCGGGTGGCAGCGGAAACGATGCCAGAGGTAACGCAACGGATGCTTGCCTACGGGGCCAAGACAGGTGAAGCGGAGCGGGTTTTCGTGGAATGGCTGGTAGATCGGCTGGCAGCGCTTCAGGAGGCCGCGTGAGTATCCCTTCCGAGATGTTGGATGGCTACAAGATCTATCAGACGAACTATCCACCACCTTCCTTCCTGTTCGATGGCCTGCTGGCTCATGGCCTTACGATTCTCGCGGGCCGTCCGAAGTCGGGGAAGAGTTGGCTGACGCTACAGATGGCAATTGACGCGGCTATGGGCCGACCATTTCTGGGGCGGTACGGTATCAGGCGGGCGGTGAAGGTCCTGTATTGCGGACTCGAAGAGGGACCGGGCCGCACGAGTAACCGGCTTCGCAAGCTGGTGCCTCAGGCTGATATCCAGCTTCAGAACATTGTGTTCCGGTATTCACTCAGATCACTGGCGGAAGGGGGAGCGGCTGAACTCGACCAATTGCTTCAGGAGGACGCGTACGACTTCGTTGTGATCGACACGTTCCTCAGGTTGGCGAAGGGTGGCGGCAGCAGTAGAGACGCCCTGCGGAGTGAATACGCGGAAGTATCGCAGCTTCAGGTGCTGGCTCAACGTCATAAAGTGGCGATGGTGCTGGTTCACCACACCCGGAAGATGGCGGCTGAGTCGGGACTGGATGCCGTGGCGGGCACTACAGGCATAACGGCGGCCTGCGATGCGGTCTGGACTCTTCGGAAGCAGGCCAGTGGTGAAAGCCTGCTGGAGATTACAGGTCGGGAGATGGAAGAACAGGCACTGGGGCTTAGGTTGGAGACGGGGGAAGGATTCGGCTGGCGGGTGACCGGCGAAGGCGCGGAAATCGGCATGAGCGAGGCGCGTCAGGAGATCGTCGAACTTCTGACCGACGAAGCCCCGTTGCGGCCCGCTCGGATTGCTGAAGAACCACGAGAAAGACGGCTTGGGTAATTTGCTGGGCGTATGGGTTTCCAGCAACTGGGTTGGCGGCCTTCAGCCTAGTGCGGAGCCGGCATTTTCACATTTGCTCTTCTTCATTCTTGATGCCGTTCAATTCGCGAAACTCCACGCACCGTTGTCGCTGTTACTACTCGGTATCTCTGGCTACGTGTTCTGTCAGCAATCCAAGTTATACCCGGCCGTTGGCCTGCTTGTCGCCGCAGCAGTCGCATTGAACACCAATCCCCTTTCCTACGCCTGCTGGGGATTGCCACCGAAGGCGCTGGCGTTGGGTTGCACGCTGGCGGCGCTCGGATTGTTGCAGGGCGGCTTCCAAACCGGCTGGCGCGGCTGGCTGCGGGTCCTGCTCGCCGGATTGTGCGTCGGTCTGAACGTGGTCGAGGGTGCGGATGTCGGGGCGATTCTCAGCCTCTATGTCGCGGCTTTTGCGGTATGGCAGATGTTCGCTGAACCGGGAGCCAAGGTGGCCAATGCCCTTCGCGGAGCCGGTCGGCTCGCGCTGGTCGCAGTCTGCGCCGGTTGGATCGCCGCGCACGCCCTCGC